>ONTV01000031.1 GCA_900320855.1 uncultured Lentisphaerota bacterium
ATTTTTCCTGTCGCGGCGCGGCGTGTTGACACGCTCGCGCGAATATGGTTTAATCCACCGACAAACACATGAACTCGGCATTTCTCATGGCATCGATCCTCAATTGCTACGTCGGCTGCAACACGGGCTCGCCCGATCTGCAGGCCCTCCATGTCCTTTCGTGCGACACGGAGACGGGGCTGGCGAAAATCGTCCAGTCCGTGAAGGGCATCCAGGGCACGACCTACTTCCAGCAGAGTCCCGACGGACGATGGCTCTACTCCGCCATCGGCGAGAAGCGCGACGCGAAGAGCGTCGGCACCGTCGTGCGCTTCCCGATTGGCCCGGACGGGCGGCTCGGCGAGGTGGAGCGTCTCGCCGAACTGCCGTGCGAGGCGCCGTGCCACGTCTCGCTGTCGCCGGACGGGTCGCGCGTCTTCGCGGCGGCCTATCTCTCCGCGACGGTCGTCTCGCTCAAGGCGGACGGCTCGGACCTGAAGAGCTACGTCTTCCCGGACGATCACGTCGGCCCGAACCGCCTGCGCCAGAAGAAGGCCTATGCGCACTTCACGTTCCTGACGCCGGACGCCTCGCGGCTCGGCGCCATTGACCTCGGCTGCGACCGCATCCGCTTCTTCGACCCCGTGACGCTTCAGGTCGATCCGTCGCTCGAAATCACGTGCAATCCCGGCGACGGCCCGCGCCATGCCGTCTGGTCGAAGGACGGGCGCTTCCTTTTCGTTCTCCACGAACTGGGCTCCAGCGTTGCGTCCTACGCCTTTGACGGGCGTTCGTTCACGAAGGTCGGCCAGTGGTCGATGCTGCCGACGACGTTCAACCGCTGGGCGGCGGACGGTGAGACGCTGACGACGAAGGCGGCGGCGATCAAGCTGACGGCGGACGGCGCGGTTCTGCTGGCGTCGAATCGCGGGCACGACTCGATTGCGCTCTTTTCGGTCGATGCCGCGACGGGGCGGCTTGCGTGCCGCAACGTCGCGAAGCTGACCGGGCAGTTCCCGCGCGACTTCGCGTTCCTGCCTGGCGAGCGGTTCGTGGTCGTCGGGCACAAGATGTCCGACGAGATCCAGGTCTACCGTTTCGACCGTGACGCCTCTGCGCTTGCGCCCGTGGGCGCGCCGATTCCCTGCTGGCGGCCGCTCTGCTTCGCGTTTGCCCGTCCGGCGGCGCGCTGACCCTTCCGCTCGTGTCCGTTTCGTGGTATAATTCGTCCCCATGAAAAGATTCTTCAGGTTTCTTTCCCTTGCCGCGCTCCTGTTCGCGGCTGGCTGTCTTTCCGCGCCGTCGTCGCGCGTCGCGATTCCCGCCGACCGCATCGGCGTCTGCAGCTGGAGCTGGCGGCTGCCGATGAAGGAGGTCGCCCGCGAGATGGCGGAGGCCGATGTGAAGGGCATCCACCTTGCGCTGGGGCCGTTCATCGCGCCGGACGAGCGGCATGGCGCGGCGGAGGACGCGGCGGCGCTCGCGTTCGTGAAGGAGAAGATCGCGAAGGGCGAGTGGGTTCTCATGTCCACGATGATCGGAACGGTCGGGGAGGACTACTCGACGCTTGAGACGATCCGCGAGACGGGCGGCATCGTGCCTGACCGCACGTGGGAGGCGAACAAGAAGATCGTGACGGCGGGCGCGCGCCTGACGCAGGAGCTCGGCTGCCGGTACATGTCCACGCACGCGGGCTTCCTCGACGAGTCGAATCCGGCCGCGCTGAAGAAATACGTCCAGCGCGTGACGTGGATGCGTGACGAATGCCGGAAGTACGGCGTCGAGCTGATCCTCGAGTCGGGGCAGGAGACGGCCGAGGACCTGGCCGCGTTCATGCCGCGCGTGCCCGGCGTCGGCATCAACTTCGACCCCGCGAATATGATCCTCTATGCGAAGGGGAAGCCGCGCGAGGCGGTGCGCGTCCTCGCGCCGTGGATCAAGCAAGTCCATGTCAAGGACGCGCGCGAGACGAAGAAGCCGGGAACGTGGGGCACGGAAGTCCCGTGGGGCGAGGGCGAAGTGGGCGGCGAGGCGTTCCTGGCGGACTTGGAGGCTTTGGGCTACAAGGGCAACTATGTCGTCGAGCGCGAGGCGGGCGACGACCGTCCGGGCGACATCCGGCGCGCCGTTCGGGCGCTGCGCCGCTAAGGGCGGCCTTGTAACAGAACAGTAAACGAAGGGTTTTCCTATGACGATTCGCGGTCTGATCGAGAAGTGGGCGGGCATTCAGCCGAATGCGAAGCTCTTCACCTACAACGAGGACAAGGTCTGGAAGACCCGCTCCTACGCGGCGTCCCTGAAGGGCGTCCGCGAGATTGCCGAGGGCTACGGCACGCGCTTCGGGCTGAAGCCGCGCGACGAGAACGCGGCGCTGATTCTGGCGAACTCGCCGACCTGGATCGAGTCGTACCTCGCGCAGGTCGGCACGGGCGTCTCGGTCGTGCCGATCGACCCGAAGCTCCACAACGAGGAGGTCGCCTACATCCTGAAGGACGCCGAGGTGCGCGTCGTGACGACCGGTCCCGAGCATCTCCGGATGATGATGCAGATCGCGAAGGAGCTTCCCTGCCTTCGGGCCGTCGTCGTCGTCGGGGGCGTCATCAACGCGGGGCAGAAGATCGACGGGCGCGTCGAGGTCGTCGGCTATGAGAGCCTGCGCCTCGCGGGCGGCGGCGCGTGGTACGACGCCCACGTCGCCGAGCCGTCGGACATCGCGTCCATCATCTACACGTCGGGCACGACGGGCAAGCCCAAGGGCGCGATGCTCACGCACGCGAACTTTATCGCCGACCTCGAAGGGGCCTACAAGCTCTTCGGCACCGTCACGAACAAGGACTCGTTCTTCGTCGTCCTCCCGCTTTTCCACGCCTTCTCGTTCTCGGCGAACTTCATCGCCTCGATGATGAAGGGCGCGTCGATGTGCTTCTGCCAATCGCTGCGCACCGTCGGGCAGGACATCCACGACCTCAAGCCGACCGTCATCTGCGCGGTGCCGCTCCTCGCGGAGAAGCTGCACGAGAAGATCGAGTCGGGGCTCGCGAAGTCGAAGCTCGCGCAGTTCCTCATGAAGATCGGGCTACGCGGGCCGGTCATGCACATGGTGAAGCTGAGACTCGGCGGACGCCTGCGTTTCTTCATCACCGGCGGCGCGCCGTGCCCGCGTCCCGTGATGGAATGCTTCAAGCGCATCCACGTGCGCTTCCTCGAAGGCTACGGGCTGACGGAATGCTCGCCGATCGTCTCGGTGTGTCCGCCCGAAGTCATCAAGATCGGCACGATCGGCCCGGCGATCGGCGGCATCGAGGTGCGCCTCGCCGATCCGAACGAGCAGGGCGTCGGCGAGATCCAGGTGAAGGGCCCGATTGTCATGCAGGGCTACTTCCACAATCCGGACGCGACGGCCGAGGCGTTCGAGGACGACGGCAAGGGCGGTCTCTGGTTCCGCACGGGCGACCTCGCGTCGATGGACGAGGACGGCTTCATCACGATTCGCGGGCGCAAGAAGGCGCTGATCGTCAACCGCGAAGGCAAGAACATCTATCCGGAGGAGGTCGAGAACACGATCGCGAAGGAGCCGTGCATCTCGGACGTCGTCGTCGTCGGCTACACGCAGGGGGACGATCCGGGCGAGAAGGTCGGCGCGATCATCTATCCGAACGAGGACTGGTTCAAGGATCGCAACGGCGGCACGTTGCCCGCGTGGGAGGACGTCGAGAAGTTCGCCATCAAGCACGCGCAGGAGCGCTGCGCGGAGCTCGCCGACTACAAGCGCGTGCGCAAGGTCGTCTGCGCGAAGGAGCCGCTCGTGCGCACGTCGATCGGCAAGGTCAAGCGCGTCGCCTACAAGGGCGCGCTGGACGAGGATGGGAAATAATCGAATGGTCGAATGATCGAATGATCGAATGATCGAATGAGCGAGTGAGCGAATGGGCGAGTGAATGATCGAGTGATTGGATGAAAGAGAGTAATTTCTACCTCATCTGGCTGGAATGGCCGGAGTCGTGCTTCCGCGCGGACGCGGAAGCACTTCGGTTTCTGAAGACGCTTGTTCCGGTGGGCAGCTGCCTCGTGCGCGCGCGGAGCGAGGCCGCGTTCCTGAGCCAGCTGCCGCAGGCGACGCATGTCGTGACGTGGCACTTCAAGAGAGAGTGGTTTGTCCGCGCGCCGAAGCTGAAGGTGCTGGCGACGCCGGGGGCCGGCCGCGAGCTCGTCGCGCTGGAGGCGCCGCCCGGCGTGACGCTGCACTTCGGGCGCTTTCACGGCGACATCATGTCCGAGTCGGTCGCGGCGTTCGTCCTCGCCTGGGCGCGCGGCTTCTTCGCCGTGCGCGACTACGCGGGCTATGGCGGCGCGCAGGCGACCGCCGTTCCGAACTGGCCGCGCGCGGAATTGAGCGACCGCTGCTTCACGGTCGCCGGCACGAAGGCCGTGATCGTCGGCTACGGGCGCGTCGGCGGCGCAATCGGGCGGCGGCTGGAGTCGCTGGGCGTGTCCGTCCAGGGCTTCTCGCGGCGCAACCTCGGCGACCTCGACGCGGCGCTGAAGACGGCGGACTGGCTCGTCCTCGCGTTGCCGAGCGACACGGGGACGGACGGCTTCCTTTCGCGGACGCGGCTTCGGAAGCTGCCGAAGCGTGCGGTCGTCGTCAATGTCGGGCGCGGCAATGCGGTGGACGAGCCGGCGCTCGTCGAGGCGCTGCGGACGGGGCGGATTGCCGGTGCGTATCTCGACGTCTTTCTGTCCGAACCCGGCCCGCTGGAGAGGATTATTGGGCGTGGGAAGGTGGGAGCGTGGGAAGGTGGGGACAGGCCCCGAACAATCCTGGGGACAGACCCCCAGAGGTTGCCGCCGAATTTGATTCGAATGCCGCATGCGTCGGCGTTTTCGCGCGATTATCTGAAGCGTTGCTTTCAGGAGCTGAAGGATGACGGGTGTCTTTGAGGCCAATTCCGTCGAGGAGACGTGGGCGCTTGCGCGGCAGTTTGCGGCCGAGCTGAAGCGGGGTGACGTCGTTTGCCTCGAAGGCGATCTGGGCGCGGGGAAGACGACGTTCACGCAGGGGCTCGCCGCCGCGCTTGGCGTCGCGGGGCGCGTGACGTCCCCGACCTTCTGCCTGGTGCAGGAGCATCGGAGAGTGGGAAAGTGGGAAAGTGGGAAGGTGCCACTCCTCCTCGTCCATATGGACCTCTATCGTCTGCGTGGCGAGGACGACGTGCTGGCGATCGGATGGGAGGACTATTTGGCCGAAGGCGCGATTCTCGTCGTCGAGTGGCCGGAGCGGGCGGGCTCGCTCATTCCGCCGACGGCGAAGCATGTCGTCTTCACGCATCTGGACGGACACGAGCGCCGTCGCCTTGAGTTTGCGTAGTGGGCGCCCACGGGCATTTCCCATTTTTGCTATAATACAGCGATACGATATGTTTCACAGAACAGAAAGGAAGTTTCACAGAACAGAAAGGAAAAATCGGATGACCATGAAGAAGACACTCCTCCTCTCCGCGTTGGCGGCGGCGCTTGCTGGCTGCTGCACGGCCAAGGGCCCCAAGGATTCGGGCACGACGTTCGCGCGAGACGCGCTCCAGCCCTACGTGGACTCCGGCGAACTGCCGGGTGCGATCAACGTCTTCTACAAGGACGGCGTGCAGGAGACGTGCGCGATCGGCTATGCGGACGTCGCGGCGAAGCGCAAGATCACGCTGGACGACGTCTATATGCAGTGCTCTCAGACGAAGGGCTTCTGCGGCGTGACGATCGCGAAGCTCGTGGAGGAAGGGAAGATCTCGCTGGACGACCCCGTCTCGAAATACCTCCCCGAATTCAAGACGCTGTGGATCAAGTCGTCCGAGTCGAACGGCGTGCGGACGCTCGTGAAGGCGAAGAACATCCTCACGGTCCGCATGGTGCTGAACCACACGGGCGGCTTCCCGTTCGAGATCTGCGCGAAGCAGGGCAACATCAGGGGCGGCGGCTGGTCGGGCGGCGCGCCGCTTCGCCAGACGGCGGCGATCGCGGCGGCCTCGCCGCTCCTGTTCGAGCCGGGCACGAAGGTGCAGTACTCGAACACGGGCATCGACATCGGCGCGGCGGTCGTCGAGGTCGTGACGGGGATGCACTGGGAGGACTACCTCCAGCAGACGGTGCTGGATCCGCTCGGCATGAAGGACACGACGTTCTGGCCGACGGACGAGCAGCTCTCCCACCTCGTCGAGAGCTACACCTGCCAGAAGGGCCAGCCGGCGAAGTACCTCTACGAGCACGCGATGGAGCAGCGGCCCTACAACGACCGTGGCCGCATCTTCGCCTCGGCGGGTGCGGGCCTCTGGACGACGGCGAACGACCAGCTCAAGTTCTACAAGATGCTCATGAACCTCGGCGTCGGCGACAACGGCGTGCGGATTCTCAAGGAGGAGACGGTCAAGTCGATTCTCGCGGTCTCGACGCGCCCGGCGGGGTTCAACGGCTACTCGCTCGGCCTGACCGCGCCGGTGAAGGACGGGGATGCCCAGTGGTTCGGCCACGGCGGCGCGTGGGGCACGAACTGCATGGTCAACTGGCACCGCAAGGAGCTGAAGCTCTGGGCCGTGCAGCTCGAGGGCTCGCCGCGTCCGTGGGACAAGGCGCGCGGCGAGGCCGAGAAGAAGTTCTTCCAGTACGTGATCGACAATTCGGGCGTCAACGCCTACACGGGGCGCGTGAAGTAAGCGCACGAATCCAGGGAGAGAAAGAGACAGGCGATGTTTGAGGGAACGGTTTTCGGGCGGCTCGACCAGAAGCTGCAGCAGGCGATCTCGGAGGCGGGCTACGCGAAGCCGACGCCGATTCAGGCGCAGGCGATCCCGCATCTGCTGGACGGGCGCGACCTGATCGGCATCGCCCAGACGGGCACGGGGAAGACGGCGGCGTTCATGCTGCCGATCCTGAACCACCTCGTCAAGGTGCGCCGTCCGCGCCACATCGGCCACCCGCGTGCCCTCATCCTCTCGCCGACGCGCGAGCTCGCCGCGCAGACGGCGGAGAACGTGCGGAAGTACGCCAAGCACGCGAGCCTGCCGTTCGCGTGCGTCTTCGGCGGCGTCTCGCAGTTCGGCCAGGTCAAGGACGTCAAGAAGGGCGCGGAGATCGTGATCGCCTGCCCCGGCCGGCTCATCGACCTCATGACGCAGGGCATCCTCTACCTCGACCAGGTGGAGTGCTTCGTCCTTGACGAGGCCGACCGCATGCTCGACATGGGCTTTCTGCCCGACATCAAGCGCATCATCTCGAAGCTCCCGAAGGCGCGCGAGTCGCTCTTCTTCTCCGCGACGATGTCGCCGGCGATCGCGAAGCTCGCGGGCGAGCTCGTGACGGATCCGGTGAAGGTCGAGATCTCGCCCGAGACGCCGACCGTCGAGAAGATCAACCAGAAGGTGATGTTCGTCGAGAAGTCGAACAAGGACTCGCTGCTCATCCACCTCCTGAAGACGCATCCGGAGTGGGCGAAGGTCATCGTCTTCACGAAGATGCGCCATGGGGCGGACCGCATCGTCAAGAAGCTCCTGAAGGCGGAGATCCCCTGCGCGGCGATCCACTCCGACAAGACGCAGAACCAGCGCACGCGCGCGCTGGACGGCTTCCGCAAGGGGCAGGTGCGCGTCCTCGTCGCGACGGACATCGCAAGTCGCGGCATCGACGTGCCCGACGTCGCGTGCGTCATCAACATGGAGCTTCCGCTCGAGACGGAGAGCTACGTCCATCGCATCGGCCGCACGGCGCGCGCCGGCGAGTCGGGCGCGGCGATTTCGTTCGTGACGGTCGAGGAGCGCGGCCAGCTCAAGGCCGTCGAGCGCCTCATCAAGAAGACGATTCCCGTCGACCGCGACCATCCCTATCACTCGGACGTCGCCGACCGGAAGACGGGCCATCAGGGCGAGGGGCTTCCCCAGGCGCCGTGGGTGCATCCCGCGAACCGGAACCGCAACAACCGCAAGCGGCAGGGCCACACGGGCTACCAGGGCCGCCGCCAGCCCGACTTCGGCCAGAAGAGGCGTCCGCCGGACCGGTAGTCCCGCCGCCTAGTTCGCGTAGTGGCGGACGAGGGTCTCGTAGTCGTCGGCCTGCGCTTCCATCGACTCGACCATCTTGAACTGCGTGCGGCAGCGCACGAGGTTGTGGTCGTCGTAGGCCGTGCGGAAGTAGGTGTCTCCCGCCAGGTAGTCGGTGAGGAAGCGGATGCCGATCGTGAGCGTGATGAGCCGCCCTGCAAACGCGAGGTTCGCCTTCTCGGCCTCGGTCAGGAACTTCGCGCCCGCGAGATAGCCCTTGACGAGGGCCTCGAAGTACTCCTTCTTGGAATAGACCTTCGAGAGGTCTTTCTCGTCTTCGGCGGCAGCGGCGGACGACGTGCGCACCATGTCGCCGAAGTCGTAGAGCGCCGAGCCGGGCATCGTCGTGTCGAGGTCGATGACGACGCTCGTGCCGTCCGGCGCGAGCATGACGTTGTTGATCTTCGTGTCGTTGTGCGTGACACGTTCGGGGATCTCGCCGCTGCGCATCATCGTCACGATCTTCGCGGCCTCTTCGCGACGCCTGTCAATGAACGCGAGCTCGGCGGCGACCTTCGCCTTGCGGCCCTTCACGTCCGCTGCCGACGCCGCGTCCAGAAGGCGCAGGCGGTCGACCGTGTCATGGAACTTCGGGATGATCTCGCCGAGGCGCGGCGCGGGCAGGTCGGCGAGGTCGTTCTGGAACTTCGCGAACGCGCCCGCCGCGAGCTCGGCCTGCGCGGGGCTCGTGATGAGATCGACGGACGTGTAGCCCTCGAGGAACGCATAGACGCGCCAGGGGTTCTCGTAGGCGACCACGTCCAGCGACTTGATGCCCTTCGCCTGGAGGTGGCGCGTCACGCGCAGGATGTTGCTCTTCAGGAGGTCGGGCGGAAAGATGTCCGTGTTGACGCGCTGGAGGATGAAGCGCGTGCCGCGCGCCGTCTCGACCTTGAACGTGTCGTTGATGTGCCCCGAGCCGTAGCGCGCGACGTCCGTGACGCCGTCGATGCCCATCAGGGCGAGCGCGTCGTGAAGTTCTTCCTGCGAATAGGTGCGGTTTGACATGGAATCGTCCTCCTTTGTTTGTCGAATTTGAATTATAGCAAAATTCGCGGCGGCGATTTGTGGTATACTATCCCGCAATATGAAAAACAAGAAAGTGTTTTTGGTGGCCGCCACAGTCCTGTGTGCGGCGGGTGTTTTTGCGGCGCATGAGGGCGGTCCCCCGCCCTATCCGAACTTTGGCCTGCCCCGCGTGGAAGAGATGATGTTCCTCGTCCTCCAGATCGGCGTCATCATCTTTGCGGCGCGCGTGGGCGGCGCGATCGCGGCCTGCCTGAAGCTGCCGTCGATCCTCGGCGAACTCGCGGCCGGCATCGTGATCGGCCCGTGGGCCCTGGGCGGGCTTGGCTTTGGCGACGGCCTGTTTGCGGGCGGCCTCTTCCATGGCGCGGAGCTGCGCGCGATCGCGAAGGAGACGGGCCATGCGTTTGACGCGACGTCGCCCGCGCTCTACGGCATCGCGACGCTGGCCTCGGTCATCCTCCTCTTCCTGTCGGGCCTTGAGACGAACCTCAAGCTCTTTCTCCGCTACTCGTTCGTCGGCCTCATGGTCGGCCTCGGCGGCGTGATCGTCTCGTTCGTCTTCGGCGACCTCTGCGCGGTCTACCTGCTGCCGGAGTTCTTCGAGCACTTCGCGTACCTGAAGGGCCTGCCGCTCGCCGAGGCGATGACGAAGGAGGCGCCGCTCTACATGGGCATCATGGCCACGGCGACCTCGGTCGGCATCACGGCGCGCATCCTCTCCGAGAAGAAGCAGATGGATTCCGAGGAAGGCGTGACGATCATGGCGGGCGCCGTGATCGACGACGTCCTGGGCCTCATCGTGCTGGCGATCGGCAACGGCATCATCGTCGCGAACCACGCGGTGGCGAAGGCCGGCACGGCCGCTGGGGCGATGGACTGGGGCGCGATTGGCCTCGTCGCGCTCAAGGCGTTCGGCGTCTGGCTCGGCGCGACAGCGATCGGGCTTCTCGCGGCGCCCTGGATCGCGAAGTTCCTGAAGGCGGCGTTCAAGAACCCGGTCGTCATCGCGACGATGGCGTTCGGCCTCGCGCTTGTCCTCGCCGGCTTCTTCGAGTTCATGGGGCTGGCGATGATCATCGGCGCGTACGTGATGGGCCTCGCGCTCTCGCGCACGGACCTCAAGCACCCGATTCAGGAGATGCTCACGCCGGTCTACACGTTTCTCGTCCCGGTCTTCTTCTGCTCGATGGGCATGATGGTCGACGTCACGGCCCTCTGCTCGAAGCCCGTCCTCATCTTCGGCGGCATCTACACGGCGCTCTCCGTCGCGGCGAAGGTGATCGGCTGCATGGTGCCGTCGCTCTGCTGCGGCTTCAATCTCCTTGGCGGCCTTCGGATCGGCGCGGGCATGATGCCGCGCGGCGAAGTCGCGCTCATCATCGCGGGCCTCGGTCTTTCGAGCGGCTTCCTCACGCAGGAGATCTTCGGCATCGGCATCCTGATGACGCTCGTCACGACGGTCGTCGCGCCGCCCGCGCTCGTCGGGCTCTTCGCGCCGAAGGCGAAGGGCGTGCGGCATCCGAAGCAGAGCCACGACAACTCGCGTCCCGTCGTCTTCGAGCTGCCGACGGCCGACATTGCCGCGCTCATGCTCGACAAGCTCGTCGCCGAGTTCCGCGACGAGGGCTTCTTCACGTCGCTCCTCTCGAAGGAGGACAGCATCTGGGAGATTGCGATGGACAACCTGGAGCTGTCCGTCCAGCGCGACAAGAACGTGATCACCGTCTCCTGCACACCCGCCGAGGAGGCGATCGTGATGACGGCGTGGATGGAGGTCGCCTCCGAGATGAACGACCTCGCCCGCCAGATCGCCAAGCCCATCCGCCGCGAAGACGTCAGCCGGATGCTGAAGGACGGCGACTCGACGGCGTCGGCGAACAAGCGCCACACGGGCGTCGGCCGCCATCTGAAGGACTTCGTGATGCTGCCGAAGTTCCGGGCCTCTTCGAAGAAGGAGGCGATCGAGAAGCTCATCGCCGAAATCGCGGCGGCGTGTCCGTCGCAGGTCAAGGACGTCGCCGCCGCGACGGCGGCCGTCCTGCGCCGCGAGGCCTCGATGCCGACTGGGCTTGACCACGGCATCGCCGTGCCGCACGGCCGCTGCGCGGAAGTGGACGGCATCGTCGGCGCGGTCGCGATCCTCGACAACGCGGGCACGGCGAACGGCTGCATCCCGGACTACGAGACGATCGACAACTCGCCGCTCGCGATCATCGTTCTGACGATTGCGAACGACTCGACGCAGACGCCCTACCTGCAGCTGATGAGCTACATCTCGAAGGCGCTGCGCGGCGACTGCGGCTACGAGAAGCTTGCGCAGTGCACGACGGCGGACGAGATGCGCAAGTTCTTCCGCAGCGTGAAGTGACGCGCGCTTTGACGATAGCTGCCATTGCGACCGCCCCCGGCCCTGCCGGCGTGGCGGTCGTTCGCGTCTCCGGGCCGGAGGCGTTGGCCATCGCCGCGCGCCTGACCGGCACGCCCGTGACGCGGCGCGGCCTCTATTTTCGCAAGATCTACGCGGCGGCGGACAAAGGACCGCGGGCGTCCGACAGCGGCGCGGCGCGGGGCGGCGTGATTGATGAGGCGGTCGTGCTTGCGTTCCGGGCGCCGCAGTCCTATACGGGCGAGGACGTGGTCGAGTTCCAGTGCCACGGCGGCGCGGTCACGCCGCGTCGCATCCTGGAGGCCTGCCTGGCCGCCGGCGCGCGGCTGGCGCGACGCGGCGAGTTCACGGAGCGCGCGTTCCTGAACGGACGGCTCGACTACGATCAGGCCGAGAGCGTTCTCGACCTCATTCAGGCGAAGACGGCGCGGGCGGCGGATGCCGCGTTGGATGGCCTGGCCGGACGGCGCACACGGGCGAACCGCGCGCTCTACGACCAGGCGCTCGCGCTTTCGTCCGAGCTTGAGCATGCGCTCGACATTGACGAGGGCGAGCTGCCGGACTCGTTCTTCGCGGGCATTCGGTCGTCGCTGGCCGCGCTCGCCGCCGCGCTGGACGCGGCGGCCGTGCGCGTGCGCGAGGGACGGATCCTGCGCGACGGCGCGCGTGTCGTCCTGGCCGGGCCGCCGAACGCGGGCAAGAGTTCGCTCCTGAACGCCCTGTTGGGCGAGAGCCGCGCGATCGTGAGCGACGTGCCGGGCACGACGCGCGACGCGGTCGAGGCATGGCTCGACCTCGACGGTTGGCCCGTCCGGCTTGTGGACACGGCGGGTTTGCGCGCGACGGGCGACGCCATCGAGGCCGAAGGCGTGGCGCGCGCGGAGAAGCTGATCGCCGACGCGGACGTGGTGGTGATGCTCGGAGGGGGAGAAGGAGTAAGGAGTAAGGAGAAAGGAGTAAGTAGTTCTCCTTGCTCCTTATTAATTTCCGTTCATGCCAAGTGCGACTTGGGGCGCGGCGACGGGCTGAACGTCTCGGCGAAGACGGGCGAGGGGCTGGTGGAACTCAAGCGGGCGATCGTCGCCGCGCTGGAGACGCGGGCGGCGTCCGCCGCCGCCGAGTCGTCGTCCGACACGCCCGACGACCGAACGCTTGCCGTCCTGTACGACGCGCGCGCGTGTCTTGCGCCGTTCCTCGACGGGCGGCCTGTCCTGTGCGACGCGCGCGCGCGCGTCGAGCCTCCTCTGTGCACGGGCGGCCCGGCCCTCGACCTCGTGCTCGCGGGGAACGCCGTGCGCGGCGTCGCCGAGCGGCTGGGCGAACTCGTCGGCGCGACGTATTCCGCCGACTTGCTCGACAACCTCTTCTCGCGCTTCTGCGTCGGCAAGTGACCGGCGCGCGTGGGCCGTTTCTTGTCTTCCATACAATTATCGATATTGTATGCAGAGCGGCCTTCTGCTAGAATACGCGCCGTTGTCCGCCGAAGGGGCGGACGTGACGAAAGGAAGGAGCGACAGAAGAAATGGCAGAAGACCGGCAGACCCTCAACCGTAACTTGGCGCAGATGCTCAAGGGCGGCGTGATCATGGACGTGACGACGCCCGAGCAGGCGAAGATCGCGCAGGACGCGGGCGCGTGCGCCGTCATGGCGCTTGAGCGCATTCCCGCCGACATCCGCGCGGCCGGCGGCGTGAGCCGCATGAGCGATCCGGCGATGATTCGCGGCATCCAGGAGGCCGTCACGATTCCCGTCATGGCGAAGTGCCGCATCGGCCACGTCGCCGAGGCGCGCATTCTGGAGGCGATCGAGATCGACTACATCGACGAGAGCGAAGTCCTCTCGCCGGCCGACGACCTCTACCACATCGACAAGGCGGCCTTCAAGGTGCCGTTCGTCTGCGGCGCGCGCGACCTCGGCGAGGCCCTCCGCCGCATTGGCGAGGGCGCGACGATGATCCGCACGAAGGGCGAGCCGGGCACGGGTGACGTCGTGCAGGCCGTCCGCCACATGCGCAAGATGCAGGCCGAGATCCGTCGGATCGCCGCGTTGCGCGAGGACGAGCTCAACGAGGCGGCGAAGGAGCTCGCCGCGCCGCTCGACCTCGTGCGCGAGGTGCATCGCCTCGGCAAGCTCCCCGTCGTCAACTTCGCGGCGGGCGGCGTCGCGACCCCGGCGGACGCCGCGCTCATGATGGAGCTGGGCGCCGAGGGCGTGTTCGTCGGCTCCGGCATCTTCAAGAGCGGCGACCCTGCGAAGCGCGCGGCGGCGATCGTCCAGGCCGTCACGAACTGGCAGGACGCCGCCTTGCTCGCGAAGCTGAGCGAGAACCTCGGCCCGGCGATGGTCGGCATCAACGCCGACGAGATCGAGACGATCATGGAAGAGCGGGGGAAGTGAGATGCGCGTCGGCGTTCTCGCGGTGCAGGGCGCGTTCGTCGAACACGAACGCGCCTTTGCGGACGTCGGGGCGGAGACGTTCGAGATTCGCCAGACGCGCGACCTCGCGCGTCCGTTCGATGCCCTCGTCCTCCCCGGCGGCGAATCGACGACGCAGGGCAAGCTCCTCAAGGACCTCGGGCTCTTCGCGCCGCTGAAGGCGCGGATCGAGGCGGGGCTGCCCGTCTTTGCGACGTGCGCGGGCCTTATCCTGCTCGCGGAACGGCTCATGGGCGACCCGACCGTCTGGTTCGGCGTCCTGCCCGTGACCGTGCAGCGCAATGCCTACGGCCGCCAGCTCGGCAGCTTCGCGGCGATGCGCGCGGGCGGCGCGGGCGGTGGCGAAGGGTTGGACGACCGTGTGCCGATGGCCTTCATCCGCGCGCCGGCGATCGTCGACGTCGCCCCGGACGTCGAGATCCTGTCCCTGCACGGCGGGCGCCCGACGGCCGTCCGCTGGCGGAACGTCTGGGCCTTCGCCGGACACCCCGAGCTGACGGACGACCGTCAGGTCTTCGAGGCCTTCTGCCGGCGGTAGCGGCAGTTGTGGTATAATACGGTCCCATGCGGCAGATGTCGTTGATTGAAGGGGCCTTGGGGGGCGACGCGCCGGCGGCGCCCGAGCCGCTGGCCGCGCGGATGCGTCCGCGCGACCTCTCGGAGTTCGTCGGGCAAGAGCATCTCGTCGGCGAGGGGAAGATCCTCCGCCAGATGATCGAGCGCGACCAGGTGCCGTCCATGATTCTCTGGGGCCCGCCCGGCGTCGGCAAGACGACGCTCGCGAACGTGGTCGCGAACCTCACGAAGGCCGAGTTCGTCAACTACTCGGCCGTGACGAGCGGGATCAAGGAAATCAAGGAGATCATGGCGCGCGCCGAATCGGGCCGCCGCGTCGGCCTCCGCACCGTCCTCTTCGTGGATGAGATCCACCGCTTCAACAAGGCGCAGCAGGACGCGTTCCTGCCTTTCGTCGAGCAGGGCTCGATCGTCCTCATCGGCGCGACGACGGAGAATCCGAGCTTCGAGGTCAACTCGGCGCTCCTCTCGCGCTGCAAGGTGTTCGTCCTCAAGGGCCTGTCCGAGGCCGACCTCGTCAAGCTCCTGCGCCGCGCGCTGACGAGCGCACGCGGCTTCGGCAAGCTGGACGTGCAGGCGAGCGACGGGACGCTCGCGAAGATCGCGGTCTACGCGAACGGCGACGCGCGCAACGCGCTCGGCACGCTTGAGACGGCCGTCGCGAACGCGGCGTTCGACGCGGCGGGGCGGCCGACGATCACGGAGGACGTCCTTGCGCAGGTCGTGAGCCGCAAGGCGCTCCTCTACGACAAGAACGGCGAAGAGCATTACAACGTCATCTCGGCCCTGCACAAGTCGATGCGCAACTCCGATCCGGACGCGGCCGTCTACTGGCTCGCGCGGATGCTGGAGGGCGGGGAAGACCCGCTCTACATCGCGCGGCGGTGCGTCCGTTTCGCGAGCGAGGACGTGGGGCTCGCCGACCCGAACGCGCTTCTCCTGGCGAACGCCGTCTGGGACGCCTGCCACAATCTCGGCGTGCCCGAGTGCGGCGTGCACCTGACGCAGATCGTCGTCTACCTTGCCCTGGCGCCGAAGTCGAACGCGATGGAGGAGGCGTACAACCGCGCGGCGGCGGACGCGCAGAAGATGATGGCCGAGCCGGTGCCGCTCCAGATCCGCAACGCGCCGACGCGACTCATGAAGAGCCTCGACTACGGCAAGGGCTATGTCTACGCGCACGACACGGACGAGAAGATTGCGCGGATGAGCTGCCTGCCGGACGCGCTCGCGGGCCGCCGCTACTACACGCCGGCGGGGCTTGGGCGCGAGGCGAACCTCAAGGCGCGCCTTGCCGCCGTGCGCGACTGGCGTGAAGGGCGCACGAACGTGCCGCCGTTCGCCTCGCCTGCCTATGCCGCCCGCGCCTGACGGGTCATCGGCCTTGCAGCCTCGCGCGACCCCCGCGAGGCCGCAGGGCTGTCGTCGCCGCGTGGGCGGTAGGCACACGGACGAATTTATGGTATAATTCGCGCCTGAATGAAGCTTCGCCTTTTCCTTTCGTTTTCCGCCTGCATGGCTCTGCGGCTGTTGGCCGCCGAGTCCTTGCTGTCGGCGATGGATGCGGGCGAGGCAGCTCCCGCGAAGCCGGCGGCGACGCGCCTGGCGCGCATCACGTCCGACTCGACGTACTACGACCGCAAGGAGGGGATGGCCGTCTTCACGGGGCATGTCCACGTCGACGACGAGCAGTACCAGATGCATGCGGACAAGGCGTACGTCTTCATGACGACGACGAATACGCTGAAGCGCATCGTCGCGATCGGGAACGTCGCGCTGACGAACGAGATGAAGCGCGCCTACGGGACGAAGGCGTCGTACTACAAGGGAAGCGGCATGGTCGTCCTCTATGGCGGCGACGGCCAGAATGCGGAGATCGTTGATGCGTCGAAGGGCCAGAACCAGACGCTGCGCGGCACGAAGATCAAGTTCTGGATCGACTCCGAGCAGGCGGAGGTCCTCGATGCGACGATCGTTGCGCCGGTTTCGGGCGGTGGCTCGACGGGGCTGGGCGACGTCATTCGCGGGGGGCTGGGGCGCTGACGGGCGCGTGACTGTTGCAGAGCCGTGCGGCGAAATGCTATAATGTGCGAAATCCTCAAAACAAGAGATTCGGACCTCCAACCAAAACAAACCTATAGGAGTTGCATGAAGAAGCTGATGGCCGCTGTGTGCGCGGTGTCGTTGTTGTCCGTTTTCGCTGAAGAAAAGAAGGGCGAGGCTGAGAAGGTCGAAACCGAGCAGTCGAGTTTCCTCACGGTCTGGGGCTTTGGAAACTACGGGCTCTATTCGGGCTATCAGCTCTATGGGTCGCTCGTGAACGACAACCCGACGCTTCAGGGCTACATCGACGCGAACGTCAGCATCGGCGACTTTGGCTACATCGGCGTCGGTCTCTGGTCGAATACGGATCTGACGCCCCGCCGCCGCGACAACGATCTTGGCCAGGCGTTCAACGAGTACGATCCGAACGTCCACTTCGGGCGCACGTTCTGGTTTGACGAAGACAGGACCTGGGGCCTCGACTGGCGTTCGACGGTCGTGTGGTTCTACTATCCGCCGAAGAACTACCATGGAGCGACGCATACCCACACGACATGGGACTTTGACCACAGCCTCGCGCTCGTGAACCCCTACGTCGTGCCGTACGTCACGGTCGTGCGCGAATACTCGAAGGGCGCGAACCTCCTGATCTTTGGCCTCAAGAAGACGGTGGCCGTCGATGACGGGCTTTCGCTGACGCCGTACGTCGAGGGCATCTGGCGCGAGTCGCAGTACAACTGGTGCTTCCCGACGGCGTTCGACAACGAGGTCGGCGGCATCCGCCACGCCAATTCGGGCATTGCCACGATGAAGCTTGGCCTGGACGCCAACTACCAGATCAGCGAGCACTTCGGGCTCTTCGCGAAGGTCGCCTACTGCTGCGTCGTCGATCCGGATCTCCGCGACAACTGCGACGCGATCCGCTCGATGCCCTACAGCTGGTACAGCTACGGCTCGCGCAAGGACTTCGCGTGGGGGTGGCGTCGGCGTGACGTTCAACTTCTAAACGATTTCGTGCTTGGATGAAGAGGGCGGGTGCTTTCGCGTTCAGGTGCAAAAAAGAAAACAAGGAAAGATCAGATGGAAATCTATGTTGGTAACCTCGCGTACGCGACGACCGACGACGGCCTGAAGGCGGCGTTTGCGCCATTCGGCGAAGTTACCGCCGTTCGCGTTGTCACCGATCGCATGACCGGTCGCAGCAAGGGATTCGGCTTCGTCACGATGCCCGACGCCGCTCAGGCGCAGGCTGCGATTGACGCGCTGAACGGACATGAGCTCGACGGGCGCACCGTGCGCGTCAACGAGTCGCAGCCCAAGCCCCGCGAAGAGCGCGAGGGCGGCTTCCGCGGCGGTCGCGGCGGCTTCGGCGGTGGCCGTGGCGGCTTCCGCGGCGGTGATCGCGGCCCGCGTCGCGAAACCCGCTGGTAATCGAGAGATTGCCATCCAAGCGAAAGGGGCACGGCCAGTCGGCCGTGCCTTTTTGCCTCGCCGCTTTGCAAGGTCGGCGGAAGTCTGCTATACTACGCACAATACGGGCAGGTGCGCTTTGGCGCTGGTCTGGCGGCGGGTGCCGCCGGGACGCGGAGCGGCACGGCCACCGGGACTAGACAGATGGATCAGATACTGCAGCTTCTCGTTCAGAACGGGTACATCGACGAGGCCGGCGCGAAGGACCTCCAGGACCTCGCGAAGACCGAGTCGAAGACGACGCGCCAGCTCGTCATCGACCAGGGCATCCTCGACGAGGATTCGCTCCTCGCCGCGATGGCCGCCTACCAGGACACGGAGGCGATCGACCTCGGCGCGATGACGATCGACACCGAGGTGACGGAGGCGATCCCCGCCTCGACGGCGCGCATGTACAACGTCTTCCCCGTCGCGGCGGACGAGTCGTCCGTCACGCTCGCGACGTTCGACCTCGTCGATCCGCGCATCTCCGACGAGATGCTCTTCACGCTTTCGAAGGAGGTTCGGTTCGTCTTCGCCCGCGAGAAGGACGTGATGGACCGCATCGCCCAGTACTACGGCGACGCGAACGCCTCGGTGGCCGACATGATCAAGTCGCTCGGCGAGGGCATGAGCGACGACGAGACGCTGGCGGCGGGCGCGAACGCGAACGACATCGCCTCGATGGAGTCGGCGGCGAACTCGAACGCGATCATCAAGTTCGTGAACCTCGTCCTCTACCAGGGCGTCGTCGACCACGCCGCCGACATCCACATCGAGCCGTTCGAGGACGACTTCAAGATCCGCTACCGCGTCGACGGCGCGCTCTACGCGATGAAGGCGCCGGACGTGAAGATGGCCCCGGCGATCATCTCGCGCGTGAAGATCCTCGCGGGCCTCAACATCGCCGAGCGCCGCGTGCCGCAGGACGGCCGCATCGCGCTCACGGTCGCGGGCCGTCCGGTCGACCTGCGCGTCTCGTGCCTGCCGACGGCGCACGGCGAGTCGGTCGTCATGCGAATCCTCGACCAGACGACGACGTCGCTCGACCTCGAGAACGTCGGTCTCCCCGAGGACGTCTACGAGCAGATCACGATGGACATCGAGAAGCCGAACGGCATCTTCATCGTGACCGGCCCGACCGGCTCGGGCAAGACGACGACGCTCTACTCCGTCCTCCGCCGCATCAACCAGATCGACACGAAGCTCCTGACGGCCGAGGAGCCGGTCGAGTACAACGTGGACGGCATCGTGCAGGTGCCGATCGACGCGCGCGCGGGCAACACGTTCGCGAAGGTGCTGCGCGCGTTCCTCCGCCAGGACCCGGACGTGATGATGATCGGCGAGATCCGCGACCTCGAGACGGCCGAGATCGCCGTTCAGGCGGCGCTGACGGGCCACTTCGTCTTCTCGACGCTGCACACGAACGACGCGGCGGGCGCGGTGATGCGACTGGTGGACATGAACGTCGCGCCTTACCTCCTCTCCTCGACGCTGGAGGGCGTCCTCGGCCAGCGACTCGTCCGCACGTGCTGCAAGGAGTGCAAGCAGCCGTATGAGCCGGACGACGACACGCTTGAGCGCATCGAGATGACGCGCGACCAGATCGGCGGGCGTCCGTTCTACTACGGCAAGGGCTGCAAGACGTGCAACGGCACGGGCTACAAGGGCCGCAAGGGCGTCTTCGAGTATCTGCGGATGTCGAACCCGCTCCGCGAGCTCGTGAACAACAAGGCGCCGACCCTGATCATCCGCGAGAAGGCGCGCGAGCTGGGCATGCGCACGATGCGCGAAGACGGCATCCGCTCGATCCTCGACGGCTACACGACGGTCGACGAAGTCCTGCGCTACACGTGACGCGGCTGCGGAGGGGGATCCCTTTCATGGTCATTCATCCATCGGACAACGTGGAGGTCCGCGACGACGGACACAAGTACGCGCGGCGCGACATCGCCGAAGGCGAGAACATCATCAAGTACGGCATGCCCATCGGGCACGCGACGCGGGCGATCGCGAAGGGCGAGCACGTCCACGTCGACAACGTGAAGACGAACCTCGGCGAAGTCCTCGAATACCGCTACGAGCCGTCGTTCGCCGACGTCCCGCGCGTTCCCGCGCCGACGATCCGCGCCTACCGCCGTCCCGACGGGCGCATTGGCATCCGCAACGACCTCTGGGTCATTCCGCTCGTCGGCTGCGTGAACCGCCTTGCGGAACGGCTGGCCGCGCGCGTCGGTGGCCTCGCCCTCACGCATCCCTACGGTTGTTCGCAGATGGGCGAAGACCACGAGCGGACGGCGAACATGCTCGTGCAGTTCTGCCACCACCCGAACGCGGGCGGCGTCCTCGTCGTCGCGCTCGGTTGCGAGAACAACACGCTGGAGAGCTTTGCCGCACGTCTCGGCTACGACCCGAAGACCTTCGACGCCGCCTCCGGAACCTTCCAAACGCCCCAACCCCCAAACTCCCAAACTCCCAAACGCCCAAACATCCAGCCCCCTTTCAACATCCGTTTCCTCCGTGCGCAGGATCCGGGCGACGAGTTCGAGAAGGGACTGGCGCTGCTGGCGGAGCTGGACGCGGCGCGCCCGAAGACGCGCGAGGCGGTGTCGGCGTCCGAGCTCGTCGTGGGGCTCAAGTGCGGCGGGTCGGACGGCTTTTCGGGCCTCACGGCGAATCCGCTCGTCGGTCGGTTCTCCGACTGGCTCGCCGCGCGCGGCGGCTCGACGATCCTCACCGAGGTCCCCGAGATGTTCGGCGCGGAGACGCTGCTCATGAAGCGGTGCCGCACGCGCGACGTCTTCGACAAGTGCGTGAAGATGATCAACGACTTCAAGGGCTACTACGCCGCGCACAACCAGGTCTGCTACGAGAACCCCTCGCCCGGCAACAAGGCGGGCGGCATCACGACGCTGGAGGACAAGTCGCTCGGCTGCGTGCAGAAGGGCGGCTCGGCCCCGGTCGAGGACGTGCTGGGCTACGGCGAGACCGTGAAGCGCCACGGGCTTTCGCTCCTGACGGGCCCCGGCAACGACCTCGTCGCCTCCACGGTGCTGGCGGCGGCGGGCTGCCACCTCATCCTCTTCACGACGGGGCGCGGCACGCCGTTCGGCTGCGTCGTCCCGACGCTCAAGGTCGCGACGAACGACGCGCTCGCGGCGAAGAAGCCGAACTGGATCGACTGGAACGCGATGTCGAATCCCGACGTCGAGGCGTTCGCGCAGAAGGTGCTGGCGGTCGCGAGCGGCGAGAAGGCGAAGAACGAGGTCTGCGGCGCGCAGGGCATCGCGATCTTCAAGGACGGCGTGACGCTCTGACGGGCACTTCAAAGACTGACAAGAAAGTCAGGAAAAATACTCAAGGGAAAGCGAAGGAGAAGAAAATGGAAACGAAGATTCTGCAGTTCGGGGAAGGGAACTTCCTGCGGTGCTTCGTCGACTGGATGGTTCAGCGGATGAACGACAAGGCCGGGTTTGACGGCGCCGTTCAGATCATCCAGCCCATCGGCGAGGCGCTGTCGGTGCCGTCGCAGATCCTGAATGCGCGCGGCGGCAAGTACCACACCTGCCTTCGGGGCATCAGCGGCGGACAGACGGTCGAGGAAATCGAGGAGATCACGTGCGTGAAGGGCGTCGATCTCGCGGCGAACGTCGAGGCGTACGCGACGGATCCGTCGATTCGCTTTGTCGTCTCCAACACGACGGAGGCCGGCATCCAGTACGTGAAGGGCGTGGACACCTTCCCTGCGAAGATCGCGCGTCTCGTGGCGGCGCGTTGCCGCGCGAACCTGCCGGGCCTTGTCTTCCTGCCGTGCGAGCTCATCGAGCACAATGGCGACAAGCTGAAGGAGTGCACGAAGAAGTACATCGACGATCCGGCCGTCTTGGCGTGGCTGGAGAAGGAATGCGTCTTCTGCTCGACGCTCGTCGATCGCATCGTCGCCGGGCGGCCCGACCCCGCGTCGGCCGAACGCTATGCGCAGCAGCTCGGCGAGAAGGACGACGTGCTGGTCTGCGGCGAGCCGTTCCACTTCTTCGTCGTCGAGCTGCCCGCCGGCTTTGACCTTGAGGCGGAACTGCCGCTCAAGGCCGCCGGCATCAACGTCGTCTACACGCAGGACATGCAGCCCTACCGCACGCGCAAGGTTCGCTTCCTCAACGCGGCGCACACGACGCTCGTCTATCTCGGCCTTGAACGCGGCTTCACCGAGGTCGCGCAGTGCCTGGCGGACAAGGATCTCAACGCCTTCCTGCGCCAGGTGATCTTCGAGGAGATCTTCCCGACGGTCGATCTGCCGGAGGCCGAGAAGCGAGACTACGCCGAATCGGTTCTTGAGCGCTTCGCGAACCCCTTTGCCCATCACCAGCTTTCGTCCATCGCCCTCAACACGGCGGCGAAGTGGAAGGCGCGCTGCCTGCCGGTCGTGGCGGACTACTACCGTCTCTATGGCAAGATGCCCGAGGGCCTGCTGCTTGGCTACGACGCCATCGCCCGCCATTTCGACGCCGCGAAATAAGGCGAAACGCCCTTATCCCGGATTTTCTGACAGGGCAATGGCAGACAGGCTCCTTGTCCGCCGCTGCGGCGCGGGGAGCAGCTCGCTCCGAGCTTTTTCGGGCACACCACTGTAGCCATTTTGCTTCGCAAAACTCGCCTGTCGGCTCGGTGGATACCGCCTGTCGGCTCGGTGGATACCGCCGACAGGACTCCACGAGGTGAATGGAGCCTCTGGCCTTCGCTTCCGCATCGGCCCCGCGAGGTGAATCGGCGCGTCGCCGGCCACGTCGGGCCCGAAAAGCTCTGCGCGACTCCTCCCCCGCGCCTCCCCTGCCCCTTGTGCGGAGGGCTAGCCTCGGCGGCGCCCAGTTCCAAAGTGTCTGCAACCGACCGAGCCGTGCGCGCGGCGCTTCTGGCGCGTCCCCGAAAATACCCCCTTGCGCGCGGGGCGAAAACTATGATATACTACGCTCCATTGAACGCAAGTTCATGAATGAACGTTCGGGCGTGGCGCAGTGGTAGCGCAGTTGACTGTTAATCAATTGGTCGCTGGTTCGAATCCAGCCGCCCGAGCCAATTCAGGATTGCAGGTGAGCCTCGCCGAGATGCCGGGGCTCTTGCTTTTTCCGTCAATAATGCGCCGGGGGTGTTGGCAGGGGCGCGCATCGTGTGCTATAATACGGCCATGACTGCTGCCAAGTTGCTGTTGGACAAGAAACGCGAGGGTCACGCGCTCGGAAGCGCGGAGATCCGCGAGTTCGTCACGGGCTTCACGCGGGGCGAGATTCCCGACTATCAGATGTCCGCCTTTGCGATGGCCGTCTGCTGCCGGGGCATGACGCCGCGCGAGACGGCCGACCTCACCGACGCGATGATGCGTTCGGGCGTGACGGTTGACTGGCGGGACGTGCCGTTGCCGACGGCCGACAAGCACTCGACGGGCGGCGTCGGCGACAAGCTCTCGCTCGTCGTCCAGCCGCTCGCGGCGGCCTGCGGCGTCGCCGTGCCCTCCCTCACGGGGCGCGGCCTCGGCATCACGGGCGGCACGGCCGACAAGCTCGAGACCATCCCCGGCTACAACGCCGCGCTTTCGCTGGACGCCTTCAAGCGGGTCGTGTCCGAGGTCGGCGTCTCGATGACCGTGCAGACCGAGGAGATCTGTCCGGCCGACCGCAAGCTCTACGCGCTGCGCGACGTCACGGGGACAGTCGCCTCCATTCCGCTCATCTGCAGCTCGATTCTCTCGAAGAAGTGGGCCGAGGGCGCGGGCACGCTCGTCTTCGACGTGAAGGTCGGGTCGGGCGCGTTCATGAAGACGCGCGAGGAGGCGCACGAGCTCGCGACGGCGCTCGTCACGTCCTCGCGGGCGGCGGGGCGCAAGGCTGCCGCGCTCGTCACGGACATGGACGCGCCGCTGGGCTTTGCCGTCGGGAACGTGAACGAGGTCGCCGAGGCGATCGCGATGCTGAATGGCGAACGCCCGGGCGCCGTCCTCGACCTCTGCGTCGAGGAGGCGGCGCTCATGGTCTCGCTTGCGCGGGACTTGCCGCTGGACGAGGCGCGGGCGATGTGCCTGGCGCGCCTCGCGGACGGCGCGGCGTTCGCGAAGTTCGCGCAGATGGTCGCGGCGCAGGGCGGCGACCTCGACCGCTTCGCGCGCCTTCGGGAGGCGCCGACGTTCAAGTTCCGCATCCAGGCGATGAAGTCGGGCTTCGTGGCGGCGATTGACGCGGACCGGGTCGGGCGCGTCGCGCTGGCGCTTGGCGCGGGCCGGGAGCGGGCGGGCGACCGGATCGATCCGCTTGCGGGCGTGACGCTGTCCGTGCAGGTCGGCGACCGCGTCGCCGTCGGCGCGCCGCTGGCGACGCTGGAGAAGTCCACGGCGCCCGAAGGGCTCGAGAAGGCGGCGGCCGAGCTCTACAAGGCGTTCCGGGTCGAGCCGGCCGCCCCGGAGCCGAAGCCGCTTGTCATCGAACGGATTGTCTGACCATGGTTGACCTGAACGAGTTGAAGCGGAAGTTCCCGGCGAAGCGGCGGGCGGACGATGCGGACAGGGCGCCGCTTCACCGCAAGTCGACGAAGGCCGCCGTGAAGGCAATTGCGCGCGAATACGAGCGCAAGCGGGCCGAATTGACGGGGGGCGCGCCGACGCTGCGGCGCGGGCCGGTCTTCTACGGGGCGGTCGTCCTCGTCCTGGTGCTGGTCGGGGGGCTGGTCCTTTCGGCGTCGCGTAACGGGATCGGGCTTGGCAAGGCGCGCATCGAGCGCAAGCCCCTGCAGGCGCAGAAGGCGATGCGGGCCCTCTCGGTCGCGCTCGGACGCTACAAGTTCCATGTCGGCGCGTATCCGACGACGGCGGAAGGGCTTCACGTGCTGGCGTTCCGGCGTCCGAACGAGATCCGCCGGCTCCGTCGGGCGCATCCTGGATGGGACGGGCCCTACGTCAACCACATCGTGCCCGACCCGTGGGGAAACGACTACGTCTACGAGACGCGGCCCGAGGGCGGGCCGCCGATTCTCTACTCGAAGGGGCCCGATGGCCGGGCCGGCACGACGGACGACGTGCTGCCCGACCAGCTCGCCTTCGAGGAGCCGTTCCGTGACACGACCTGGACGAACGGCTGGGCGCCGTGCGAGCTGCGCGGCGTCGTCGTCGCGCCGGACGAGGAGACGCGCCGCCGCGTCCAGGACGAGATGCGCCGCTACGACCCGTAGGCAGGCGGAACGGCCTGTCCTTTTGGTATAATGTCGCCTCCCATGAAAGTTCACTTCCACGTCAACGCGGAAAAGCCCGAGGCGGCGGCGCACAAGGGCGCGCTCGTTGCGGCGGCCGCGCGCCTTGGCCTTGCGGAGGCGGCGGAGGGGCGCGCGGCGGACGTCGTCATCGCGCTGGGCGGCGACGGCACGCTCCTGCGGGCCGTGCATGCGCATCCCGGCGTGCCGATCCTCGGCTTCAAGCTCGGCGGGCTTGGCTACCTTTCAAGCGTCGGCGAGCGCGACTTCGGCGCGGCGCTCGCGGCGCTGGCGGTCGGGCGCTACCGCGTCTCCGAGCGGCGGCTGCTGCAGGTCGCGGGCCATGCCGCGCTCAACGACGTCGTCCTCACGCGCGAGATGAGCGGACATTCCGCGCGCCTCGACCTGGAGGCGGACGGCAAGCTCGTCACGCGCTACATGGCCGACGGGCTCATCTTCGCGACGCCGACGGGCTCGACGGCCTATTCGCTCGCGGCGGGCGGGCCCGTCCTCATGCCGGACTCGCGCAGTTTCGTCGTCACGCCCCTGAATCCGCACGCCCTGGGCGTCCGTCCGCTCGTCGTGAGCGACGACGTTGCGTTCACGGTGACGGTGCGGTCGCGCACGGCGGGGAACGCGCTGCGCGTCGGCGTCTATGCGGACGGGGAGAACGTGGGCGCGCTGGGGGCGGGCGATTGCGTGACGGTTTCGAAAAGCGCGGCGTCGGCGCGGCTCGTGGAGCTGGAGGGCTATGACCCCTACGACGTTCTCGCGCGCAAACTCGGCTGGTCGGGGAGCAATGTATCATGACGTCATTTGAACTGAACGAGGCGATTGCGGACGGCACGATCGCGGAGCTGATCCGCGTCGCCGAGGCGCGGCAGGTGAAGGCGCTCTCGAAGATCGCCGACATCGTGTGCGGGCGGGCGGGCATCCGGCTCATCCTCGTCGCGGGAGGCTCGGCCGCCGGCAAGACGACGACAGCGACGCGGCTCTGCACGCAGATCCGCGTGAACGGCCGCGCGGCGTACCATCTCTCGACGGACGACTATTTCGTCGGCGACGCGCGCAATCCGCGCGACGCGAACGGCGAGCTCGACTACGAGCACGTCGACTGCGTGGACATCCCGGCGCTTGCGGCGGACGTGAACGCGCTCCTGCGGGGCGAGACGGTCGGCGTGCGCAAGTTCGACTTCGTGCATCATGTGCCGCTCGCGCCCGTGCGCACGGTCTCGCTGCCGAAGGGCGGGTTCGTCGTCCTCGAAGGCATCCACGCGCTCAATCCGCGCCTCACGCAGGGAATCCCCGACGCGACGAAGTACCGTGTCCTCGTCGAGCCGCGTCCGAGCCTCGACGTCTTCGGCGGCATCGTCCCGAAGCCGAGCGAGGCGCGCTTTCTGCGGCGGCTCGTGCGCGACAACCAGTTCCGCAAGATGAGCCCGTCCGTGACGGTGCGGCTCTGGCCGAAGGTGCTGGCGGGCGAGGAGAAGTGGATTCGCCCGTTCTGCGGCAACGCCGACCTGACGTTCGACTCCTATCTCGTCTACGAGCTGGCGGTGCTCAAGCCCTATGCGGGCGGGCTCCTGGAGCGGGCGCGCCGCGAGCTGGGCGACGTGCGCGAAGTCACGAACATGATCCGGCTCCTTTCCGCCGTCGAATCGACGGGCTCGGCCTACGTGCCGGGCGACTCGATCATCCGCGAGACGATCGGCGGCAGCCAGCTCGAATACTGAAGATGGCGACGGTCGGAACGGAAGGGGTTGCGGGGAAAGCGGCGGGGACGGCCTTGCGGGGCGGACGGAGCCGCTTTCGCCTGGGGCGGACGCTCCGCAACGTGTTCACGGTCGGCGGGCTGACGGCGGCGAGCCGCGTCCTCGGCCTTGTGCGCGAGATGCTGCAGTCGCGCCTCATCGGGGCTGGGGTCGAGCAGAGCGCGTTCACGCTGGCGTTCGCCTTGCCGAACATGGCGCGCAAGCTCTTCGGCGAGGGCGCGCTCACGGCGGCGTTCGTGCCGGTCTTCAAGGGCGAAGTCGCGGCGGGCGAAGTCGAGTCGGCGCGCCGTCTCGCCCGTGCCGTCCTCACGCTCGTCTTCCTCATTCTCGGCGCGGTCGTCGCCCTTGCGCTCGTCGGCCTCACGGTCGCGCTCGGCCTTTCGGCGGCGGATGTCGTGTCCCTCTCGCCGCGCGCCGTCCTCACGCTGAAGCTCGTGCGCATCCTCTTCCCCTACATGATCTTCATCTGCGGGGCGGCGTTCGGCATGGGCGTCCTCAACGCGCTCGGCCGATTCGTCGAGGGCGCGTTCATGCCAGCGTTCCTGAACGTGGTGTGGATCGCCGCGCTGGGGCTTCTCTGCTTCTTTCCGGGGCTGTCGCTCGCTGCGCGCGTGACGGTCGTCGGCTGGGCGATTCTCGCGGGCGGCGTCGCGCAGATGGCGTTCCTCTTCCGGTGCATGCGCCGGCGCGGCTACGGGTTCCGGTTCGCGCCGTTCGCGTCGTTCCGCGACGAGAAGTTCCGGCTCGTCTGGCGCAACACGCTCCTCGGCGCGGTGGGGGCGGGCGCCGTGCAGGCCAACTACCTGCTCGACCAGGTTCTCGGACAGGTCGCGGCGCCGTGGGCGGCGGGCGTCATCGGCTACGCGGAGCGCCTCATGGACTTGCCGCTCGGCGTCGTCGGCGTCGCGTTCGGCACGGTGCTGCTGCCGACGTTCGCGGGGCACTTCGCGGCGGGCGACGCGGCGGGCGCGCGGCGGGCCCTGAAGCGCGCCGTCCTGCAGATGACGGCGGTCATGCTGCCGGCGTCGGTCGTGACGTTCTTCTGCGCGCCGCTCATCGTGCGGCTCGTCTACGAGGGCCACGCCTTCGACGCGACGGCGACGCTGCGCGTCGCGCGGGCGCTCTCCGTCTACGGGCTCGGCCTTTGCTTCTTCGCGATCCAGAAATGCCTCGCCCCGTTCTTCCAGGCGCAGAAGGACATGAAGACGCCGCTGCGCGTGACCGTCCAGACGGTCTGCCTCAACGCGACGCTGAACGTCCTCGCGATCGCGCTTTTGCCGATGGACTGGCGGCACGTGGGGCTGGCGGCCTCGACGTCGTTCTGCGCGCTCGTCGGTTGCGTGCTGCTGGCGCGGCGCCTTCGCGTCCCGTCGGACGGGTGACGCGCGCGACGGCAATATGCTATAATGCGCGAAACCCAGAATGTCAACAAGTGGCACGAAGACAGCCGTTAAAAGCCAGCCGTTAAGAAACAAATCGCAATCCGTTCAAGGAGCAAGTAGCAAGGAGTAAGTATGGAAGTTCAATTGTTCTCTCTTCAGCGTGCCATTCGGCCTTTGTCGCTTGTCTTTTGTCGTCTGTCCTCTCCTGTCTCGCGTCTCGCGTCCTCTCGCTTCTCACGTCTCTTGTCTCGCGCCCTCCCCCTCTCGGCCGCCCTCTCTCTCTTCGTCTTCGCGCTCGCCGCCCCCGCCAACGCCGCGCCGTCCGCGCCGCTGACGACGCCGTGGGGCGAGAAGGTGACGGACGCGAACGCCTGGCGGGAGTACCCGCGCCCGCAGCTCGTGCGCGACGGCTGGACATGCCTGAACGGCGACTGGGACTACGCCGTGACGAGCGTCACGAACACGCCGGGGCGCCCGGAGAAATGGGACGGGAAGATCCGCGTGCCGTTCGCGATCGAGTCCGCGCTCTCCGGCGTCGGGCGGCTCCTCGGGCCGGACGAGTTCCTCTGGTACACGCGCAAGGTCGACTGCCGGAAGCGGCCCGGCGAGCGCATCCTCCTGCACTTCGGCGCGGTCGACTTCCGCGCGCAGGTCTTCGTCGGCCACCGCGAGGTGACGGACGTGCCGCACGAGGGCGGGAACCTGCCGTTCACGCTCGACGTCACGGACTACGTCGCGGACGGTGAGAACGAGCTGACGGTCTGCGCGTGGGACCCGACGGAGGACTTCGTCAACTCGCGCGGCAAGCAGAGCTTCGAGCCGAAGGGGTGCTTCTACACGCGCGTGTCGGGGATCTGGCAGACGGTGTGGATGGAGAACGTGCCCGAGACGCACGTGGCGGGCTACGCGGTGGCGACGGACATCGACAAGGGCACGGTCACGCTGCGCTTCGACGTGCGCAGCCCGCGCTTCGCGAAGCCGGAGGTGACGGTCGAGGTCGCCGGGGTGAAGGCGACGACGGCGAACGGCGAGGTGACGGTCACGCTGCCGAGACCCGTCCGGCTCTGGAGCCCGGACTCGCCGGAGCTCTACCGCTTCACGGCGGCCTGCGGGGCGGACTCGGTGAGGGGCTACTTCGGGATGCGCAAAATCGAGAAACGCGCGGACGCGAAGGGCGTGCTGCGGTTCTACCTCAACGACGAGCCGACGTTCCTCCTCGGGACGCTCGACCAGGGGTGGTGGCCGGACGGGCTCCTGACGCCGCCGTCGGACGAGGCGATGGCGCACGACATCCGGACGCTGAAGGACTGCGGGTACAACATGATGCGCAAGCACATCAAGGTCGAGCCGCTGCGGTACTACTATCTGTGCGACACGCTGGGGATCCTCGTCGTCCAGGACCTGCCGAGCGGCAACCACAGCTACCTGTCGCCGCTGGACGCGAAGACGACGGCGAGGTACTGGCTTCAGCGGCAGGAGCAGAAGGGGCTCATGGACCTTCTGCAGACGTCGCCGTCGGTCGTGATGTGGTGCCCGTACAACGAGGCCTGGACGCAGCCGGGCGAGTTCCAGACGCACGCGATGCTCGACTTCGTGCGGAACTACGACCCGACGCGGCTCGTGAACGGGCCGAGCGGCTGCTGGGACTGGGAAGGCGGGTGCATCCTGCCGACGGGGTGGGTCGCGTGGGACAAGCGCATCACGACGGCGCACAAGCCGGCGGGAGTCTGCGAGGCGGGGGATACGGTTGACGCGCACCTCTATCGCGGGCCGGCGATGTTCCCCGTCAACGACCGGCGCATCTCGTTCCTCGGCGAGTTCGGCGGCCTCGGGCATTCCGTCGAGGGCCATCTCTGGAAGAAGACGGCGAAGAACTGGGGCTATGGCGGCAACAAGGACACCGCGACGCGCGAGGGGCTCGAGAAGACGTACGTCGCGCTCCTCGAAAAGGTCGCGGACCTGGCGGCGCAGGGCCTCGGCGGCGCGGTCTACACGCAGACGACGGACGTGGAGGTCGAGATCAACGGCCTCATGACCTATGACCGAAAGGTGATGAAGTTCGATCCGAAGGCCCTTCGCGCCGTGCATCGGAAGGTCCTGGACGCCGTGCGCTGACGGACGTGCGCCGCCACGAGACACTTGCATTCGACGAGCAGATTGTAGTATAATCGCACCATCATGAGACGAGAGGCTTTTTCAATTGTCGCGTTGGCGGCGCTTGCGGCGTCGCCGCTCTTCGCCGAGGAGGCGGCCGCGCCGGCGGCTGCGGCCCCGAATGAGAACCCCGAGCTTGAGGCCGAGATGAGCTATGTCGAGGCGCTCGTCAACTACGGGTATCCCGACCTCGCGGGGCCGCTCATCGAGGCGACGAAGAAGCGGTGGCCCGAGTCCGAGGCGCGCTTCTTCGCGATCGAGATTCGCGGCATGCTCGCGCTCGGCCAGTTCGACGCGGCGGAGAAGAAGATCGCCTCGCTGCCCGACCGCAAGTCGACGAAGTACTGGGCGGCGCGCCTTGAGATGGCGAACAACTACTTCGGCCGTGGGCAGAAGCCCGAGTGCATGAAGATCTACGACGAGTTCTTCAAGGTCTTTGCGAAGCCGCCGGCCGAGATCCGCAAGTTCTACCTGGAGGCGTGCTACGCCTACGGCCAGCTGCTCGCGGGCGACAAGCAGTACGCGAAGGCCGTGCAGCGCTACGAGTCGCTTCTCGCGCAGCTGGAGCCGGGCAGCGACGCCTGGTGCAACCTCGGCTGCGAGACGGTCGATCTCTATCTGCGCCTGGCGGACCAGCAGACGGATCCGAAGCAGAAGAAGGCGCGCGACGCGAGCCTGAAGGCGGCCGAGAAGATCGTCGACAAGCTCCTCTGGCAGCTTGAGAAGCCCGTCTACTTCGGGCGCGCGGTCTCGATGAAAGCCCATATCGAGCAGATGAAGGGCGACATCGAGAAGGCCTCGGCCATCATCGAGGAGTACAAGCCGCAGCTGCAGGAGATCCATGAGCAGATCGTCCAGTTCGACCCGGAGGGCAAGCTGGGCCTGCTGAAGCAGTCGCCGCTCCCGGAGTGCCTGTTCCTCCAGGCGAAGATGCTGTGGGGCGAGGCGCAGGCCGAGTACAAGAAGCCGAAGCGCGATGACGAGAAGGTGAAGTCCCTCATGTTCGGCCCGCGCGGCAAGAACGGCAAGCGCCAGATCTCGAAGGGCGCGTTCGCGATGGCGCAGACGGTCTTCCTCGAATACGAGGCGTCCTCGTGGGCGCCGCAGGCGGGCGACCTCGCGCAGGCCGTGAGCACGTTCGCGAAGGAGAAGTACAAGGCGAACATCAAGTGCAAGATTACGCCCGAGCAGATCGCGAAGGCGCGCGCGCGCCAGTTTGCGGACGCGAACGAGAAGTTCCTCGCGCAGGACTACGAGGCCGCGATCGAGGGCTATCTGCAGGCGCTTGCGAAGTATCCGGAGATCAAGGAGTCCGTGATGGCCGTCGAGAACGTCGCCTCGGCCTACCTGGATCTCATCCTCCAGACGAAGGACGCGAAGAAGAAAGACGAATACCGGCTGGACGCCGATGCGGTCGAGGGCTATCTCGCCGAGCGTTTCGCGGGGTCGACGGACCGGCTTCTCATGACGGCCGGCGGCGACGCGACGGTCCGTCTCGCGGCGAAGGAGTCGCAGTACAAGAATCCGGCGCGCGCCGACCGCCTCTACACGGCGTTCTTCACGAACTACCGGCGTCATGCGAACGCGGGCACGCTGGCGGCCGCGCGGGCGGCGGAGTTCCAGAAGGCCGGGCGGTATGACGACGCGATCAAGTACTGGTCGCTGATCGGCGAGTACTACACGAACACGACGCACTACGCGACGTCGCTCGCCCAGCTCGCGGCCTGCTGCGGCAAGGTCGGCGACGTGAAGGGCGAGATCGCGAACATGACCAAGTACCTCGCGGTCGAGACGGTGAAGATCCGCCGCCTCCAGGCCCAGTTCAAGCTGGCGCAGACCTACCAGAAGGATGGCCTCGCGATGCTGGCCAAGGCCGCCGAGGAGACGGACGCCGCCAAGGTCGAGGCGCTGGAGAAGGAGGGAACTGCGCAGATTGTCCGCGCGATCCAGAACTTCTCGGGCTTCAAGAAGGAGGCGGACGCGGCGCTCGCCGACCCGACGACGACGAAGGAGGACGCCGCGAGCTACCGCAAGCTGCGCGAGGGCGCGATGTTCATGGTCGGCGTCTGCTGGCGGCGCATGAACCGTCCGGAGCAGAACCTCGAGGCCTACCGCAAGCGCGCGGCGGCCGGGTACGAGGCCTACGTGAAGGAATATCCCGAAGGGCAGTACGCGAAGCCCTGCTACGTAGACCTCGGGACGATCTACACGGCGCTCGGCGACATGGCGAAGTCGAAGGCGGCGCTGGACCGCCTGACGGAGAAGTTCCCCGATTCCGACGAGGCGAAGAACGCGAAGCCGCGCCTGGCGAAGAACCTCATCGAAATGGGCATGAAGCGCGAGGGCGCCGAGATCTACGCCGAGATGCTGCGGACGGACGGCGCGTACACGGCGAACCAGTTCGTCCAGGCGGGCGAGGCCCTGATTGAGGGCAAAAGCTGGGATCTTGCGAGCCAGGCGTTCGAGAAGGCGATTCGGCTCGCGGGCACGAATTCGGCGACGACCGTCGCGAAGGCGCGGCTCGGCCTCGCGAAGAGCGCGTGGAAGCAGGGCTCGCTTGCCGAGGCGCGCGACCAGCTCGACAAGTTCCTCGAAGACCCGAAGATGTCGCGCATGGCGATTGCCGCCGACGCGAACTTCATGCTCGTCGAGGTCGCGTCCGACCAGGGCCGCACGGAGAAGGACGCGACGATGCGTGGCAAGTGCTTTGGCGCGGCGATTGGCGCGCTCAAGAAGGTGCGCCAGTACTGGGCGAAGAAGCCGCAGTGGGAGCAGGACCAGCTCGACCTCCTCTCCGGCGACGTGCTCGTCGATCGCATGAAGGCCGAGGAGGCGATGGGCCTCAAGGAAGAGGCGAAGGAGACGTGCGGGCGCGCGGCCGCGACCTTCCAGGTCTTCCTCCAGGCGCATGGCGTGACGGACGAGCATCCGCTCGACAAGATGGAGCCGGGCGAGGTCGCGAACCTCGAGCGCGCCTATGCGACGCTCGTGCCGCTCTTTGCGAAGATGGGCGCCACGCAGGCCGACCTTGTCGTGAAGTTCGGGCAGGAGTATCTCGACCTCTTCCCGAACGGCAAGGCGCGGACGCTTGTCCAGAACTGCATGAACCAGGCCAAGGCGGATCTGCCGGCCCAGAAGTGATGATTTGAGAAAGGCAACGGAATGAACAAACTGACGATCATGAGTCTGGCGGCCCTTGCGGCGGCGGAGGTCTTCGCCGTGCAGGGTACGCTCAACACCGAAACCGAGTCCCTGACGGGCGACATCAAGTGGCGCGCGCGCGACAAGCAGTACGTCGTCTCCGTGAAGAAGGGGCAGACGATGGTTGACATGGAGCGCAAGAAAGACGACGTCGTCTCGCTCGACATCCCGAAGCCGCAGGGCTTCGACAAGGCCGTGCAAATGGTCGAAAGCGGGTCGGGCGCGGCGGCGATCGCGATCCTGCAGAAGATCGTCGACGAGTACGTGATGCTTCAGTGGGACAAGCCGGCCGGGCGCTATCTCGCGATGGCGCAGCTCGCGGCGGGGCATGCCCAGAAGGCCAATGACATCTGCACGAAGATCATCGCGTCCGACAAGGAGGCGGCCTATTCGGGCGATCTCGCGGCGGCCTACTGGCAGTCGCTCCTGAAGCTCGGCAAGAACGACCAGCTGGAGAGCCTCCTGAAGAAGGCCGCGACGTCCGGCGACCGCACGGCGTCCGCCGCCGCGCTCGTCATGCGCGGCGACATCATCGTCGCGAAGTCGAACGATGCGCCCGACGCGCTCAAGGACGCGTTGCGCGACGGTTACCTGCGCGTTGTCCTCATGTACCAGGACGAGGCGTGCAAGCGCGAGCGCGGCGAGGCGATGCTCAAGGCCGCGCAGTGCTTCGACAAGCTCGGCCAGTCCGCGCGCGCCGAGGCTCTCCGCGCCCAGGCGAAGGCGATGTGAGGTGAGGGAAATAATCGAATGGTCGAATGATCGAATGAACGGTCGAATGGCCGAAACTCTTTAAACCCAAAAACAAGATAAAACAATGAACAAGATCAAGAAGTCTCTGCTGGCGATGTCGATTCTCGTTGGAACGTGCGTCGCGCCAATGGCCGCGCTCCAGTCGTATGGCCAGGAAATCACCGATGCCGCCGGCAACGCGGTTGACACCAACGCGGCGAAGTCCCAGAGCTCGGGCGGCGGATTCTACGAGATCGTCTTCGGTTCGGGCATCGTCGGCATGATCCTGTGGTTTGCGCTCTTCGGCGACGGCGCGCTCGCGATCTACTTCGCCCTTGACTCCGCGATCCTCATCAAGCCGGACAAACTCATGCCGAAGAAGCTCATGGACGGTGTGCAGGGCGCGATGATGGAGGGCGACGTCGTCAAGGCGATGGAGGTCTGCGACCAGAACCCGTCCGCGATGGCGTCGATCGTCAAGGCGGCCTTCCAGCACATCGAGGAGGGCTTCGAGGCGATTCAGGAGGCCGTGACGGCGGCGTCCGACCTCGAGCAGGAGAAGATCCAGCAGCGGCTGAACTGGATTTCGGTCTGCGGCAACCTCGGCCCGTCCCTCGGCCTTCTCGGTACGGTGCAAGGCATGATCCTGACGTTCCAGGCGCTCGCCTCCGGCGGCGCCGGCGATGCGGCCGCGCTCGCGAACTCGATCGGCCAGGCTCTCTGGACGACGGCCGGCGGCCTGATCGTGTCGATCCCCTCGATCACCATCTTCTACTCGCTCCGCAACAAGGCCAACCGCCTCATCCTGAAGATGACCGCGATGACGATGGAGATCCTGAACGGCCTCCGCAATGTCGCCGTCGATCCGGGCGCCGAGGGCGACGCTCCGGCGGAAGCGGCCCAGGCGTAAGCGAAAGGCCCTCGTTCCATGGCCAGGAAAGCACAGGAGAATCCGGCCCTCGACATGACGCCGATGATCGACGTCGTCTTCGAGCTGATCATCTTCTTCGTCGTCACGCTGACCGAAGCGCAGCGCAAGGACGAGACGATCGAGCTCGAAGACGGTCGGCACGGCATCGTGCTCGTTCCAGAGGAGTTGCCGCCGACGCATCTGCAGATTGACATCGCGAGCCGCGACAAGCGCGGCAAGCGTCTGCCGCGCGGTCGCATCTCGATGGGCGACCGCGAGATTACGCCGGACGAGATCGGCCGCCGCGTCAAGGAGCGGATGCGCAAGGTCGGGGAGTTTCCCGTCCTCATCCGTGCCGACTACGACGTGCGCCACGAGGTCGTCGCGCGCGTCATGGACGCCTGCACGGCGAACGGCATCTGGAAGATCTCGTTCATGGCGACGGCAGAGGACAAGCGCTCGAAGCCGGGGCATCCCGCCCGCAAGCATCTGGACGCGCTCAAGAGAAGGGGGAGGTAAGCCATGGCGCGCAAGCCACAGGAGAATCCCGCGCTCGACATGACGCCGATGATTGACGTCGTCTTCGAGCTGATCATCTTCTTCGTCGTCACGATCAAGCAGGAGGACACGCTTTCGAAGCTGAACGCGAACCGTCCCGCGCCCGCGTCCGGGTCATCGTCTTCAAACGAGTCCGACACGACCGTGACAATCGAGATCGGGCGGGGACACGACGCGAACGGCGTCCTCGTCTACAACAAGCGCGAGGTGCGGCGGTCGGAGCTCGACCAGAACCTGCGCGAGGTCGCCCGCACGTCGACGAAGACCCCCATCATCATCAAGTGCACGATGGATTCGCCGCACAAGGCGCTTGTCGATGCGCTTGACATCTGCTACAAGAACAACCTGTTCAGCGTCAGCATCTTCTCGATGTGAGACGGGTGGGCGTAGGGAAGTTTGGATGTCTGGGCGTTTGGATGTTTGGAAGTCCTGAAAGTTTTGGAGGTTTAGGGCATGGCTGAAGAGTTTGTCGAAGACGAGTTGCAGGAGGCCCCGCTGAGCGCGGAGGAACTCTTCGAGCAGCACAAGGCCGAGATTGAGGCGGCATTCGAGGAGAAGGGCTTTTTCCGCCGCATGGCGGATATGTTGACGGGTCTCTCGAAGCCGCATTCATCTGCCGAGTTCAAGATCGCGAAGACGGAGCTCCAGCGGCTCATCGCCCCGATCGCGGCGATTACGCTGCCGGTCCTGGGCGTCGCCGTCCTCATTGTCGTGACGGCCGTCCAGGGACAGATGGACAAGAAGATCGAGGTCGAGGTCGCTCGTGCCCAGGAGGAGGAGACCGAGCTCGAGGAGGAGCAGGAACAGGAGGAGATCGTCGAGCAGACGCCGCCCGAGGAGATGGTCGACGTCACGATCGACACGCCGGACGTCACCCCCGTGGCGGATGTCGTCACGCCGAGCGCGACGCCGACGGCCGAGCCGGTTTCCGTGAAGCCGGCCGCGCAGGATTCCGTCGCCCTCATCAAGTCGCCCGTCACGATGAAGTCGATGACGGGTTCGCGGACGCCCGGCTCCATCGGCGCCATGACGCGGGGCGGCAATATGTACGGCGATGCGACGACGGAGGGTGCCGTCCTCAAGGCCCTGCGGTGGCTCAAGAAGACGCAGCTGCCGAACGGGACCTGGGGCAATGGCGGCAACCCGATCTCGAACGCGGGGCTGGCGATTCTCGCGTTCCTGGCCCATGGCGAGACGCCGGCCTCGAAGGAGTTCGGACCGACTGTCCAGAAGGCGATGCAGTTCCTGATCGATTCGCTGACGAAGAGGAAGGACAAGACCGGGCAGGAGGTCGTTTCCTTCAAGGAGACGGACGGCAACGAGTACGCGACGCTGATCGCGACCTACGCCCTTTGCGAAGCCTATGGCATGACGCGCAACCCGAACACGAAGATCGTGGCCATGCAGACCCTGCAGCGCATCGTCGACAACCAGTCGCCGACGGGCGGCTGGGACTACGGCATGAACCGCAAGTCGACGCGTGACGACATGTCATACGCGGGCTGGGCGCTTCAGGCGCTGAAGGCCGGCAAGATGGCGGGCATGCACCCAAAGGGGCTGGACGCCTGCATCAAGAAGGCAATCAAGTGCCTGAAGACGCGCAACTTCAAGAACGGCGGCTTCAACTACACGGCGGGCGGCGGCCCGACGGGCCTGACGGCGACGGGCTGCCTTGCGATGCAGCTCCTCGGTTACATGAACGAGAACGAGGTGAAGGCCGCGCTCGACACGATGCGCGCGTGGAAGCCGTCGTTCGAGGGCACGAAGGGGAAGAAGCTCTCGGAGGCCCTGCCGGCGGCCAATCCCCAGTACTACTGCTACTACGCCGCGCAGTGCAAGTACCAGGCCGGCATGTGCCAGGGCGCAACGCCCGCGAACGTGAAGGCCTGGCAGGACTGGAACCTCGCGATGAAGGCCCTCTATCCACGCACGATGATCACGCTCCCCGAGAAGATTCCGGGGCTGGACGGCAAGCCGCGCGCAATCGGGTACTGGAAGTTCAAGGACCAGACGTGCGGCGGCGAGAAGGCGACGACGATGGCGACGTGCCTGGCGGCGCTGCAGATGATGGTTTACTACCGCTACCTGCCGACCACGCAGACAAAGGCCGCGAAGGCCATCACGTCGGGTGACGAGGACGAAGGCTCGAAGAAGAAGCAGAGCGACGAACTCGACATCGAGGTAGATATTTGAGTGGGGAAGTGGGAGAGTGGAACAGTGGGAAAGTGGAATGGTGGGAATGTGGGGAAGTGGGAGAGTGGGAATGTGAGAAAGTGGGAGAGTGGGAGGAAGAGGAGCGAGGCGGGAAAGTGGAAAGGTTTAAAGACAGCGGAAGGTTGGCGGAATGTGACGGACGGGTGTGAGTTGTCCGATGAACATCTGAGATCTGGAATTTGAGATCCGGAATGAACAGTTGAGGCTTGCCACGAGCATTTGAAATCTGAGATTTGAGATTTGAAATCTTGAAATTTCCTCTTTTCCTAGCTCTTAAATACCTTAAGCCGAAGCGATCCGTCGCTTCGGTCATCACGCTTGTCTCCATCTTGGGCGTGATGCTGGGCGTCGCGGTCGTCATCATCGTCCGCAGCGTCATGACGGGCTTCGGCGACATCTGGGAGGAGAAGATCCTCGACTTCAAGCCGCACGTCTCGCTCGTGCCGCAAGTTGGCAACGTCGTTCGCGGCGAAGAGGCCCTCGCGGCGAAGCTCCGCCAGATCCCGGGCGTGACGTGCGTGACGCCCGAAATCGACACGCGCGTTCTCCTTGCGCACAAGGGGCGTGTCCTCGCGCCGGTCATCCTCGGCGTGGACGGCGACGACTTCACGCGCGCCTACCGCATCGGCGCGCCGCGTGCCGGCACGTTTGACCTTTCGGGCGACTCGATCGTCCTCGGCGTCTCGGCGGCGCGGTCGCTCGGCGTCTGGGTGGGCGACGAGGTGACGGTCTACTCGCCGAAGACGCTCGTCGCGACGGACGAGGTGTTCCTGCCGGTCAAGTGGAGGGTCGTCGGCATCTTCTCCTGCGGACAGCACGAGTACGATTCCGGCTACGTCGTCGCATCGCTCCCGAATGTCCGCGACTTGATGGGAATGGAGCAGGGCGTCTTCGCGATCCACGTCAAGACGGACTGCCCGACGGACGCGGCGAAGTTCGAGCGGATCGTCTCGGCGGCCGTCGCCGTCGGCGACGGGAACGGCGCGCGGCTGCGCGCGATCTCCTGGCGGGAGGCCGACCGCGAGATCTTCAACGCGCTGGCCGTCGAGAAGAACATGACGGCGCTGCTCCTCTCGCTCATCTCGCTCGTCGCCGTCTTCTGCGTCATGAACACGCTGCTTGTGCTGACCGTGCAGAAGACGCCGGAGATCGGGCTCCTGAAGGCGCTGGGCTTCCGCAAGCGCGAGATCATGAAGGTCTTCCTCGTCCACGGCATGATCCAGTGCGGCGTCGGCATCGTCCTCGGATTGCTGGCCTCGTGGGCCGTTCTGTCGAACCTCCAGAACATCGTCGAGGGACTGGCGCGAATGGG
>ONTV01000089.1 GCA_900320855.1 uncultured Lentisphaerota bacterium
GCGCCGCGCGGTAGGTGTCCCATGACCAGTCGTCGACGTAGTAGTCCGAACCGCCGGCGTCGTGGACCTTCCCGTCGAAGCCCCGGTATCGGCCCTCCTCCGTCACGTTCACCATGCGCTCGTACGTCCGCCAGAGTGCCGTGTAGAAGACGGTGCGCGCGTCGTCCGTGCCGCCCTCGACCGCGACCTGGCCGAGCGTCCGGTTCCAGGCTTCGCGCGCCCCGCCGGCGACGCGCGCGAAGTCGAAGTCCGGGATCTCGGCCGCGAGGCTGCGCGCGGCCTGTTCGGACGACAGGTAGGAGAACGCCACGCGCAGGCGGACGGTGCAGGGCTCCTCCGGGAAGCTGACGACCGTGCGCCCGCCCGCCGTGCGGACGCGCCCGCCCGCCGTGCGGACGCCCGTCGGCTCGACGTCGAACGAGCCGCGCAGGAAGACGTCGGCGCGGATGTCGCCCCGGTAGTTGCCGTAGACGTCCAGCCCGTCCAGCTCGCGGCCGCGAACCGTCACGCGGCCGCGAACGCGGTCCTTCGCCGAGAAGACGAGCGCATGCGGCCCCGGCCGCTCGAAGTCGAAGACGAAGAGACCGGCCTTCTCGCCCGGCGCGACGGACATCCTGACCGCCTCGCCGTCGAGATAGACGTCGTACGAGTACGGCGTCGCGTGCTCCTGGTCCCAGGTCCCGCAGAAAGGCGCGTCCGCGGCCCCGCCCTTCGGGTGGAACGGGAAGACGCCGGGATCGCGGTGTCCGGGGACGAAGAGGTGGCAGGTGCGCACCCGGTCCTCGACGTACGACCCGGCGGGGCCGTTGAAGCGGAACATCGCGTTCGGGCGCTGCACCGTGCGGAAAGTCGGCACGAGCATGTGGCTCACGCTGCCGATCCCCGTGTTGACCCAGTCGACCGGGCCTCGCGCCCATGCCGCGAGTCCCGCGCACGCGGCGGCGGCAACGGTGACGCAAAACGTCCTGATTTCCGAATTATTCTTCATCTCTCCCGTTTCGTTCTTCTCTTGAGAATTCCCTGCGGACAAATCGCGCTTCTCCTTCACTTGACGCGCCGGACGCGGCGGACATAAGAGGCGGGGACCGGCTTGGGCAGGGTCGTCCAGACGTGTTCCAGCGTCGCGGCGACGGCTGCCGTCGCCAGCGGCGCGTCGGGCATGACGCCACCGAGGCGCCAGAGCGCGCCGACGCCGCCAAGGCGCACGCCGCCGAACCAGCAGAGCCCCTTCTTCGTCACGAGCACCGGGTCGAGCGGATTGCCCTCCGTCCCGGCGACGCCGCGCGCCACGGTCGCCGTCCGCGTCTTCAGCAGATCCAAGACGGACGGCGGCAGCCACTCCGCCCCCGACGCCGCCTCCAGACGCATCGGCCTGCCGGGCAGGTCACCGCCAAACGGCACGATGCTGATCTTCAGCGCGTCGAGCTGCCGCCCGCGCATCCGCTCCTGCTGCCATTTCCCGTCCGAACCCTTGTAGACCGCGCAGTTGAACGGCGCGCCCGCCGTCTCGAACCAATGTCCGCCCGCGCGGACGTAGGCGCGGACGGCCTCGATCATCTCCATTCCACGCCCCGCGCCGACGCACGGGAAGTTCTCGCCATACGGGTTCACGACGGCGAGCCATTTCTTCGGCCCTGCCGTGAGGGCTTCCTTCACGGCCTCCGCCGACGTGAGCCGCACTACCCGGACGCCTGTCGTCGCCGCGAACGGCGCAAGGGCCTGCATCCATTCCGTCGGACGAATCTGCGTCCGGCCCTGCGGCACACCTAAGCCCAGATCAACGACGCCAACCTGCATGTCAGGTCCGGCGCTTTGGCAGGGCGCGACCGTCGGCAAGTTCATCGGTATCTCGTCATTTGGCAAATTCTTCGCGTAGACCCACTTGCCGTCCTTCGTCTCGACGAACGGGTCTTCGCCATCCAGCCACGCCGCCGTCAGCCCCGGCCCCTCGACGAAGAAGCCGTAGGGCGCGAGACGCTTGCCGCCGACCGTGCGCGGCACGTCGCCGAGGTTCGCCTTGACGGACACCTTCCCGTAGGTCGCCTCGATGACGCCGTCGTCCTCCAGCCGCGCGAGCGGCTTGCCGGACTTGATCAGCGGCTCCCGGTCGTGGCGGAACGCGACCAGCGGCTCGCCCGCGAGACGCGAGACGACCTCTTTCTGGAGCAGGTGGATGTAGTCATACCAGTCCCGCAGATACCCGATGATCTCATGCTGCGGCAACGACATCCGCAAGGACATCTGGAAGCCCAGGGCCAGCATCCAGACGGCCTCGCGCGGATGGCGCACGGACAGGCCGAGGTTGTGCATGTAGAACAAGCACTTGTCGTGGAAGAGCCGCAGCGAGACCGGCTCAATCGTCCACGTGTCCGCCGGGAACCCCTCCTTGAACAGCGGCAGCTTCATCTGGTCGGGCGTCATCGGCACGAGCCGCCATGTGCAGCCCATCAGCGCCGTGTTGTATTCCGCGAGATGGTCCCAGCCGTCCTCCGCCGCGATCGGCAGGCTGCGCGCGTGCTCCTGCACCATCGAGAGCATGCCCTCGCTGTGGGCCGTCGGGCTCGGCGACGCCGGGTTGAAGTCCCAGATCCAGTCGCGTCCGCCGGTCTGGTCCTCGAACAGCAGGTCGGCGGGAACCTCCTCGACGAACTGCCGCACGGTGCGCCGGTTCCCCTCGTGGGAGCCGGGGTGGAAGTAGGTCTGCACCCAGCCTTCAAGTTCGTTTGCAGCCCCATAGGCTTCGTGACGACGATCACCATCACGTTGGATTGCGAGCGCGCCGTCACCCCACTTCCGGAACGTCGGCCCGCGCGGCTTGTCGCCCCACCAGGTCGGGTTCGTGTAGGGGCAAAAGAGGTGTCCGCGCGCGCGCAGCGCCTCCACGACCTCGCGGAAGCGCGCCTGCGTGCCGAACTTCGGGTTCGGCGGCAGAACGTCGGGATACTGCTTGTCAAACCCGCCGTGCACATAGGAGGACACGTGGATGAGCGTTGGAACCGGCAGTCGTTCCTGAAATGCCATCAAGGACTCGGCGGTCACGTCACTAGCCAACACGAGCGGCGCGCGCTTGAGCCGTTCAAGCGTCGCCGGGTCCTTCACCTTGTCCGCGAGCGTGCGGCGGAAGCCATTCGCCGCCGCGTAGTCCGCAAGCGCGGCCTCCAGCGTCAGCCCGGAGGCGATGCGCACCTTCGGCGACGTCCACGTGCCGCCGACCTTGGCCCAGAGCGCGAAGGAATGGTCGTACCAGCCGCCCTTCGCGTCACCGCCGACGCCCGTCGCGCCCGGGTTGAACGGTGTGCGGTTCTCCCACGGCTCGATCCCCGTGCGCGGCTGGAGGCCGTAGACGGCGACGGTCGCGCCGTCCACGGTTTCCAAGTAGGCGAAGTCCGCGAACAGGGTCGGATACTGCACGCGGTAGGCAAGGTAGGGCCGACGCTTGTCGCCCGTTGGCTGGAAGAACTTCGCGTTGAACGCCATGCCGAGGCCGTAGTTGCCGCGCCCCGGATAGACGAACCGCTTCACCGACTCCGGCGCGAACCGGCGGCGCGCGGGGAACTCGCAGGACGAGACCGCCTTCACGCCCCGATTCACGAGCGAAATCCGAAAGTCGCGCCGCCCGTCGCCCACCGGCTCAGCCGTCACCGTCACGTCGAGGTCGGGCGAGCGCCAGTCGCGCCGCGTCACGCCGCCCTGCGCGGACTCGGACACCGTCCCCTTCCACGCGCTTGCGGCGAGGCGCGAGCCATCCTCGAACTCCAGGCGCCACGCGCCGAACTCGCCGACGGCCATCGCCGCCGCCAACAGGCATCCAGCAATCATCCTTTGTCCTCTTTACGGGATGGCGTCGGGCGTCACCGTCAGCGCGACGCGGAAGCCGAAGTCGTACTTGTCTGAAGTCTTGTTGTTTTCGCTCGGGACCTTCGGGCCGCGCGATGCCGAACGGCACCAGTTCGCCCCTTCTGCGATTGACCCGCCACGAAACACGCGCCACGGCTTCGATGGGTCCTGAAGCGGCCCGACGTTCGGATCAACGGTTTCATCCAAGACCTCCTGATACCAGTCGCGCGTCGCCTCCCAGACGTTGCCGAGCATGTCGTAGAGGCCGAAGGCGTTCGGCTCGAAACTGCCGACGATCGTCGTGCCGCCGACATCCGGATCGGTGTCCGCCGGATAGGCCACGTCGCCGTCCTGTCGTCCGCCTGTATACTTGCAACGCCCAAGGCGATCCAAATTGACGGGATTATCATTGGCCACGATTTCCGTACCGTTGTACAAGGCCGCGCCACAGCCCGCGCGGCAGGCGAACTCCCACTGCGCATCCAGCGGCAGGTCGAAGAGGATGCCGCCCGTATGCGTACGCAACTTGTGCAGAAACGTGTCTTCCGCCACAGTCGATCCATTCTTCGGCCAGTCGTAACCGTCTTTCGCCGAACCTCGAATCAGGTCGAAGCTGAGACTTTGGACCGGCCGCATCTCGCGACGCTTCGTGTAGAAGCTCGGCCACGCGCTCATCAAGTTGAAGTACTGCTTCTGCGTGACGGGATAGACGCCGATGTAGAAGTCGTTCGTCAATGTCACGAGATGCGCTGTTTCGCGTTTTCCAATGCGCCCGGTCTCGTTCGCGGGCCCGCCCATGCGCCACGTGACGTTCTCCGCCGGGCACTTGCGCAGGACGAGGAGGTCCGTCTTGTAGGCGTCGTTCGTCACGCCGCCGTAGGGCAGCTCCTCCGCGCTCGCGAAATAGCGGACGGCGTTCCTGCCCGTCACCGTGAGGTCGACGACCATGTAGGGCGGCGGCTCGTTCAGCGCCCACGCGGACACCTTCGCCGTCACGGAGCCGTCGGCGACGACGTTGCCGCGCCACGCCTTGCAGGGCTGCCACGAAACCGCATGCGCACCGGCCTCGACGCGACGATTGACGTCGCCCGCCATGTGCGTCAGGTGCTCCGAACCGATTGACACGCCGTTCGTCAGGATGTCGACCGTCACGATGGCGGGCGCGCCCTCCAGCTCGTAGCCGATCGTCACGCGTTTTGACGCCGCGTCCTGCGCGAACGTCACGCTACCCTCCCGAATCGTCGGGTCAGCGGCAAAGGCTACCCCCCCCCCCTGCCAAAAGGGCGGCGGAGACGGCAAAAATAGCAACATTTCTCTTTTTCGTGTTCATCTCTTGTTCTCCTTCTTTGTATGTGTTCATGGTTTTTCAGCGAATGATGATGGCGATGCCGCGCGGCGAGGCGTCGATGCTCAGCCCGCGCAGCAGCGCGAACGAACAGACCCAGGCGTCCAGCTCGGACGCTGCGTCGGATTCGGCGGCGACGACGTTGCGCGCCACAAGCGGCAGGACGGCCGTTGAGACGGCCGACTGAGGCGGGGTCTCAACGCGCTTGGACGTGTCGTACGTCCACGGCACCTCGTCGGCAAACGCGCTGACGGCGGCGGCGAGGCCAACCGCACAAGACAGCAACAGTGATCTCATGTTCGGTTCTCCTTTCGGTTACTTTTGCTTGGGCGTTTCGGCGCGGGCCTCCGCGAAGTCCGCGTCGGCCTGTTTATTGAAGCGGCGGATGAGGGCGATCTCCTTCGGGTCGTAGGGGCGCAGCGACGGACGCAACAGGTCGTGAAACCACTTGGTCACGTCAATCGTCTCCGCCAGATTTGGATTCCGTTCAATCTGCTTCCAAGTCGCTTCCCAGGGCTCGTGCGTCTGGTATCGTCCGTTGACGAGTCCCCAGTTCAACGCGCCAATCCTCTCTAGATAGAACAGCGGATAGTTGTCGAAGACATCGCAGTGGTATGTCCGTGCGAGCCATTCCGTATTGACGAGCGGTCGCCCAAAGTGCCGCTTCAACTTGGCGATGATGCGAACATGTTCCTCGAAGCTCATGTAGCAGTGGTACGACACGATGTCAGAAAGCGCGCCGCCGACATATTGCGCCTCATTCGGATCGTCCGGCGTCGTGCCGAACACCCCACTCCAGACATCGGCCGCAAGCGGCTGGACGGGGTCAATCCGCCAGGCCAGGCGGAACATCTCGCGCAACGGCTCGACGCTCGCCTTCTCCCGACGGGAATTGCCCGGTTCGTTCCAGAGGTTCCAGAAGAGGATACGGTCATCTGCGCGATACTTGACCATCAGCTCTTCGCACATCGCGTAGAACTTCGGCTTGAGGTCCGGATCATCGACAGGCGAGTAGCCTATCTCGCCGGGGAAGCTGCCGTGCTGGGACATCTTGCGTCCGCCATGATAACCGAGGTCGCAGGGCTGCGGTCCCGGCTTCGGCAACTGCCAAATGCGCTTCGGGCGCATGCAGTCGTTGCCGAGGATGACGATCGCGCGCATCTTGTGCTTGGCGAGAATTGAAAGCGCCCGTTCAAAATTCGCCATGAAACTGTCATGTTCCGCAAGCCAGACGCCAAAGCCCTGAAGTTCAACGGCAACGCGCATCGCATTGAAGCCAATCTCCTCGGCAACGGCGAGTTCTCGGTCCATCTCCGCAAACCGCTCCTCCGCGCCGAGCGCCTGCCACTGGTCCACGCGGTTCGCCGCGCTCGCCGGCATGTAGTTGCAGCCGCGAATCCACGGCTGGGCGTCGTACCACGCCCACGCCTTCTCCTTCGTCCACGGTCCTTGCCGCGCCGCGAGCGCATTCAGGGCCGACAGGGCAAGCCCGCCCGTCAGAATCAGTTTTTTCACATGCATCTTGTTTCTCCTTTCGTTTTATCCAATCGTAATCGCGTCAAAAGTTCTCAGATACCGCGCACTGGCCGCAAGATCGTCCAGAGCGTCTGGGTAGGCCGTCGGCTTCACGACGAGCCACTCCGTGCCGTCCGCCACGGCCGCCGGCACGAAGCGCCGCCAGTCCGCCCGGTCGCGCGCCGAACCAAGGCCGCAGGCGCCCGGCCCAAGCGGAAAGCCCTTCGGCGCGCCCGCGCCCACGCCGTCGATGGCGGGCATCAGGTGCATCGTCGGATTGCGGTGCGGATGCGCCGCCAGCCAGGCGAACGGATCCTCCCCGGCGAGGACGCACCAGCCAGGGTCGAACTCCTGCTGCACGCGCGGCGAGAACCGCTCGAACAGCCACGCGCAGACCGGACGCCCGTCGAAGCGGATGCGGAACTCCTGGTCGTGGTTGTGGTAGCCGACCGCAATCCCCTCAGCCGCGCAGACTTCCGCCGCGTGGTTGACGACGTCCACCAGCAGTTGCCAGTCGTTCTCGTTCTCCGCGCTGCCCTTGAACCACGCGACGTTGATGCGGTCCGTCCCCGCGTCATGGCAGAGGCGGATCGTCTTCGCGAGCTCCGGCTCCACGAGCGACGAGGGATAGAGCTGCAGCGCGACGAGCGTCAGCCCCGCCTCGGCGCACAGAGACCGCAGGCCCTTGCCGTCCCGCCCGTAGAAGCGCCCCGTCTCGACGCCCTCATAGCCGAGCGCCCGCGCGGCCTTCAGCGTGCCGAGGTAGTCGTGTGCGCAGCGGTCGCGCACGCCATAGACCTGAAAGGCGAGACGTGCGCGGCGGCGCGCGGACGCGGCGAAAAGCTCCGGGCCCGACGCGGCAAGCCCTGCCGCAGAAACCCCGGCGATGAACGCGCGGCGCGTCGTCATTCCGCGATCTCCTTCAGGAGCGCGCGCAGCGCGTCCGCCTTCTCCTTCGCCTTGGCCGCGCGCTCGTTCGGCGAGTTCTCTCCGCCGAACTTCGCGTAGGCGTTGATGACGGTCGGCGGCGGCGTCTCCAGTTCCGCGATGGCCTGCCTGAGCTCGGCGACCAGCGGCGCGCATTCGCCGTCGCGTCCGAGCTCGCGCAGGGCCTTGACGCGCCAGTAGTCCATCTCCCCGGCCTTGATCCAGCCCTTGAGCGCGTTCTCCAGCTCGGCCCGATAGCCCGCCGCGTCGCCGAGCGCCTTCCGGCACTGCGCCATGAAGTAGCGGCTCTTCGGCTCCGTGCCCGCGTCGCCGGGGCGCCCCGCCTGCAGGTTCGCGGGATACGTCGTCGATTCCTCGAAGTACTTGAGCGCCGTCGCGTAGTCCTTCGCGTCCATCGCCGCGCACCCGAGGCCGAGGCACGACTCGACGAACGGGTCCAAAAGGCCCTCCGCACCCTCCCACACGTGGAAGCGCCGCGTCGTCAGGATCGCGTGGGCCTCCCGGTAGCGGCCGACCGCGTTGAAGAGGTAGGCGAGGCGCAGGACGCAGGCGTCGTACTTCTCGGCCGTCGCGCGGTACTTCTCCAGAAGCGACAGCCGCTCGGCCGCAGGCAAGTCCAGCTTCTCGGCCAGCCGATCGGCCTCCTCCAGCGTGCGGAAGTGCGGCTCGGCCGCGAGCGACTTGAGGTAGAAGTCGTACGCCTCGCGGCTGGCGACGCCCGACGGCACGCCCGTGTTCGTGAAGTACGTGCCGGGATGCGAGAGGCCAAAGCCGAGGCAGCGGAGCGCGAGCGCATGGTCGGGCCTGAGCGCGACGGCCTTCCGCCACGCCGCGAGCGCGGCGTCCTGCTGGTCCATGTTCCAGAGGATCTCGCCGAGGAAGTACTGCGTGTCGGCGTCCGGCGACAGGTTCGCCGCCGCCCACTGGAGAACCTCCAGCTCCTCCAGCCGGCTCGGGAAGCAGTAGACCCAGTCCACCTTCTCCAGGACGGGCTTCGCCGCCGGATTCCGCCGCGCCTCCGCCGCCGCCTTGAAGTAGGCGAACATCGGCTCGCGGTAGCTGTCGCACGCGGCAATCGTTTCACGAAGCGGCAAGGCGCCCTCGGTGCGGTAGGGCCGTTCCGTGCGCGCCAACGCGAGCGCCGCGCCGCAGAGGGCGACGACCTCCTCGTCGCAGCCGACCGCCCAGTAGTCGCTCACGCATTCGAGGAGCTGCTGCGCCTTGAGTCCGCGATCCCGTGCCGCCTCGGCGAACGACGTGCCGCCCGTGCGCTCGACGGCGCCCCAGTATTCGAGCGGGTCGCACGCCTGCGCCCGGTCGAGGCACGGCACGGCGTCGGCGGCGCGGCCGAGCTTCCGCAGCGCGAGGGCCTTCAGCGTCCAGAGCTTCGCCTCG
>ONTV01000026.1 GCA_900320855.1 uncultured Lentisphaerota bacterium
CTTGGTATCTTTGATGGCATGGATGAAGGCGCTGCCGCCGCCGGACTCGGAGCCGTGGATGAAGATGAAGACATCTGATTTCCTGCCGTGCATCGACAGATTCGGGCAGTTCAAGTGGCGCGAATGGCCGGGCAAGACGAAGGGTGTGGCGGATCTCGCGGCGGCGCGTGACGCTGAGGAAAAGGATCTCGCCGCGCATCCGGGCCCGGCGGACCGCACGGCGTTCGGCGGCTGGGCGAAGGGTCCGGCGCTGGCTGCGACGGGACGCTTCCGCACGCACAGGGACGGGAAGGGCAAGTGGTGGCTGGTCGATCCCGAGGGGCGTCTCTTCTGGAGCTTCGGCCCCGTGCGCGTCTCGGCCTCGTCGGCGATGACGCCGATGAACGGCGACTGGGGTACGCCGCAGACGGGCATCGCCTCGACGCCGCGCGATTGCCTCTTCGAGGACCTTTCGCTCAAGAGGTTCTGGACGACCCATGACGATCTCCTCTGGCCGTTCTTCCTCGCGCGCGGCGAGACGCGGGTCTATGACTTCTCCAGCGCAAACCTCTTCCGCAAGTACGGCGAGGACTACTACGCGACGTACGCCGACCTTTGCCACAAGCGCATCCGCAGCTGGGGCATGAACACGATCGCGAACTCCAGCGACCTGAGGATCTGCCTGATGGACCGCACCCCGTATGCCGAGCGCGTCGAGTGCCAGTCGCGTCCGATCGCGGGCAGCCACGGCATGTGGTGGAAGTTCCGAGACCCGTGGGATGCTTCGTTCGCGCATGGCGTGACGGCGGCGCTCAAGGCGCACGGGCGCGAGGCCCACGACCCGTGGTGCATCGGCTTCTTCATCGACAACGAGATCAACTGGGGCGGCACGACCGACCTCGCGAAGTGGACGATCCAGTCGTCCGCAGACCAGCCGGCGAAACTTGCCTTTGCCGACTGGCTGCTGAAGAGGCACGGCACATTCGCCGCACTGAACGCGAAGTGGGGGACGGAGTATGCCGACCGCAGCGACTTCCTGTCTTCTGTCCGGCTTCCGCCGTCGGCGGCGAAGGACGACCTCTACCGGTTCTCCAATCTCGTGATCGACCGCTACTTTGCGGTGACGCGCGAGACGGTCAAGGCGTTCGACCCGCAGCTGCTCTATCTCGGTTGCCGCTTCGCCGGCTGGGCGCGTGATGAGGTCGTCGCGGCGTGTGCGAAGTACTGCGATGTCGTGAGCTACAACATCTATCGCGAGAAGATCGACGACTGGCGGCTGCCCGCGAAGCTGGACGCGCCGGTGCTGATAGGCGAGTTCCACTTCGGCGCGACGGACCGCGGCCCGTTCGGCACTGGCGTGCGCCAGGCGAAGGATCAGGAAGATCGGGCAGCCAAGATGAAGGGGTATGTAGAGACGGCGCTCGCGAACCCGCAAATCGTCGGCGTCCACTGGCACCAGTTCAGCGACCAGGCGGCTACTGGACGCTTCGACGGCGAGTATCTGCAGGTCGGCCTCACGGACGTCTGCGACACGCCCTATCCGATCATGCGCAAGGCCCTGCGCGAGGTCGGCTATTCGCTTTACGAAACACGAAACGCAAGATAGGTTCCACCATGAAAATCACATCGATCAAGCCATTTGTCATCGACTGCTTCCGCACGAACTGGGTGTTCGTGAAGGTCGAGACCGACGAAGGAATCACGGGCCTCGGCGAGGGCACGCTCGAATACAAGGAGAACGCGCTTCTCGGCGCGCTCAAGGACCTCGAGCACGCCCTCATTGGCAAGGACCCGTTCGACACCGCGTGGATCGAGCACCAGAACTACCGCGACGCCTACTGGCGCGGCGGCGCCGTCCTCATGAGCGCGCTTTCGGCGATTGACATGGCGCTTTGGGACATCAAGGGCAAGGCGCTCGGCGTCCCCTGCTGGAAGCTTCTCGGCGGCAAGTGCCGCGACGCCGTGCCGTGCTACGCGAACTGCTGGTTCGCGGGCGCGAAGGAGCCGGAGGAATTCGCGGCGAAGGCGACGGCCGCCCTTGCGCGCGGCTTCAAGGGCCTCAAGTGGGATCCCTTCGGCAAGAACTACCGCCAGCTGCCGCCGGCCGACTTCAAGAAGGCGATGCGCTGCGTTGCGGCCGTGAAGGAGGCGACGGAGGGCAAGGCCGAGATCCTGATCGAGTGCCATGGACGCTTCGACGTGCCGACGGCCCTGCGCGTCTGCCACGCGCTGGAGGAATTTGATCCCTACTGGGTCGAGGAGCCGGTCATCCCCGACACGATGCGCGCGCTGGCGGACGTCCGCAGCCGCGTGCGCGTGCCGATCGCCTGCGGCGAGCGGCTCTATACGACGCAGCAGATTCTCGACGCGATCGAGCTTGGCTGCTGCGATTACCTGCAGCCCGACGCCTCCCATGCGGGCGGCATCACGGCGATGAAGGGCATTGCCGCGATCTGCGACGCGCACCACGTGCCGTTCTGCGCGCACAATCCGTCCGGCCCCGTGGCGAACGCCGTCACGCTGGCGCTCGGCGTCTCGACGCCTGGCTACTGCATCCACGAAACGCTCTTCGACGACGTGCCGTGGCGCAAGGACGTCATCGACGAGGACGTGAAGTTCGTCGAGGGTCTCATGTATCCGTCGGATCGTCCGGGGCTTGGCATCGAAATGAACGAGGAAGCCGCCGCCGCGCACCCGAAGCAGGACCACTGGCTGCGGCATTACGTCGGTACGCTCACGAACGTGCGCCCGCCAGACAGCGTCGCCTATTTCCACGGCTGATGGGCCTTTGATAAGGGGAGCGGAGAGGGTCGCTCTGTTGCGACACGCCCTTGCCTTTTTCTGTCTGAGGGTGTATAATACCAAACATGAAGACATGGTTAGCCTTTTGGTATGGCATTTTCAGGAACAATCCCACGTTTCGGCTTGTCCTCGGCCTTTGCCCAACGCTGGCGGTCACGACGTCGCTTGAGAACGCGCTCGGCATGGGCCTGGCGGCGACGTTCGTCCTCGTCTGCTCGAACGGCCTCGTCTCGGCGCTGCGCAAGGTGATTCCCGCCGCCGTGCACATCCCGTGCTACATCGTCATCATCGCGACGTTCGTGACGGCGATCGACCTGCTCATGCAGGCGTACCTGCCCGCGCTCTCGTCCTCGCTCGGCATCTTCATCCCGCTCATCGTCGTCAACTGCATCATCCTTGGCCGCGCCGAGGCGTTCGCGTGCCGGAACGGCGTCGCCGAGTCGCTGGCCGACGGCCTCGGATCTGGCCTTGGCTTCACGCTGGCGCTGTCGCTCGTCGCATCCGTGCGCGAGATCTGCGGGGCGGGGACGCTGACGGTCTGGGGCGACCTCGCGTTCAAGAACCTGAATCCGGGGCCGGTCACGCTCGCGATCCTGCCGGCCGGCGGCTTCATCACGCTGGGCCTGCTGCTGGCGCTCATCAACTGGCTTGGCGAGTGGCAGGCGCGGCGGCATGGCGCGCCGGTGCCGCTGCCGGTCAACCTCGACTGCAGACACTGCACGATGTGCCCGAACGGGAAGGCGTGAGTGAGTTTTGATGTTTGGGCGTTTGGAGGTTTGGAGGTTTGGAGGTTTAGGGAGTGAAGTGCCCGAAGTGCCAGACTGACGACGACAAGGTGCTCGATTCGCGCAGCGCGCGGGACGGCGCGGCGATTCGCCGCCGCCGCGAGTGCCTGGCGTGCGGCTTCCGCTTCACGACCTACGAGGAGATCGACCGCGACGAGGTGCTGGTCGTCAAGCGCGACGGCCGCCGCCAGACATTCGAGCGCCAGAAGCTCGAGAAGGCGATCCGCCAGGCCTGCGGCAAGCGGCGCGTCTCGAGCGAGCAGATCAAGACGATGATCGACAGCGTCGTCGCGCGGCTTGAGGGCGACGAAATCCCCTCGACGAAGATCGCCGAGCTGGTGATGGAGGAGCTCCATCGCGTTGACGAGGTCGCCTACATCCGCTTTGCGAGCGTCTACCGCCAGTTCAAGGACGTCGCGCAGTTTCTTTCGGCCATCACGGAGATCGTGAAGAAATGAGTCACATCGAATACCAGCGTCCGCCGGTCCGCGTGGCCCTTATGGGCCTCGGGCGGGCGATGTTCACGGAACACTATCCGGTCTTTCTCCGGCATCCGACCCTCTTCAAGGTCGTTGCGGCGTGCGATCTCCTGAAGGAGCGGCGCGACCTCGTCGCGAAGGACTATCCCGACTGCAAGATGTTCCGCCAGTTCTCCGACATGCTCGACGAGCGCGACATCGACCTCGTGGACATCGCGACGTGCACGACCGACCACGTCAAGCACGCGCTGCTGTCCCTCAAGAAGGGGTTCTGGACGTTGCTGGAGGCGCCGATGGCGCTGACGCTCAACGACGCGCAGCTGCTGCGCGGCCAGGCGATGAAGTCGAAGAACAGGCTGCTCGTCCTCCAGCGCGGGCTTTTCGCGCCCGACTTCCTGCTCGCGAAGCACATGATGGCCGACCCGCGCCTTGGGCCGCTCTACCAGATCCGCATCCGCCGCGAGGACTTCGTCCGCCGCGACGACTGGCAGTGCGTCAAGCGCCTGGGCGGCGGCGCGGCCTACTATGCGATGACGGACCTCGTCATCCAGGCCCTGCGTCTCCTGCCGACGCCGCCGATCCAGATGTGGAGCGAGCTCAAGCGCATCGCCTCGCTCGGCGACTCCGAGGACTACGCGCACGTGAATCTCCGGACGCGCGAGACGATCTCGGCCGACATCGAGTTCTCCGGGGGCGCGCTGCCGGGGCTGCACGCGCCCTCCTTCGAGCTGCGCGGCGAGCGCGGCGTCTTCCGCGTCGAGGCGGGCGCGTCCGAGGGCACGCTCACGGCGATCGACCCGAAGTTCACGTTCCCCCGCCGCCGGTCGTCCGTGCGCACCCCGGCGATCCGCGACCTGCACGAGACGTTCCCGCTCGTCACCGAGACGGTTGCGCTTCCGAAGGACACGGCGCATGGGCCGACGGCGTTCTGGAAGCACGTCTACGACACGGTGCGCACGGCGGCGCCGTTCCCGTTGCATCTGGACGAGTCGATCGAGGCCGTCAAGTTCGCCCAGCTCATGAAGAAGACGAGCCCTTACGGGAAATGAGGTCGCCGATGGACATGGAAACGGGGGGCGGCCGCGGCGGCGCGGCGTCGGGCGAGATGACGCAGAGTCTGGAGGACTACCTTGAGGCCGTCTTCGTGCTGATCGAGGAGAACGGGAGCGCGCAGGTGCGGGACGTCGCGCGCCTCCTCTCGGTGAAGATGCCGTCCGTCGTCAAGGCGATCCACGAGCTCAAGAAGCTGGAGCTGGCCGAGCAGCGGCCCTACGGACCGATCGAGCTGACGGCCAAGGGCGCGGCGGCTGCCCGGCGCGTCCTGAACCGGCACGAGCTGCTCAGGGGCTTTCTCCTGAAGCTCGGCGTCTCGCGCCGCACGGCAGACCGGGACGCCTGCCGCATGGAGCACATCCTCTCCGCAGAGACTTTGGACAAGATACGCATCTACACAGAAGGAAAACGATGAAAAGCCAAATCAACACGCTTCGCCAGCTCCAGGAGCTGGTCCTCACGCGCGACGAGCACAACCAGACGGGCGACGGCAGCCACCTCGACGCCCTGAACGATTCCATTGACGCCCTGCAGAAGAAGCTCGAGCCGCAGGTCGCGGGCCTCTACGCGCGCCTCTACAAGCGAAGCCACATCGTCATCTCCGCGATGGTCAACAACTGCTGTGCCGTCTGCGGCATGCAGGTGCCGATCGCGCAGGGCCAGCAGGTCCGCCTCGGCCAGCATCTCGTCACGTGCTCGAGCTGCGGGCGCATTCTCTTCGCGGCGGACGAGGACGCGGTCGTCAATACGTCCGAGGCGCCCGACCGCGACAACCCGAAGACCGGCATCTCGCGCTTCAGCGCCGAGGAGCTCATGGTCTGCGACCTCGGCTCGGCCACGCGCGAACAGGCAATCGCGAAGCTCGCCCTCGCGATGGAGAAGCACGGGTTCATCTCCAGCGCGGAGAACCTCGTGACGGCGGCGCTGGAGCGCGAGGGCGTCCTCTCGACGGCGATGGAGGGGGGCCTGGCGTTCCCGCACGTGCGCGGCGTCGAGGGTGGCGGGCTCACGCTTGCGATGGGCGTCTCGCAGGAGGGCATCGACTGGGACGGCGAGAAGGTCAACATGGTCTTCCTCTCGGCGATTCCCGTCGCGGTCTCGGCCTTCTACCTTCGCCTGATGGCGGGGCTTGCGCAGTCCTTCGCCAAGGATGCGAATCGCAAGGCCGTTCTTGAGGCGAAGGACGCGGCGACCCTCTGGAAGGCACTCCAGAAGGCGACGCGCGCAACCGTCAAGTGACGAGGCGGCAGATGCGGAGGCGGGCGCTTGCGCTTCTCGTTGCCGGGCTGGCCGTGTCGGCCGCCGTTGCGGCGCCGGCGCGCAAGCCCGTCGTCCGTCGGCCGCCTCCGGCGGCCGCGGCGGAGCCCGTCCAGACGGCCCATCGCCGTTCGCCCTACGTCGGGGCGATCGCGGCGGACGCGAAGACGGGCGAGATCCTCTTCTCCGACAACGCCGACGCCGAGGCCTACCCGGCGAGCGTGACGAAGCTGATGACGGCGCTGCTCGTGCTGGAAGACGTGAAGGCCGGGCGCTACGCCCTCACGACGCGCGTGACGGCGACGCCCGAGGTCTACGCCTCCGAGGCGAGCTGGGTCGGGCTCAAGGCGGGGCAGTCGATGACGGTCGACGACCTCCTGACGGCGCTTCTCGTCAACAGCGCGAACGACGCGGCGATCGCCCTGGCCGTCCAGGCGAACGGCTCGCACACCGCGTTCGTCGCGCGCATGAACGCGCGCGCGGCGCAGCTCGGCATGGCGCGGACGCGCTACTTCAACGCGAACGGGCTGCCGCCGAACGCGCGGCGGCGCTATCCGTGGACGGACTTCAACCGCACGACGGCGGCCGACCAGCTGCGGCTGGCGCGCGAGCTCCTGAAGAACCATCCGGGGGTGCTGAAGTACACGTCGATCAAGGTGAAGAGCGCGGCGGAGACGCCTGTCCGGGACGGCGCGGGGAATCCCTATCCGCTCAAGAACCACAACAACGTCCTCGTGAAGGACGCGCGCAAGGTCATCAATCCCGACGGCTCGGAGGCCGTGGACGGGCTCAAGACGGGCTACATCGACGCGGGCGGCTCGTCGGTCGTCCTCACGGGCACGCGCAAGGGCCGACGCGCGGTCGTCGTCGTCCTCGGCTCGTCGACGTCCAGCGAGCGGGACGCCCACGCCGCGCGGCTGATGGCCGACGCGCTGGGGGCGATTGCCTGGTGAGACGCGGCCGATTTGACCGGGGCGCGGAAAAAATCGTATAATCCGCGCGACTTCAGAATTTCAGAAAGGACTGTCACGACATGAGGATCATTGGGGACAAGATCTTTGCCAAGGACGCCGAGGGGCGTCTCGTGAGCCGCATCGGCACGCTCTTCTTCCGGACGCCCGGCCTCGTCACGAAAAAAGGCATCCATGCGCTTCAGCGCGTGATGTGGCTGGAGGAACTGTCGAAGGAGAAGCCGCTGACGCCGTCCGAGGAGGAGGCCGAGATCGCCGAGTCCGTCGATCTCATCTTCACGGACGACCAGGTGCTGATTCGTCCGAACCCCGACCGTATGGACCTTGCCCTCCGGGCGGACGAAGTCCTCCAGACGATGGTGCCGAAGCGGGCGATTCGCTTCCTCAACACCTCGTCCGCGAAGGTCCGGGGCGCCTTGCGCGCGCGCGGCGAGAACTGGCGCATGGCGCGCCAGCCGATTTCGCAGGACGACATGGCCGCCCTGATCGCGCGCGCGAAAGTCGCGATCGACGTGTTGCCGGTCTACTACTACAACCACGCGACGGGGACGCGCTTCCTCACCGCCGACGCCTACACCGCCCTGAAGGGGCTGTCCCCGGCCGACTTCCGCCGCCAGGTCGTGGAGATCGTCGCGGGGCTGAACAAGCGCAACCGCATGGGCCATCCCGAGATCGACCTCTTCCCCGCCGCGACGCCGATCGAGGTCAAGCGCGCCCTGCGCACGCTCAAGGTCGCGGAGCTGGACGACGCGGCGCTCGCGGTCGCCTGCGACCGGATCGCCCTCGACTGGCGCATGGCGCTTCCGGCGGAGCTGCGCGACGAGTCCGTCGCCAACTTCGACTGGCGCAACGCGATGTGCCATGCGCTGACCGCCGGCCCGAACGAGACGGCCGTGGAGGAGCAGGAGCTCGTCGCCGGCCTCTCGCCCGAGTTCTACCGCCAGGTCGAATGGCTGCCGGGCGCGCGCATCGTGGACGACGAGGTCATCTTCGACCCGATCTACGACGAGGCCGCGCGCACGCAGGACCCGGAGCTCCTTGCGCTCTGCGACACCCGCGTCAAGAGCCTCCTCTTCAACACGACGCGCCTCTTCGGCCGCATTCGGTACATCAACGTCGGGCGCATCGCCGCCTCGCTCGCCCGTCGGCCCATCGCCGGCGACCGGCGCGGCCACCTCTACATCATGCAGTACGCGGAAGAGGGCGAGGCCGAGCCGACGGTGATGATGATTCGCCTCCAGAAATGGGGCGTCGCCGAACACCTGGACGAGGGCAAGAGCCTGCTGCAGTCGATCCTCGAGGCCGACGAGTATTCCGACTTCATCCTCGACCGCCGTCTCATGTGCCGTCAGCTCGGCATGAACCTGCCGCGCCACATCGGCTACGGGCACTTCGCCGAGAAGTACCGGGGCAACAACCAGTACAACGGCGTCTCGCTTCGAACCGCCTACTTCGCGCGCAGCTATGTCCATGGCACCGCGTCGGACAAGGTGCCGCTCGCGAAGTACCGCAATCCCGCCTGGGCGCAGAAGTTCGCGTTCCTGATGGGACGGGCCGCCGCGATCGACCTGGTTGTCGGCCGTCGCAACTCGATCACGAAGGAACTGCTCTTCGACCAGAACTACGAGGTCGTCACGACGGGGGCGGACGGCATGCCGGAGGAGATCCGCATCACCGACCACGCGGGAAGCTTCGTCGACTATGAGCGTCCCTTTGAGGACTTTGTCGCCGAATACGCCGCCTTCGCGACGCGGCGCAAGGCCTACGTGACGGAATACCCGACCTTTGTCGCCGCCTACGTCGAAGGCTTCCGCCGCCACCTCGCCGAGACGCAGACCGCCTACCGTGCGCGCCGCCGCGCGTTCGACAACCTCTTCTCGGATCGGCCCTACGACACGAACGGGTCAGGCGCCTACCGCTGGGCCTGTGCGCTTCGCCGCCTGGATGCCTGCGACCCGGACGCGCTCGCGGCGCGGCTCACGACCGCGATCGGATGCTGAGATACGCCCTCCGCCGCGTTCTGGAGATGATTCCGACCACGGTCGGCGTCCTTCTCCTGACGTTCGCGCTGTTCAACGTCGTCGGCGGCTCGCCGGCGGAGACCGTCCTCGGCAAGAACGCCTCGGACGAGTCGATTGCCGCGTTCAACCGCCAGTACGGCTTCGACCGCCCGCTCGTCTTCGCGCGGGACAGCCAGTTTGTCCGCTTCCTCTCCGACCTCGCGCGGGGCGACTTCGGCTACTCGGTCGAGTACGACGAGCCCGTCCTCGACGTGCTGGCGCGCGGCGTCGGGCCGTCGCTGTCGCTGACCATCCCGATTCTCGTCGGCAGCGTCGTCGTCGGACTGGCCCTTGCGCTTGGCGCGGCGGCCTTTCGCGGACGCGCCGTCGATCATGCCGTACTCCTGGCCTCGGCCGTCCTCATGAGCGTCAACTACGTCGTCTGGGTGCTGGCCGGACAGTTCTTCCTTGCCTATCGGCTCGGGCTCTTTCCCGTCTGGGGCTACCGAAACGCCTTCTACCTCGTGTTGCCGGTCTTGATCGGCATCGTCTCTTCACTGGGGACGGACGTGCGCTTCTTCCGCACGGCGCTCTTGGACGAGATCTATCGCCCCTACGTCCTCACGGCGCGGGCGAAGGGGCTGGCGCGTCCCGTCATTCTCGTGCGGCATGTCCTGCGCAATGCGCTCATCCCGATCGTCACGTACGTGTCGCTGTCGATTCCGGGCCTCTTCACGGGCTCGCTTCTCCTGGAGGGCTTCTTCGGAATTCCCGGCCTTGGCGCGGTCACGATCAACGCCATTCACTCGGCGGACATGGCGGTTGTGCGCGCCGTCGTCGTCCTGGGTGCGCTCCTCTACCAGTTCGTCAACCTGGCGACCGATCTGCTGGTCGCGGCGCTCGACCCGCGCGTCCGGCTGGCCCGCTGAGTCCTTTGTCGCGAAAGCCCCTTGCGCTCGTGCGGTAGATTTTGGTAGAATGTCCGTTGTTTTCCCGGACCCTTAGCTCAGTCGGTCAGAGCGGGAGACTCATAATCTCTTGGTCGTGGGTTCAAGTCCCGCAGGGTCCACCAGACGAAGATCGCGCGAATGGCGTGGTCGCCATCCTCATCCGCCGTCCCTCTGCCACACGCACACGGTGGAACAAACCTGACGAAATTGGTCATGGTCTGCGGTGCGTGATTTTTTTCGGAGGGCGCCCCCTTGACGGTTGGGCGGCGAAAGTGATATACTCCGCGCCGTTGTCCTGAAAAGGGCAGCGTGATCGAAATGAATCGCAACACGTTCAGCAACATCTGGTGGTGGCGCCACGGGTCTTACATCCGCGGGCCGGTTGCCGTGTAGTTGCGAAAACGCGAAACCAAGTCCAGTACCCGAAGGCGGATCGTCAGACGAAGACGGTCCGCTTCTTGTTTTTTTTTCCATCAACCCCTTGAAATCCGGGACCAAAATGAAAGCAGACATTCTCGAAGAACTGAGCGCGCGGCGGCGTGCGGACGCGGCGCTGCGCGAATTGCGGGAGCCGTTCGCGGCCGTGCTGGCGCGGGCGCACGAGACCCCGCCTCCACCGGACTTCGCCGCCGCGTTCGCCGAGCCGGGCGCGCACGTCATCGCCGAGCTGAAGAAGGCGTCGCCGTCCGAAGGAATCATCCGCGACACCTTCAATCCCGCCGCACTGGCGCGGGAGCTGGAAGGCGCCGGCGCGGCCGCGCTCTCCGTCCTCTGCGAACCGCACCGCTTCCTCGGAAGCGAGGCGTATCTGCGTGCGGCGCGGACGGAAGTGACGATTCCCGTCCTCTACAAGGACTTCGTGACGACTCCCTATCAGGTCGCCGCCGCCCGGGCCGCCGGGGCGAGCGCCGTTCTCCTCATCGCCGCCGTGCTGGACGATGCGCGCCTCAGGGAACTCCTGGCCTTCTGCCACGCGCTTGGCTTCGCGGCGCTCGTCGAGACGCATGACGCGGACGAGATTCGCCGCGCCGTCAGAGCGGGTGCGCGCGTAATCGGCGTCAACTGCCGCGACTTGCGCACGTTCCGCACCGACCCGTCGATCACGGCGCGCCTTCTCGGCGAGATTCCGCCGGAGCGCGTGCGCATCGCCGAGAGCGGCATCAAGACGGCGGACGACATTCGGCGGCTCTCGGACGCGGGCGCGCAGGGCTTCCTCATCGGCACGACGCTCATGCGCGCGGCGAAGCCGGGGGAGAGGCTGCGGGAATTGAAGGGCACGAGCGACTCAGAGGGAGGCGACTTGAGGGACGCAAGGGGCTTGAGCGACGCGAGCGACTTGAGAGGCGAGAGCGACGAGAGGGGCAAGAGTTCTAAAGGGGCTAAAGGGACCATGAGGGGCTAAAGGGCTCTCGCCCCTCAAGTCTCTCTTGTCCCTCAAGTCAGAGAAAATTTCCAACCAAATCCAAAAACCCATGAAAACACACTACGGAATCTATGGCGGTCAGTATGTCGCGGAGACACTGATGACGCCGTTGCATGAACTCGAAAAGGCCTATGCCGACGCGAAGCGCGATCCGGCGTTCAAGGCCGAAATGGACGACATCCTCGTCCATTACGTCGGACGGGAGAGTCCGCTCACCTACGCGCGGCGGCTCTCGGAACACCTTGGCGGCGCGCGGATCGTCCTCAAGCGCGAAGACCTCAACCACACGGGCGCGCACAAGGTGAACAACACGGTCGGACAGGCGCTGCTGGCGCGGCGCATGGGCAAGACGCGTCTCATCGCCGAGACGGGCGCGGGCATGCACGGCGTCGCGACGGCGACGGTCGCCGCGCTCTTCGGCATGGAGTGCGAGGTCTTCATGGGCGCGATCGACGTCGCGCGGCAGTCCCCGAACGTCGCGCGCATGAAGATGCTCGGCGCGAAGGTGCACGCCGTGAGCGAAGGCAGCGCGACGCTCAAGGACGCGATGAACGAGGCGATCCGCGACTGGACGGCGAACTGCGACGACACGTTCTACGTGATCGGCACGGTCGCCGGCCCGGCGCCCTATCCGGAGATGGTGCGCGACTTCCAGAGCGTCATCGGCAAGGAGGCGCGGCGGCAGTGCCTCAAGGCGTACGGCAAGCTGCCGGACCAGGCGATCGCCTGCGTCGGCGGCGGCTCGAACGCGATGGGGCTGTTCGCGGGCTTCCTCGAAGACCCGTCCGTGACGCTCGTCGGCGTCGAGGCGGGCGGCAAGGGGCTCGCGACGGGCGAACACGCCGCGAGCATCTGCGGCGGGCGCGTCGGCGTCCTGCACGGCTCGAAGACCTACCTTCTCCAGACGCCGTCCGGACAGATCATCGACACGTACTCCGTCTCGGCGGGACTCGACTACCCCGGCGTCGGGCCGGAACACGCCTACCTCGCGGACACGGGGCGCGCCACGTACACGACGATCAACGACGACGAGGCGATTGCCGCGTTTGACGCGCTCTGCCGCTTCGAGGGCATCATCCCTGCGCTCGAGTCGAGCCACGCCGTCGCCGAGGCGATCAAGCGCGCGCCGACGCTGCCGAAGGAGGCGATCCTGCTCGTCAACCTCTCCGGGCGCGGCGACAAGGACATGGAGAATGTGGAACGGTGGAAAAGTGGGAGGGTGGGAAGGTGAAATGCTTGTCGTTCCCGTCAGTTTTATTCTCTTTAAAAGTTTAATTTAACCCTTTATGCAAGGAACCGAAATGAATCGCATTCAAAAGACATTTGCGCGGTGCAAGGCCGAGGGCAAGGCGGCTTACGTCGCCTACCTCACGATGGGCGCGCCGACGCTCGAAAAGAGCTTTGCGGCGGCTGAGACGCTGCTCGGCGAAGGCGTGGACATCCTGGAGCTCGGCGTGCCGTTCTCCGACCCCGTTGCGGACGGCGCGGTCATCCGCGCGGCGGCGAATCGCGCGCTCGCGAATGGCGTCACGCTCGCGGACGTCCTCGCCGGCGTCTCGGGGCTGCGCGCGCGGCATCCCGACACCCCGGTCGTGATCTTCACCTACTACAACATCCTCTACAGCTACGGCCTGAAGCGGTTCGCCGACGAGGCGGCCCAGCGCGGCGTGGACGCCGTTCTCGTCGTCGACCTGCCGCTGGAGGAGCGCGGCGAACTGCTCGACGTGCTGCGTCCCGCCGGGCTCACGCTCGTGCCGCTTGTCGCGCCGACGACTGGCCCAGCGCGCGTCCGCGCCATTGCGGAGGGACTGGAGGACTCGTTCCTCTATGCCGTCACGGTCAAGGGCACGACGGGGCAACGCGCGTCCCTGCCGCCGGAACTCGCGTCGCGCCTCACGGAAATCAAGCGGCTCGTCAACCTGCCCGTCGTCGCGGGCTTCGGCATCCGCACGCCCGAGGAGGGCGCGGCCGTCGCGTCGCACTGCGACGGCTTCGTAATCGGCAGTGCGCTCGTCGAGCGCTTCATGAAGGACGCCTGATGGCGAGCCGTCCCGCGATCAAGGTCTGCGGCGTCAACGACGCCGCGTTCGCGGCCGAGGCGGAACGGCTCGGCGCGGACTACCTCGGCTTCATCTTCGCCGAGGGGAGTCCGCGCCGCGTGACCGTCCCGGACGTCGTGCAGATGCGCGCGGGCCTCACGGGGCGCACGCGTGGCGTCGGCGTCTTCACGACGGCGACGGTGCCCGAGATTCTGCGGACGATGCGCGCGTGTGGACTGGAGATCGTCCAGCTCCACCGCCGGGCGACGGCGGCGGACGTCGCCGCGCTTCGGCGCGAAGGACTGGAGGTTTGGACGCTCGCGGGCGGGGCGGCGGGCGACGCCGTCCTCTTCGACTCGTCGCACGGCGACGGCGAGACGCAGCTGCGGCGCGGGGCGTTCAAGGCGGTGCTCGCCGGCGGCGTCTCGGCCGCGAACCTGTCCGCGTTTCTCGCGCAGCGGCCGGACGTCCTGGACGTCTCCGGCAGCCTTGAGTCTGCGCGTGGCGTCAAGTCGATTGCGCGCGTCCGGCAGTTCTTCGCGGCGCTCGAAGACCGTTGCCGCGCCAATGACTGAAAGGGGAAACGCGCGATTTTGAAGCTTGTTGCGTGAAATTGGTCGGACCGACGAGATTTGAACTCGTGACCTTTTGCACCCCAAGCAAACGCGCTACCAGGCTGCGCTACGGTCCGACAGGGCTTGAAGCCACAGGCCAGATTTGATTGGTAGCGGGGGCTGGATTTGAACCAACGACCTTCAGGTTATGAGCCTGACGAGCTACCAGGCTGCTCCACCCCGCAATCTGGCGCTTTCGAATTGGCGGGGCTGGCGGGAGTCGAACCCACAACCCTCAGATTCGTAGTCTGATGCTCTATCCAGTTGAGCTACAGCCCCAAATCGAAAACGGTGCGTAGTATATCATTTCCCGCTGAGGCGCGCAAGGGGGGTAAGTGAGAAATCTGAAAAATCGGTTGGGCGTGTCCAGAACGGCCTGTGTATTCGGCAAAAGTGCTGAGAATTTGGTATAATCAACGGCCATCCGGGTCGCATCGGCGGAGATGGGCTTCGCCGAGGGCGAGAAGAACCCCGGAACAGAAGACACGGCATACGAACGAAGGAGACGACAAATGATGACACCGGAGGAGTTCCTGGCGGCGAACGGCTTTGAGACGGCGGATCGGATTGACCGCCAGGCGATGATCTCGACGTTCCTCTCCGAGATGGAGAAGGGGCTGAAGGGCGGGCCGTCCTCGCTGCGCATGATTCCGGCCTACGTGGGCGTGAACGGAAAGATCCCCGAGGGCGCGAAGGCGGCGGTGCTGGACGCGGGCGGCACGAACTTCCGCTCGGCGATCGTCTCGATTCCGCCGAAGATCGAGGATCGCGTGAACCAGCCGATGCCGGGCGCGAAGGCACCCGTGACGGGCGACGAGTTCTACGCGGCGTTCGCGAACGAGCTGCGGCGCGTCGCGCCCAAGGCGACGGTGAAGAAGTTCGGCTGGTGCTTCTCGTACAACGCCGACGTCACGCCCGAGCTCGACGCGCGGCTCAACTGCTGGACGAAGGGCATCCAGGCACCGTCGATCGTCGGACAGTACGTCGGCAAGGAGCTTCTGAAGCGCCTCGGCGGCGGCGAGATCGCGATCGTGAACGACACGGTCGCGACGCTGCTCGCGGCGAAGGCGACGGAGGGCGACAAGACCTACTCCTCCTACATCGGCTTCATCCTCGGCACGGGGACGAACGCGGCCTACGTCGAGAAGAACGCGAACATCACGAAGGTCGCCGGGCTGGACCCGGAGGGCTCGATGATCATCAACGCCGAGTCGGGCAGCTTCGACAAGTATCCGCAGTCGAAGTTCGACGCGGCGATGGACGCGAAGCAGGGCGACACGGGCCACAACCCGTTCGAGAAGATGATTTCGGGCGGCTACCTCGGGGGCGTCGGCCTTGAGGTCTTCAAGGCGGCGGCGAAGGCGGGCCTCTTCTCCGCGAAGGCCGCCACGGCCCTCGGCGGGCTCGGCGCGCTCGAGACGATGGACTTCGACAACTTCTGCGCGGCCTACCACTGCGACGACCGCGTCAACCTGCTGGAGGCGATCTTCGCGGACGCCGACGACGCGAAGATGGCGCGCCGCCTCGGCATCCCCGTCTTCGAGCGCGCGGCCGTCCTCACGGCCGTCCACCTCGCGGCGTTCTGCATCAAGTCGGGCGAGGGCGTCGAGCCGACCGCGCCGATCGCGATCAACGTGGACGGCTCGACCTACTACAAGACGCGCGCGATTCCGTTCGACGCGACGGTGCGCCGGGAGCTCGACGAGATGCTCGTCAAGCGCCGCAACATCCACTACGCGATTCCGCCGCGCGTGGACGACGCCCCGCTCGTGGGCGCGGCCATCGCCGCCATGATGTGAGCGAAATGAAACACGCTCAGCTGATGAACGCCCTGGCCCTGACGCTCCTCCTCGCGGGGAGCGCACGGGCCGTCGAGGTGGACGGCATTGCCGCGAAGGTCGGGTCGGAGACGATCCTGCGCAGCGAGGTCGCGAACGAGATGCAGCGCCTCGGCCTGCATGACGCGTCGCGGTACGAGGAGATCCGGGACGAGATGATCGACCGCAAGCTCATGCTGCAGGCGGCGCGCGAGTCGAAGATGACCATGCAGGAGTGGGTCGTCGAGAACCGGGTGCGCGAGATTATCCAGAAGGCCTTCGGCGGCGACCGCAACCGGCTCATCGAGACGCTGGGCAAGCAGCGCATCTCCTATCCCGAGTGGTACGCGCGGATGAAGGAGGACATGATCGTCGGCGCGATGCGGTGGAACGTGATCAACAAGAACATCACGGCCTCGCCGGCCGAGATGCGCGCGGAGTACGCCGCGCATCCCGAACGCTACGTCGCCGAGCACCGCGTGACCGTCTCGGTCATCCTCCTCAAGCCGGAGGAGCGCGTCCGCCGCGACGCGATCACGGCCGCGCTCAAGGAGAAGAGCTTCGAGGAGCTGGGCGGCCAGCGGTATGCGGACGTGAAGCCGGAGGACGTCTTCAAGCCCGAGGTCTGCGCCGAGATCGCCGCGATGCCGAAGGGCACGATCAGCAAGTGGATCGAGATCGACGGCTGGAGCTTTCTCCTGCGCAAGGAAGACGAGCGCGAAGGCAAGCGCCTTTCCTTCGAGGAGGCGTTCGACGACATCGAGGCCAACGTGAAGGAGGAGAAGTCCAAGGCGGCCTATCTCGCCTGGATTGCGCGTCTTCGCGAGGAGACGTACGTCAAGGTCTTCTGATTGATTTGATTGAAAGGACGTTTGTGGACATGAAACCGACGCTCGTTGTTCTCGCGGCCGGCATGGGCAGCCGCTACGGCGGCCTCAAGCAGGTCGATCCCGTCGGGCCTTCCGGCGAGGCCATTCTCGACTATTCCGTCTTCGACGCGATTCGTGGCGGGTTTGGCAAGGTCATCTTCGTCATCCGCCGGGATTTCGCGGACGAGTTCCGGGCGCGCGTCGGGTGCAAGTACGAGGGGCATGTGCCCGTCGACTACTGCTACCAGGATCTCGCGGACGTGCCCGCGCCCTTTGCCGTCCCACAGGGGCGCACGAAGCCGTGGGGCACGGCGCACGCGACGCGCGCGGCGCGCGCCCTTGTGAATGAGCCGTTCGCCGTCATCAACGCCGACGACTTCTATGGCCGCGACGCGCTGGCGAAGCTGGGCGGATTCCTCTCGTCCGTCGATCCGGCGTCGCTTCATTTCGCGATGGTCGGCTATCGGCTGGACTTGACGCTCTCCGCCAACGGTTCGGTTGCGCGTGGCATCTGCGACGTTGCCGCCGACGGTTCGCTTCGGGACGTGACGGAAATGACGAAGATCGTCCGGGCCGGCGACGTGGCCGAGAACCGCGAGGACGAGGCGAATCCCGTCACGGTTCCGCTGGACGCGCGCGTCTCCATGAACTGCTGGGGCTTCACGCCGCCGCTCTTCGACGAGCTTGAGACGCGCTTCGCGAAGTTCCTCGCCGCGCGCGGGCAGGAGATGAAGAGCGAGTGGTACATCCCGTTTGTCGTCGATGAGCTGATCCGTGAAGGGAAGGCCGATTGTCGCGTCCTGCCGACGGACTCCGCCTGGTTCGGCGTGACCTACCGCGAGGACAGGCCCGCCGTCGTGGCGGCGATCGCGGCGCTCGTCGCGGCGGGCGAGTACCCGGCGAACCTGCTTGTTCGCTAGCGTCCTAGACCTCGTCTGGCCGCGCGTCTGCGAGGTCTGCGGGCGTTCGGTCGATCGTCCCGGTCGGCACGTCTGCGCGGACTGCCTGAACCGGCTTCCCTTTGTCCCGACGGTCGGCTGTTGTCGGCGCTGCGGGCGTCCGGCGGAGGGCCTGTCGGTCGATTTCATCTGCGAGGATTGCCGGACGTACCGTCCGCGCTTTGACCGTGCGGCCAGCGCGCTGCTGATGGACGGCGCGGCGCGCGCGATGCTCAACGCCTTCAAGTTCCGCAACCACCACTGGCTGCGCGACGACCTCGTCGATTTCCTGGAGGCGGCGGCGCGCGCGCGGTTCGACGTGGCGCAGATCGACCTTGTCCTCTCGGTCCCTTCCACGCTTCTCCATCTCTGGGATCGCGGCTACACGCCGTGCCGCGTCTTGGCGAAGCCGTTGGCGCGGCGGCTGGGGAAGCCCTGCCCGCCGCTGGTCCTTCGCCGGAAGAACGCGCCGAAGCGGCAGGGCCGTCTCGGCGAGGCCGAGCGCCGGACGAATGTGGTGGGAACAGGACGGTCCTGGTCGTCGATGACGTGATGACGACGGGCTCGACGCTCTCGGAATGCGCGGCCGAGCTGAAGCGCGCGGGCGCGGCGCGCGTCTGGTGCCTTTCGCTCGCCCGTTCGCTCCACACCTGACGTGTGGTATAATATCCGTCATGAAAATCTTCCGTGAACCGCTGAAACTCCAGAAATGGGCGAAGGCCCGCAAGCTCGCCGGCGCGAAGATCGCGCTCGTGCCGACGATGGGCTATCTGCACGAGGGGCATCTCTCGCTGATCGCGAAGGCGAAGGCCAAGGGGGCGGACGAGATCGTCGTCTCGGTCTTCGTCAATCCCGTCCAGTTCTGTCCGGGCGAGGACTTCGAGAAATATCCGCGCGACGAGCAGGCCGACCTCGCCAAGTGCCGTGCGGCGGGCGCGACGGCCGTCTTCTTCCCGACGCCGGCGAACATGTACCTCGATCGCCATTCCGTCTACGTCACGGAGGACGACCTTTCGAAGGGCCTGTGCGGCGCGCGGCGGCCTGGCCATTTCCGGGGCGTCTGCACGGTCGTCGCCAAGCTCTTCAACCTGGCGCATCCCGACTTCGCCGTCTTCGGGCAGAAGGACTACCAGCAGGCGCAGGTCATCAAGCGGATGGTGCGTGACCTCAACTTCGACCTCAAGGTCGTCGTCGCGCCCATCGTGCGCGAGACGACGGGCCTGGCGAAGTCGAGCCGCAACACGTACCTGAGCGCGGAGGAGAAGGCGAAGGCGCTTGTCCTCTCGCGGACGCTGAAGGCCGTCCGGGACGGCGCGATCAAGACGACGGCCGCCGCCGCGAAGGCGATCGAGAAGGCCGGGCTCAAGGTCGACTACGTCGAATGCGTCGATGCCGAGACGCTGGAGCCGGCGAAGCGGATCGCCAAGGGCTGCTGCGTGCTCGTCGCGGCCTACTGCGGCAAGACGCGCCTCATCGACAACCAGCTGATCTGAACGCGCCATGGTCTCGACCGTCTACATCGCGAAGAACGTCTATGGCGGCGACGGCCTTGGTCGCCTCGGCGACGGGCGCGTCGTCTTCGTGCCGGGCGCCTGGGCCGGGGAGCAGGTGAAGGCCGAGATCGTCGAGGAGAAGCGGCAGTTTGTCCGCGCGCGGCTCGTCGAGATTGTCGAGCGCTCGCCGGAGCGTCAGGAGCCGGTGGGCCCGGTCTTGCCCGGCATGGTCTACGCCGCGCTCTCGCCAGCGGGCGAACAGGCGGCCAAGGAGCAGCAGCTCCGCGAGTTCTTTGACCGCGCGCGCCTCCCGTTCCCCCTCGCCGCCACACCCCCCCAAACCTCCAAACGTCCAAACCCCCAAACCCAAGACCTCCCAAACTCTTTCCACTACCGCAACAAGGTCGTCTACCATTTCGCGCGGCAGAAGGGCGTCTGGGCGATCGGCTACCGGCAGGAGCCGAGCCATGACGTCATCGACGTGACGGAAGACCCGCTGGCGCGGCCCGAGATCAACGCGCGGCTGCCCGAGATTCGCCGGGCCGTGACGACGCTCCTCACGACGGGGCCGGAGGCCGTTCGCCGCGACACGGCGCAGAAGGGCCATGTCACGATTCGCTGGACGAAGAAGACCGGCGTCAAGTGGTGGGTGGGCGATGCGCCGAAGGACCTGGTCTTGAAGGAGACGACGTGCGGACTTGATTTCGAAGTGCCGGCGGACGGCTTCTACCAGGTCAACCCGGACGTCGGCGAGGCGCTGGTGGCGTCCGTCGTCGCGGCCTACGAGCAGGGGCGTGCGGCGGCGCCGGATGTCCTGGACCTCTACTGTGGCGTCGGCGTGTTCGGCCTCTGCTGCAAGGCGCCGAAGCTCGTCGGCATCGAATCTGGCCGTGCGGCGATTGCGTTCGCGAAGCGGAACGCCGCCGCACAGCGGGCGACGGACGCGCGGTTCTTCTCCGAGCAGGTCGGGCGCGCCTTCCGTCGTCTGCGCATCGGGCCGCAGACGACCGTGATCGTCGATCCGCCGCGCGGTGGCCTGGAGCCGAACGTCGCGCAGGGGCTTGCGAACGCGCGTGCCGCGCGCATCTTCTACGTGAGCTGCGACCCGGCGACGCTTGTGCGCGATCTCCGCGAACTGACGCGCACGTATGACGTCGCGTCCGTTCGGTGGTTCAACATGTTCCCGCGCACGGCGCGCTTCGAGACGTTTGTCACGCTCGTGCCGTGCGCCGGGCGGTGACGGGCATTCAGCCCTTCAGGTAGGCGTTGATGCCGGCGAACTGCGCGGCCAGAATCCGGGCCTCGCCATTCAGGCCTGCGCGTCCGGCGGCGGATGTGCCGACTACGGGTTCTTGCGCTATGCGGACGAACCGTCGGGCCGCGCCGTCCACAGCGACGTGGTCGGGAAGACGGTCTCCGGCGCGGCGCTGATGACGCAGGGCGTGCCGTTTTTCCTCACGGGCGACTACGATTCGCTGGTTCTCGTCCTTCAGTGACGTAC
>ONTV01000200.1 GCA_900320855.1 uncultured Lentisphaerota bacterium
GCGGTCGTTCGCATGTTTGCAACCCGTCGTTGACGGGCTATGCTGCTTCATGCAGCAAATCGGGCACGGAATCCCGTGCCCGATTTTGCAGAACAGCCATATTTTCTCATAATCAACAATGCAATCATAGAGGGAAGGTCTTCGCTACACGGCTTTTTCCGACGGTATGTTATGGAATTTGAGCAAACACCTAGGATAAGGTCAATTATCTACATGAAAAAAGTCAAACTTAGGGTCGAACATGGAAAGTCGGGCTAAATACGGCAGTTGAACCCGCCCGCCGCGTTCGCGTCGGTCAGTTTCAGCCGCCATGTGTCTTGTCCGCCGCCTGATCAGGCCAACGGCAGCAGGATCTGGCCGTCCACGAGAGGCGGATACATCCTGTGGACGAGCTGGCACTTGCGGAAGGCGTAGTAGACGAGCAGTCGCCCCCGAGCCTGCAGAACATGTTCCAGAGGTTGGCGACGAAGGCGCTCAGGCCCGCGACGATGGCCGTGCGCTTGAGGTCCCGCGTGACGAACCCGCCCCAGCCCCACTGGTTCTTCATCTCGTCGAAGACGTTCTCGCAGTCGCCGCGCTCACGGTAGAGCTTCGAGACCGCGCGGACGTCAAGGTCGAGGTCGGTGACGAGCCGTTGAGCATGCCGACGATCAGCGTGCCGAGCGTCTCGCGGCCACACTTACTCCTTACTACTTACTCCTTTCCCATCACTCCTTACTCCCTACTCCTTGCTCCTTCTCCCCCGTCTCGGCCCAGCTTGAGCTGTTCCGCGACGGCTCCTTCGTCGCTCGGTCGAACGCCGTCGCGCGCGCCTACCGGCGCGTGAACCCGGACGACTGGGACGGCGACGGCATCCCGAACGGCGAGGACGACGGCCCGCGCGTCGCGGCGGACGAGCCGCGCTTCGGCCCGCGACAGTCCCAGCCGCCGGGCGCGCACACGGACAACTACTTCTGGGTCGACCTCGCCGTGCGGGACGCGGACGCGCTCGTCTCCTTCGCGGGCGGCGGGGCCTGCGGCTGCGGCGGCTGCTCGACGGGGGAGATGACGTTCTCGCTCGAGGGCTGCGCGTTCACGTTCGGCGGCTGGAGCTGCAGCTGTTCGCATGTCCCGCCCGACAGGTCGGGGGAGGGGGACGACGGGGAGCCCGACCCGCTGCCGGGCGCGTCCGCGCGGTTCACTCCCCGTGCAGTCATCTTCGAGGGTGCCTACGAACCGTCCGACGGCGTGAAGGTGCCGCGCCGCTCCACGCGGACGACGCTTGTCTGCTCGGCCTCCGGCGGGCCGAACGGCGGCACAGCGCGTTTCGAGGCGACGGGCGACGACTGTGTCCTGCGTGTCTCTGGGCCGACCTTGCCGCTGGAACGGCGGCTGGGGCCGGGGGAGAGCTTCGAGGCTGAAGTCGTTTACGAAGGACAGAAAGGCCTGGGGCACGGCTTCCGGGTGACGGCGTCCTTCACGGATGATTCGGAAGATGCTCAGACGGCGGAGAGCGTCGCGCGGTTGGACGTCGCCGAGATAGAGATTATGGTCAGGGAGTATGCGTCGGCAAATGGCAGTCCCTGGCGGCACACGTTCGGGGTCTGCGAGGAGATCTCATGCAATTCCTATCCGAGCGGAATTGGACTTCGATGGATTGCGGATGAAGGGGTGATGACCGCGCGGCATCGAGGCCCGCAACCCCCGTTGCCAGTCCTACGGCGCGAAGCCTGGACGCGCTGGATGGATTGGCCTGCGGCAGGAGTTTTTCGCGACTCCGCTCGACGTGTCGTTCAAGTGGCTTCACATGGAGGAAGTCCCGGCTACGGTCGGGAGGCGCATGGGCTATTTCGCGCGTCCCGGCTTCGATGCCATTGGCTGCCATTCGGAGGCGATGGGCGCGGGGAAGTGGCTGGCGCTCGACAGGGACAACCGCATGGGCGAGTGTGACATCGCGAGAATCACCACGGAGCTCTTGCGGGTGAACGAAGCCGGCGACCTGACGGACGACCCTGCATTTGGCTGGGAGGATGGCTGGATTGCGCGGGAGATTCCCTTTGGCTGGACGACGAACGAGGCCATAAGGGAGAATCCAAAGGCTACTCCGTTGAGAGTCTTCGATCCCAATGCAGGACATCGGATCGAGATCACGCCGGCTGGCCTAGTGACCGTGAGGAAGTTCGGCAACTGTGTGCAACGAGACGTCGGCGGGCGCATGGCCTGCAACGGCGTCGAATGGAAGGAGGGAGAATGAAAAGAGGTCTTGTGGTCTGCCTTGCGCTTGCGGCTCTTGGCTGTGGCGAACGTGAAGACTCCGGCGAACAGGCGTCCGGGACATTCTCCCGCACGGCGGATGCGACGTCTGCGGTGACCGTGGCGTCCGTCACGCGCGGGCTGGATGCCATCGTCCGGGCCTACGAATCGGAATCGCAGGGTTCGACGCCCTACGACATGGATGGCGTGGGCCTGATTCGGCGGTTGCCGAATCCTGACGACCAGCGCGCGTGCGCGGAGTACTTTCTCTCCCGATTGCTCTCCCTTCGAATCGCCCATCTCCCCTATCCCGACTTTCCAAGAAAAGAGAGAAAACTCCGGCATTGCCTGAGTTTTCTCTCTTTTCGGTTAGTTTCGCTTCCGTTTTTCCACTACATCAGAG
>ONTV01000156.1 GCA_900320855.1 uncultured Lentisphaerota bacterium
TCCAGATGGACCGGTTCCGGCAGGACCGGATGCTGCGGACCGAAAGGGACCGTTGTGATTTCCGCCATGTTCAGACCCCCTTCCCGTTATCCGTTCCGTCCGGCGCGTCCGTTGCTCTGGTCGCCGGAGGAGCCGAACCTGCATCTGCTGACGGTCGAGGTCGTCCGGGACGGGCAGGTCACGGACGCCGTGGGCGTGCGCTTCGGCATCCGCGACTTCACGCTGGACGCGAACGGTCTCACGCTCAACGGGCGGCGCTACCCGAAGAAGCTCATCGGCGTCAACCGCCACCAGGACTACCTCTTCATCGGCATGGCGCTGCCGAACGCCCTGCATTGGCGCGACGTGAAGAAGTACAAGGACTGCGGCATGACCGTCTTCCGCAACGCGCACTATCCGCAGGACCCGGCCTTCATGGACGCCTGTGACGCGCTGGGGATGTTCGTGATCGTCAACACGCCTGGCTGGCAGTTCTGGAATCGGGACGACCCCGTCTTCGAGCGGCGCGTCTACGACGACATTGTCCAGATGGTCCGCCGCGACCGGTCGCGTCCCTCCCTGCTGATGTGGGAGCCTGTCCTGAACGAGACGCGCTTCCCCGCCGCGTTCGTGACGAATGCCGTTCGCCTCGTCCGGCGCGAGACGCGCGCGCCGAACTACTGCGTGTGCGATTCGATCGCGGCGGGCGCGGACGTCTGCGACGTCGCCTATGTCCACGGCGCGCGCCGGGTCTCGTCGGTGCGCGGCGCGGACGCGAAGGCGACGTTCTGCCGCGAGTGGGGGGACTTCCCGGACGACTGGAACGCGCAGAACTCCTCGTCGCGCGTCGCGCGGGAGTGGGGCGAAGGGCCGATGGTCGCACAGGCGGACCACTACATGAACGAGACGGCATGGCCGAGCCTGAAGACCCTGTGCGCGGCGCCTCCTTCGCTTTTCGGCGCGACGCTCTGGCACGGCGCCGACCATGCGCGCGGCTACCATCCCGACAACTTCTTCGGCGGCATTCTCTCCTACGGGCGCCAGAAGAAATACGCCTGGCATGCCTTCAAGGCGGCACTCACGGACGAGCCTTATGTCTTCGTCGCGCATGAGTTCGCGCCGTATTCGCCGGCGGACATCACGGTCTACTCAAACTGCGCCTACACGGCCACGTGGCTCGGGAAGCCGTTTGATCCCGCGCAAACGAAGTTCCGCTACTGGGAAGCGCAACGCCTGACCTACGACGGTGCGCATCCCGAACGTCAGCGACAGGCCGTCCTGAAGGTCCGACTGCCGGACGGCTCGGAAATCGTGAAGGAGCGCGCCAGGCGTTTCGCGCGGATTGACCTTGCGCTCGACACCGAGGGTCTGTCGCCGGTGGCGGACGGTTCGGATCTCGTCGCCCTGACGGCTACGCTGGCGGACTCGGAGGGGACGCCGAGGCGCTACGCCCGCGAGAAGATCCGCTTTTCGGCGGAGGGCCCTGCGGAGATTGTCGGCGAGAATCCCCAGGAGACGCGCTGGGGCGAAGCGGTCGTGCTGATTCGTCCGCAAGCGACGGCGACGCCGCGTCCGATTACCGTGCGCGCCGAGCTGGTCCGGCGCGGCGAATACGCGCGGCAGAACGGATTCCTGACGTTCACGCCTGGCTTGGCGTCTGTCACGACAGGCCACGCGGCGGCGGGTGACGCGCGGCGTCTGCGCGCGGTCGAACAGCAGCAGAAGGACTTCAATGTGGCGGACTGACGTGAAATCGGGAGTGCTTTGCGCCGCGTGTGCGCTGTGCGTCGCCGTCGCCCCAGCGGATGGCGATGGCGCCAAAGCGGCGTCCGCCACGCCGCTCGCGCCCGTGCTGGACGCCGACGTGCTGATTCCGAACGGCGGCATCTTTCGCTTCTTTGACTTCGGCGGGTTCAAGAAGGAGAACATGCCGAGGCTCGTTCGCGTCTTCGACGAGTCGCCCTACCAGGACTTCTCGCCGATGCGCTACGACCGCCTGAACTGGTTCGAGCTTGAGCGCGGGCCGGGCGACTACTTGTTCGACGCGGTGATCGAGCCGAAGCTGAAGAAGTGCCTCGCGGAGCGCGCGCGGCTCTTCCTGGGGCTGGCCTGCAACAGCGGGTCGATTTCGGTCACGCAGATGCATGAGGGCCGTGCGCTGGCGACGCCCGTCTATGTCTTCGAACGCTGCGCCGCCGAAGGGCATCCGTTCCGTCCCTGCGACCAGTATGGGCCGTCCTGGGTGCCGGACTACGACTCGCCGTTTCTGCTGGAACGTCACCGCGCGTTGCTTCATGCCTTTGCCGCGTGGCTGGAGCGCCCGGTCTCGGGGACGTCCGTGCGGCGCAAGGACGTGATCTACGGCATTGTAGCGCGCTATGCCGGCTACTGGGGCGAGGGGGCGATGCGCCTTGAGCACTACCCGAAGTCGGCGCTGCTGGACGACTACATCGAGACGTACCTGGCGGCGTTCCCGGACACGCTCATCTGCATGGGCGGACACGAGACGCTCCAGCTGCCGACGCGGGCGGCCTACGCGCGGAATCCGTCCGACGCGGTCGCCCGCCGGGCGATGGCCCATGTCGGCAAGGTCTTCCGGGCGCGCAACCGGCGCGGGCCGGTCGGGTTCTTCATCGACAGTTGGCAGACGCCGAGCGACCAGTACGACGCGACGTCCGATCGCGTTCTCTTCGGCGCGGATGGCGAGGTGCAGTCGCTGGCGGACGCCTTCTTCGGCTCCGTCTACCGGCGGCGCTACGTCACGGGCGAGTTCGGCTATCTGACGTTCCTCAGCGATCCGAGCCTCCAGCCCTACGAGAAGTTCCCGGAACAGGTCGCGACGCGCGGCGTGAGCGGCCTCACGCTCCACAACTTCACGGCGAAGGATCGCGCGTCGCTGGCCGGCGTGACGCGCGTACGCGGCGCGCACTACCTGCCGGGCGGCATTCCTCTCTCGGACGAGGTCTACGCGCGCGTACGGCGGGCGCTGGCGGGCGTCGGCTATCGGATTGTCCTCGGCTCGCCGAAGGTCGAGCGCCTTGCGCAGGGCGTCCGCGCGTCGTTCACGCTCACGAACGTCGGCGTCTCGCGGATGTTCCACGACTACAACCGCATTCACCTCGTTGCGCGGGACGCGGCGGGGCGCGTCGTCGAAGACCGGGCGCTGGACTTCCGGCTCGCCGACCTGCCGCCGGCGGCGAAGCCGCTGCTCTGGGACGAGGCGGCGGGCGTCGCGTTCGCCGAGGTCTTCCCGTCCGACGTCGTGGAGGTTCGGATCCGGATCCCGGACGAGAAGGGGATTGAGCATCCGCTCTGCCTCTCGAATCGCGGCCGCGACGCCGACGGGGCGTATGTGCTGTAGCACCTCCACCTTGTGCCTCCAACATGTAGGGTGGTCGCTTCCGCTGGTTGTTGATTTATGAACATTGTGGCATAAAAAGGAAAAGAGAATATGAAAAAAAGTCCAATCAGAAATTTTCGTGTGCTTCTCGGTCTTGGCGTCTGCGCGCTCGCGTGCGCGGCGCGGGCGGAGAAAACGCCTGCTCCGGCCGATGACGCCGCGCGCATCGAGGCGGGCTGGGCGCGGGCGATGGCGACCTGGAATCCGCGCACGGGCGTCGTCACGGGGTGCGACAGCCGGAAGTCCCTGCCGCCGCCGGACGCGACCAACAACCTCTATCGGATGTACGAGGGGCGCCCTGGCGGCTGGGGGCCGCCCGGCGTCGGCGACGCGCCGCTCATCTGCGGTACGGCGCTTTCGGGCCTCGTGGACAAGTGGGCCGTCACGCGCGACCCCGCCGTGAAGGAGGAGGCGGCGAAGGTCGCGAAGGGCGTCCTCAGCCTCGCCGTCCTGCACGGCTACCCGGGGTTCGTCTGCCGGGGGTTCTGCTCGGACGACCGGACGACGGTCTCGCTTTCGAGCCGCGACCAGTACACGCACTGGGCGCACGGGCTCTGGCGGTACGTGGCGGCGGACGGCCTCGCCGACCCGGCGCGCGTCCAGGAGTGCCGCGTGCGCTTTGCGGAGGTCGCGGCGTTCATGGAGGCGCGCGTGACGGAGGCGAGCGGCTGGAACTTCGGGCTCGCCGACAGCCCGGAGCGGGACCCACGCGGCATCTGCACGATGTGGGGCCCGGAGGTGTGGCCGCACGAGATCGCGCGCCTGCCGATGATCTACTGCACGGCGTTCCTCGTGACGGGCGACGCGCACTGGCGCGACCTCTACGAGCGCTACATTGACGAGGCGCTGGACCGGACGCTCGCGTACCGGACGCTGCCGCCGAACCAGGTCGCGGGGCGCGTCCCGTGCTACGCGCTCTACCAGGCGAGCACGTCCCTTGAGCCGATCCTCGCCTACGAGGCCGCGCGGAATCCGGCGCGGGCGGAAAAGGCGCGGGCGGCGCAGGCGATGTTCGCGGACGCGGCGCGGCAGCGGGCGGAGAAGGCGAATCCCGCGAAGCCGCCGTACGGCATGTGCTGGGACGGCGAGCTGGCCCTCACGCAGCTGATGGCGCCGACGTTCCCCGCGCCGGACGAGCTCGCCGCCTTCGTCGCGGCGACCGTCCGCCGGCAGGATCTCGCGCGGAGCGGCGTCTGCCGCGTCGCGCACGTGATGGCCGCCTACTGGCGCTTCGCTGTCCGTGCGGGTAGTCGTGTCGTCTCGGTCGGGGGCGCGGAGCGCGGCAACCTGCAGGCGGAGATCGACGCCGACCTGCAAAACGCCCGCCAGCAGGCCGCCCTTCTGGAGGCCCGCATCCAAAACAATGAGA
>ONTV01000114.1 GCA_900320855.1 uncultured Lentisphaerota bacterium
CCCTGACCAACCTCCACCCAAGATATCGGAAAGCCCCTCCGCAACATAAAACACAAGTGTAGTGAAGACCTTTAAGCAAAACCCCAGGAAATCCTGGGGTTTTTCATTCGAACGTGGAAAGTCGGGTTAACCACCTTGCTCCACCTCCAACTCCCACCTCCAACTTACCCATCATCCATCCCCCTCGACCTCTCACCTCCAACTTATTCTACCCCTCGATCCAGATGACAAGGGCGCGCCAGAGGAATCCTCCGACGCGCCCCTGTCTGCGCTTCAGTCTGCGGATGCGAGACTTACTTCTTCGCAGTCAGCGCCGCGACGCCCGGAAGGATTTTGCCTTCGAGGAACTCGAGCGACGCGCCGCCGCCCGTCGAGACATGGCTCATCTCGGCCGCCTTGCCGCTCTTCTTGACCGCCGAGACCGAGTCGCCGCCGCCGATGATCGACGTGCCGCCGTTGGCCTTCACCGTCGCAACCGCGTCGCAGACGCCGTAGGTGCCCTTCGCGAGCGGCGCGAACTCGAAGCAGCCCATCGGGCCGTTCCAGACGACCGTCTTCGCGTCCTTCACCGCCGCCGCGAACAGCTCGACCGTCTTCGGCCCGATGTCGAGGCCCATCCAGCCATCCGGAATGTCGCCCTCGACCGTCTTCAGCTCGATGTCCGAGGCGTCCTTCGTCTCCGGGAACTTGTTCGCGATGACGTTGTCGATCGGGAGGAGAATCTTGATCCCCTTCGCCGCCGCCGCCGCCAGCATCTCCTTGCAATAGGCGACCTGCTCGTCTTCACAGAGGGAGGTGCCGATCTTGAGGCCCTGCGCCTTCTTGAAGGTGTAGGCCATGCCGCCGCCGATGATGAGCGTGTCGACCTTGTTGAGGAGGGCCTTCACGACCGCGAGCTTGTCCGAGACCTTCGCGCCGCCGAGGATGGCGACGAACGGACGGACCGGGTTCTCGACCGCATCGCCGAGGAACTGGATCTCCTTCTCAAGGAGGAAGCCCGAGACCGCCGGTTGGATGTAGTCGGCGATGACGGCCGTCGAGGCGTGGGCGCGGTGCGCCGTGCCGAACGCGTCGTTGCAGTAGATGTCGCCGTAGGAGGCGAGCTTCTTCGCCATCGCCGCGCGGTCGGCCTTGAGCTCGGCCTTCTTCGCCGCGAACTCCTCGTCCGTGAGGTGGATGCCCTTCTTCTCGTCGTCCTTCTTCACCTTGCCGTCCTCGGCCTTGTAGAAGCGCGTGTTCTCGAGAAGCGCGACTTCGCCGGGCTTGAGGGTCTTGACGACGTCATCGGCCGCAAGGCAGTCCGGGACGAACTTGACCGCAAGGCCGAGCTTCTCGGAAAGCGCCTCGGCGACGGGCTTGAGCGTGAACGCCGCGTTGTCGGGATTCGCCGGCTTGCCGAGCTTGACGCCTTTCGGACGCCCGAGGTGCGACATCAGCACGAGGCTACCGCCCTGCTCGAGGACGTACTTGATCGACGGGAGCGCCGCGACGATGCGCGTGTCGTCCGTGATCTTGCCGCTGCCGTCCTTGGCCATCGGCACATTGAAGTCCACGCGCATGACGACGCGCTTGCCCTTGAGATCGACGTCACGGAGAGTCATCTTGTCCATTTTCTCTAGTTCCTTTCTGGTTCTTGTTGTTTCAGTTTCGTTTGCTGGTTGAAAGCGAATCGGGCACCCGAATGCCTTACATTCCGATGCCCGAGACCATCACATTCCCGTTTTTCCTATGAGGTTCTTACTTGGCGGCGATCTTGTTGACCTTGAGCTGCGCGCGCGATTTCTTGCGGTCAGCCGTGTTCCTCGTGATGATGCCGCGCTTCACGGCCCGATCAAGCCCGGAGACGAAATCGCGAAGCTTCTTCTCTGCATCTTCCTTCGAGCCTGCGTCCGCAAGCTTGAAGAGCACCTTGTGCGCATCGTGCAGCTTCGCCTTGCACGTCGAGTTGCGCTTGCGCGCCTTCTCGTTCTGACGGTCACGTTTCCTGGCGGCGCGGCCGCCCTTGATATTAGCCATTTTCCTTATCCTTTTCTGGGGAATGTTCGCGCGTATTATACACTTTTCGTTCGCATGAAATCAAGAGGAGCGCCTCCGTCGGCAGCCCGCCGCCATCGGAGACGAGCAACAGGCGAACCTGCGATCCGTCCGGCGCCTCCTCCGCCACGCAAATCCCCTCGTACATCGCCAGTCCCGTGTCGCGGTCAAGCAGAAGCCGCTTCGGCCGATCCGGCCGCACCTCGTAGAGCCGAAGGCGGAAGGACGGCAAGAACCCCTTTACGCTCATCTCGCGCTCCAGGACGAGCAGCGTGCCGTCCGCCAGCGCGCACAGCCCCGAAACGCCGCTGCACGACTTGCCGCCGTAGTCCCGCCCGCCCAGCGGATCGACGCGATACGGAATCTCCTCGACGGCACGCCACGCCGCCCGTCCCGACGCACGCACATAGCGGTGCAGACGCACAAGCGTCCCGTTCGTCGGCGACGCGAGCGGCCCGTCCCCTTCCACCGCCTCTTCGGGGCACGTCCAAAGCGTCAGCCCGTCCGGCGAAATCGTCAGCCCTTCCGGGCCCCGGTTCGGGCGAATCCGCCGGAAGTCGTCCGTCAGCTTCAGCTCGCCGAGACGCCGCCCCGTCTGCGGATCGTGTTCGGAGACGTGCGGCCCCTTCTCGTCGCTGACCCAGACGGTCTTCCGCAAGGGATCCCAGGCGCAGCCCTCACCGTCCACGACGCCCGCCAGCACGACATGGGACGGAAGCGAACAGCCCGCCAGCGCATTCGCATTCGTCGCATGAAAGGCGACGTCCAGCGCCCAGAGCCGTCCGCCCCGGTCGTCAATCGCCAAAAACCGGTTGCCGGCAAGGCGCGTGACACCGCTCAGCCCCTCCGGTTGCGACGGACGCGGGCACTCCGAGACGGCGACGACCTCCAGCCGACGGATTGGCTCGGGCGACGGCGGTTCCGTGACACATCCGACGACTGCGGCGAGGCCAAGCCCCGCCACACGCATGACCTTGTCAAAGGCACGCTTTCCCATGCCAGGCGGTCCGAAGCCTACTTGACGACCGAGACGAACGCCTTGTCCGCCAGCAGGGCGGACTCGCCCGGCTCCAGAAGAAGCGTCTCGCCCGTCGCCGGCACATGGACGACGCGCTCCGTCGGCTCGGCGGGCAACGCGACGGCCGCCACCGTGCGGAATGTGAAATAGGGGCAGTCCACCGCGTCGGTCGGCACCGGCGGCGGGAGCGACAGGTCCATCGCCGCCAGGGCCTCCTTCACGTGAAGCGGGCGCGGCTGGCCGTCCGCCCCGACCCGCCCCCAGTCGTAGAGGCGGAACGTCGTCGTGCTCGGCTGCTGGACCTCGTAGACGCTCGTGCCCTCGCCGATCGCGTGGACGAGCCCGCCGGGGATGAAGTAGCACTCGCCGACCTTCGTCTCGTGGCGCACGAGGATGTCCTCGAACGAGCCGTCCTTCACGGCCCGCTCGACGTCCGCCGCCGTCGTCCCCGGCTTGACGCCCGCAAAGAGCGGCCCGGCCTTGAGGACGCACCACATCTCCGTCTTCGGATCGCCGCCGACCGTCTTCGCCGTCATGTCGTTCGGATGGACCTGAACGCTCAGGCGGTCGTTCGCGACGATCTTCTTCACGAGGATGCGCGACGTGTGGACGAGCCATTCCTCATGGCCCCACAGCGCGGTGTGGATCTCTTTCGCCGGATGCGTCATGGGCGCCTCACATCTTCCACTCTTCGGTCTTGGCCGTCTGCTCGACGGGCTTCGCGTAGACGTTCGACTCGTCGGGCGCGGGCTTCGCCGGATCAAGGGCATGCTCGAACTTCGGCAGCTCGCGCTGCGGCGCATCCTCCTTCAGGATCGCCGGCGCGCCCGTGCCGGTGACGGCGTTCGCCCCGACGAGCGCGGCCGCCGCCGCCTTCTCCTCCTCGCCCGCCGCCTCGCGCGCATCCACGGCGGCCTTCGCCTCCGCGTCGATCGCGCCCAGCTTCGTGTGGCGCGGCGGAATCGGCTTCAGAAGCGGGTCGTCCGGACCGATCACCGTGCACTTGAGTTCTTCCTTGATGAACTCCTCGATCGCGGGGATCTGGCAGCTCTCGAACTCGTCCGCAAACGAGATCGCGATGCCCGTCGAGCCCGCGCGGCCCGTGCGGCCGATGCGGTGCACGTAGTCCTCCGCCTCGTAGGGGAAGTCGAAGTTGATGACGTACTCCAGCCCCTTCACGTCGATGCCGCGCCCCGCGACGTCCGTCGCGACGACGATCTTCACCTCGCCGTCGCGGAAGGCGTCCAGCACCTTGAGGCGCTTGTTCTGGTTCACGTCGCCCGACAGCATCTCGACCGACACGCCGCGCACCTTCAGCGACTCGTAGACGTCCTCCGTCGTGCACTTGCGGTTGCAGAAGACGATCGTGCGCGCGTCGGGGTGAAGCGCGATGTGGTTGAAGAGGACGGTGAACTTGTCCTTCGCCTGGATGACGTAGACGACCTGCTTGACCGTGTCGGTCGCGTTCGTCTCGCCCTCGACCTCGGCCTTGTAGGGCTCCTCCATCCAGTTCATCGCCAGGCGCATCACCGTCTCGTTCAGCGTCGCCGAGTAGAGCATCGTCGTGCGCCTGTTCTTCGGCGGCAAGTAGCTCATGATGCGGCGGACGTCCGGGATGAAGCCCATGTCCAGCATCCGGTCGGCCTCGTCGATGACGAGCGTGTCGACGTGCGAGAGGTTGATGACCCGGCTCTTCGTGAAGTCGAGCAGACGCCCCGGCGTCGCGACGAGCAGATCGACCGGCGCGGAGAGGACCTCCTGCCGCTGGCGGTCATAGTCCATCCCGCCGTAGATGGCGAGCGAGCGAAGCCCCGTGTACTTGCCGATCGCGTCGGCGTCCTTGCAGATCTGGATGACGAGCTCGCGCGTCGGCGCGATGACGAGCGCGCGCGGCGCGCCGCCCTCCTTCGCGCGGTTTTCGGGACTGCGCAGATAGCGCGTCAGGATCGCGACGAGAAACGCCGCCGTCTTCCCGGAGCCGGTCTGCGCCTTGCCGGCGATGTTCTTGCCGGCGAGCGCCTGCTCAAGGCTCAGGGCCTGGATCTCGGTGCAGTACTTGAATCCGAGGTCGGCGATGCCGTGCATGACCTCGCTCGGCAGGTCGAAGTCGTGGAAGCGCTTCTTGCCCTCCATCGGCTCGACGACGAACGACTCGAGCGACCACGCCGCGTGCGCGGCCAGGCGCGCCGCCAGCTCCTCCGCGCTCACCTCGCCGCCGGGACGCATCTCGTTCGCCGCCGTGTTGACCGGCGCCGGCCCGCGCCGCCCGCCGCGACCGCCCCGGCCGCCGCGCTCACTGCGCTCGCCGCGCCGTTCGCCACGCGCCGCCTTCGGCTGGGAGGCGCGCGCCGGCTTCTCGCCCGACGCCGACTGCCGGGACGGCTTCGACGCCGCCGGCTTCTGCGAACCGCCCTGCCCTTGCGCGCGGCCCGCGCCCTCGCCGCCCTTGCCGCGCCCGCGTCCGCCGCGACGGCGCTTCTTGCCGCCGCCGTTCGCCCCGCTCGCGCCATCGGACTTTGCCCGCGCCGTCGCCTGCGGCTTCTTGCCCGTCAACGCGGCGGCAATCTTCTTCAGAAAACCAAATGCCATATCTTAGCCTTCCAATAAAAACGAAAACGGCGGCGAACGCGCCGCCGTTCCGTTTTCGCCTTTTAGCGCTTCGAGAACTGGAAGCGCTTGCGAGCGCCCGGCTGACCGGGTTTCTTACGTTCCTTCATGCGGCTGTCGCGCGTCATGCAGCCGGCCTTCTTGAGGGCGGCGCGCGTGGACTCGTCGGCCGCGACGAGCGCGCGGGCGAGGCCGTGGCGGATCGCGCCCGCCTGACCGGAGATGCCGCCGCCCTTGGCGTAGCACACGACGTCGACCTTCTCCATGTCATAGCCGGAAATCGCGACGGGCTGCTTGAGGTAGTCGCGCAGCGCCTCGGACGGGATGTACTTCGCGAGATCCTCGCCGTTCACCATCCACTTGCCCGAGCCCTCGACCAGGTTCACGCGGGCGGTCGCGGTCTTGCGACGGCCGGTACCGGCGGAAATTGCCTTCTTGGTAGCCATTTTCTCAGATCCCCCCTTAGAGCTTGATTTCGACCGGCTTCTGCGCGGCGTGCGTGTGTTCGGCGCCCGCGAAGACCTTCACGCGCGTCATCATCTTGCGCGCGATGTTGTTCTTCGGGAGCATGCCCCAGACGGCTTCCTTGATCATGCGGTCGGGATGCTTCGCGCGCATCTCGGCGGCCGTGAAGCGCTTCAGGCCGTTCCGGTAGCCGGAGTAGCGCTGGTATTCCTTCTGCTCCTCCTTCTTGCCCGTGAGCGCGACGAGCGCGGCATTCGTCACGATGACGAACGCGCCCGCGTCGACGGACGGATCGAACGTCGGCAGGTCCTTCGCACGGAGCTTGTTGGCGATGACGACGGCGAGGCGGCCAAGCGGCTGGTCCTTCGCGTCGATGAGATACCAGGCGCGGTTCTCGCCCGGGTTCGGAGCACGGTAGCTCTTCTGCATCTTTCTTTTCTCTTTCCTTTTGCGCGGATTTGTGCCCCTTGTCCAGGGTTTTGTCCGCAATTTGCCAGTCGCCGCCGGTTAGCCCCCGACGACGAGATTTCGCGTAGTATAGCAAAAACAGGCCGTGATGCGCAAGTAGGCGTCGATCCTCAGCGCGCGCAAGGTGGAGGCGGGCTCAAGAGTTGGAGACTCAAGGTGGAGGTGGAGAG
>ONTV01000134.1:0-3995 GCA_900320855.1 uncultured Lentisphaerota bacterium
ACGTGCGACGGGCCCGCGACGAAGTCGCCCGCCGACTCGGGCGTCCAGGCGCCCGCGAAGACGGCGCCGGCCGACCGGACGCCCTTCATCACCTTGAGCGCGTCCTTCGTCATGATCTCGAAATGCTCGGGCGCAAAGGCGTTCACGACGGCCAGCCCTTCGGCGACGTCCTTCGCGACGACAATGAGAATGCCGTCGCGGTCGATGACGCGCTCGACGAGCGCACGGCGCGACAGCGTCTTCGTCTGCGCGAGGACTTCCGCGCGAATCTTCTCGGCGAACGCGGCGGACGTGCAGACGCAAAGCGACTTCTCGTAGCCGGAGCCGTGTTCGGCCTGCGACAGGAGGTCGGCCGCGATCCACCGCACGTCCACCGACCCGTCGGTGAGGACGGCGATCTCGCTCGGCCCCGCGACCTGGTCGATCGCGACATAGCCGTAGACCTGGCGCTTCGCCGCCGTGACGAAGGCGTTGCCGGGGCCTGCGATCTTCTGGACCTTGCGGCACGTCTTCGTGCCGAACGCCAGAAGGCCAATCGCCTGGATGCCGCCGACGCGATAGACTTCCGTCGCCCCCGCAAGCTTGAGCGCAAAGAGGAGGACGGGGTTGACCTTGCCGTCCTTTCCGGCGGGCGTGCAGGCGACGATTTCCCTCACGCCCGCCGCCTTCGCGAGCGTGACGGTCATGACCGCCGTCGAGGCGAGCGGCGCCGTGCCGCCCGGCACATAGACGCCCACGCGGTCCATCGGCGAATAGAACTCGCCGGCCGAGCCGCCCTTCGGCGTCTTCATCGACCAGGGCTGGCGGAGCGACGCCTTCGAGAACGCGAGGACGCGGCGATGCGCGTCCTTGACGGCCTTGACGAGCTTCGGGTCGAGCCCCTTCTCGGAGACGTCCGCGAGATCGACCTTGAGGTCGGCCGCGCGGCGCGCCTTGAAGCCCTCGAACTTCGCGACGAGGTCGAGGACGGCCCGGTCGCCGCGCGCGCGGATGTCGGCCAGCGCGGCGGCGGCGGCCTTCTCGGCCTCCTCCGGAAACGCGGGACGCGCGTTGAACGCGGCGAGACGGCGGTCGGCCGCTGTGACGATCCGAATCATGCCGCGTGCCCTCCGTCGCCCATCATGCACTTCACCGTGCACTCGACCGCCGGCAGGCCCTTCGCGTCCGCCTCGCCGTTCAGGTAGCCCTTGAACTTGAAGATGCCGAGCGGCTTCTTCGCGCGCACGGTCTCGACGACCGTGACGAGCTTGTCGCCCGGACGGAACGGATGGCGGAAGCGCGCGTCGGAGACGGCCGCCAGCAGGAACGTCGCGTCCGCGCCCAGCACGCCGCGCGCGACGACAACCGCGCCCGCGACCTGCGCCATCGCCTCGATGAGGATGACACCCGGCACGACGGGATAGGTCGGGAAGTGGCCCTTGAAGAACTCGTTCTTCTCGCGGGTGAACGTGTACTCCCCGATGCCGCCCGTCTCGTCCGCCGACAGGAGCCGGTCAACGAAAAGGAACGGCGGACGGTGCGGCAGCAGCGCCTCGCCGCTCTGGTTGTAGACGGTCTTGAATTGCGGAAGGTTCATTTCACCCTTCCACCTTCTTCAGCACCAGGATTCCGTTGTGGCCGCCGAAGCCGAGCGAGCTCGAGAGCGCGACGCGGATGTCGCGCGTCACGCCGACGTTCGGCGTGTAGTCGAGGTCGAGGGGCGTCTCGCCCTTCGCGGCGTCGACTTCGAGGTCGGGCGCGTCGTAGTTGATCGTCGGCGGCACGAAGCCTTCCTTGATCGCGAGCGCCGTGATCGCCGCCTCCAGCGCGCCCGTCGCGCCGAGGAGATGGCCGTGCATCGACTTCGTCGAGGAGACGTTGATCTTCTTCGCGCCCTCCTCGCCGAAGATCGTCTTGAACGCCTTCGTCTCCATCTGGTCGTTGAGGTGCGTCGAGGTGCCGTGCGCGTTGATGTAGTCGACCGTCGAGCGGTCGGTCACGCCCGCGTCCGCCAGCGCGATCTCGATTGCCTTGATCGCCCCGGCCCCGGACGGGTCCGGCGCCGTGATGTGGTAGGCGTCGCACGTCGCGCCGTAGCCCGCGAGCTCCGCATAGACGTTCGCGCCGCGCGCCTTCGCGTGCTCCTCGCTCTCCAGCACGAGCACCGCCGCGCCCTCGCCCATGACGAAGCCGTCGCGGCCCTTCGTGAACGGACGGCAGCTCGTCTCGGGCGCGTCGTTGTAGTGCGTCGAGAGGGCCTTCATCTTCATGAAGCCGCCGATCGCGAACTCGGTGATGGCCGCCTCGGTGCCGCCCGCGACGATGACGTCGGCGCGGCCCGCGCGGATCATGTCGAGTGCGAGGCCAAGGGCGTCCGTCGAGGACGCGCACGCCGTCACGACGACCTGCGCCGGGCCCTTCGCGCCAAGCGCGATGGCGATGTTGCCCGCCGCCTCGTTCGGAATCAGCTCGGGAATCGCGAGCGGCGAGACGCGGTCCGGTCCGCGGTCGAAGAGGACCTTGTAGTTGTCGCCCGTCACGTCCAGGCCGCCGATGCCGTTGCCGATCAGGACGCCGACGCGATCCATGTCGGGCTTCGCCTCGGCCGTGTAGCCCGCGTCCTTCCACGCCTCGACCGCCGCCGCGACCGCATACTGCGAGAAGAGCGCCATGTGCCGCGCCTCGCGCTTGTCCAGGAGCCCGCCGTCGATGGCGTAGGCCGCGAAGTCCTTCACTTCGCCCGCGACCTGCGACGTGCAGCGGGACGGGTCGAACTTCGTGATCCGGCCGATGCCGGGCTTGCCCGCCTTGAGGTTGGCCCAGGCGGCCGCCTTGCCGTTGCCGCTCGCGCAGAGCATGCCGATGCCGGTGATCATCACTTTCTTCATGGTTGGATTCCTTCGTTGTGAGAGGTCAGAGATGGGGCCAGGTCAGGTACGTCCCACCAAAGGTGAGGCCCGCGCCAAAGCCGACGAGGACGACGTTCATGCCGTCCCGGAGCTCGCCCGCGCGCACCGCCTGGTCAAGCGAAATCGGGATGGACGCGGCCGACGTGTTGGCCGTGTCCGCCAGGTTGAGCCAGAACTTCTCGAGCGGCAGCTTCATGCGCCGCGCGCACGCCTCGATGATGCGCCCGTTCGCCTGGTGCGCGAAGACGCGGTCGAGCGACGAGGTCTCGACGCCCTTGCGCGCGCAGAGGTCATGCGTCACGCGCGACATCGTCTTGACGGCGAACGCGAAGACCTCGTGGCCCATGAGCGAGAGCGTCGAGCGCTGCACCTGCGGCTCGGCCGTCGGGATGCCCGTCTGCGGGTCGAGCGGAAGCGACGCCATCGTGCCGCCCGTGCGCTGGATGAAGTGGCGCCCCGTGCCGTCCGCGCCGAGGATCGTCGTCGCCGCCGGGGCGGAAGCCGTGCCGTCCGAACCGACCACGACCGCCCCCGCGCCGTCGCCGAAGAGGATGCACGAACTGCGGTCCGTCCAGTCCACGATGCGCGTCAGGCACTCCGAGCCGATGACGAGCGCCTTCTGGCCCGGATTGCAGGCGAGCCATCCGCGCGCCTGCTCCAGCGCGTAGACGAAGCCCGCGCACGCCGCCTGCAGGTCGTAGGCGCCGGCGTTCGTGCAGCCAAGGAGGCCCTGCACGATGCAGGCCGTCGAGGGGAAGGTGTTGTAGTCCGGCGTCGATGTCGCCAGCACGATCAGCCCGACGTCCGGCGGCGCCAGCCCCGCCGCGTCCAGCGCGGCCTTTGCGGCCTTCGTCGCCATCGTGGACGTCGTCTCGCCCTCTTCGGCCACGTGACGCGCGTGGATTCCCGTATGCGAGAAGATCCACTCGTCAGAGGTGTCGAGCGCCGTCGCGATGTCCGCGTTGGTGAGGACTTTCGGGGGCAGATAGCTCCCCGTTCCTAGAATCTTGATGCCCATGCGGCGTATTATAGCAAAAATCAGATTCCCGTGAGCGGTTGCCGCCATTTGCTGTCCTTTACGCACGGTCTCCGCTTGTTGAAGAAGTG
>ONTV01000134.1:4018-9648 GCA_900320855.1 uncultured Lentisphaerota bacterium
AGGATGCCGCCGTACGCACCTTCATTGCCGCCTCGGCGGGCAATCAGCCGGGCCAACTGCGTCTTGCCATCCCATTTCTCGCCGCCCGTCTCTTCACGCGGGGCGCCTGCACGCCGGATATCGAGCAGATTTCGCCCCTTGAAGGAGAAAACAAGATTCGAACGCCGCGAAGTCAACGGCCGTCGCCAGCAGCGCTGACAACGCGAGGGCAAGGCACACATTTTCTTTCTTGAACAAGCGCATGTGCACATTATGCCAAAACTCGCCTTATTTTTGGCGCATCTCATGCTTATATTTTACGCGACATTTTGAGCGCCTGACGCACCAACTCAAAGGCGCTCCTTCTTCACCCACGCGCGGAAGCACATGCCGTGCGCCTTCTTGAACATGCGGGAAAACGAGGGCAGGCTCGCATAGCCGCAGCGGTTCGCGACCGCCGCCTCGCCCGTCACGCCGCTGCGCACGAGCAGCCGGGCCCGCTCGAAGCGGATGCGGCGAATCTCCTCCAGGACGCTCCGTCCCGTCACCGCACGAAACGCCATCTCCGCCGACCGCCGCGACCCGCGCATCACCCGCACGACGTCCGCGACGGAAATCGCCGCGCAGGCATTCTCGCGAATGAACGCGACGCCAGTCCTCACGCGGATCTCGTCGACGGCGCGCGACGTCCGGCGCGTCGATCCGCGCGAGATGAGACCCAGCGGACAGAACGTGCGGCGGCCTTCGATCCGATGCCCCCTCAAAATCTGATCCAACGCCTCGGCTGCAAGAAACGCGCCCGCCTCCCAGTCCGGCGCCACGCTCGTCAGCGTCGGTTCGACCTTCACGCACCGCGCGGAGTCGTCCACGCTGACCAGCGCGAGATCCTGCGGCACGCGCAGCCCCTCCTGTCGAGCGATGGCCATCACGCGCAGCGCCATCTCGTCGTTTGCCGCAAAGACGCCGCACGGACGCGGCAGCGCGCGCACCCACTGACGCAACGCCGCGACGACGGACGTCCGACCGTCCGCCGGCTCGAACGACGGGGCGGCCGCGAGACCCTGCGCCGCGACTTCGCGCCGAAAGGCCACGCCGCGTTCACGGCTCCAGTACCAGTCGCCCGGCACACCGACGTAGGCGTAGGCCGCGCACCTGAGCGGAAACAGCTCGCAGGCGGCCAGGTGCGCCGTCTTCTCCGCGTCGTGGACAAGAAGCACGGTCGACTCCGGCACGGCTTTGGGCGGACAGTCGAAGCAGACGAGCGGGAACCGCAGGCAGAGGACATCCGGCAGCTTCCAGCCGAGCGAGGAGATGATGCCGTCCGGATTGAGCGTACGGATGCGGGCGACGAGCGCGCGTCGATCCGTGTCCGGCGGAATGCACCAGTCGGCGAACGCCCAGCCCTGGACTTCGCCGTAGCGGCGCAGCCCCGCACGCTGCGTCCGCCAAATGGACGAGTCGTGCTGATGCAAGAGAAGAATCGTCATCATGTAATCAGCTTCTTTATCTTATCACTACCTTTCGACGATCTCCTGCATGCCTGGAACCTTAAGGCGGAGCTTCTCCGTCGAGCCGGCGGGGCGTTTCACATCAAGACGCGTGAGCTTCCCGTTCTCGCGCATCGCGGACACAACGAAAGAAGTACGACGCTCTTCATTTTCCGACCAGCTCACGAATGGTCGGCAGGATCCCGTCATACCAGGCGCGATAGCCCTTCGCCGCCGGATGCAACAGATCGGGGAACATCTCCCTCGTGAGCGTGCCGTCCGGTTCGAGGAACTTCGCGTTCAGGTCGAGGAAGATGACGTTCGGATCCTTGTCTCCGAGATGCTTCCGCGCCTCCGCCGAGATCTCGGCGCACTTCCGGCGCATCGGATCGTCCGCAGTCGCGTTCCGCGGGAAGATGTCCAGGACGACGACCTTCGACTCGGGATGGATCTCGCGGATCGTCCGCACGACCGCCTCGATACCGCGGGACGTTCCCGGGGCGCCGTTGTTGTTCGTGCCAATCATCACGGTGAAGAGCTTCGCCTTGTAGCCGTAGAGCTCGCCGTACTTCATGCGCCAGAGGCAGTGCTCGGTCGAATCGCCGCCGTAGCCGAGGTTGAGGACGGCATAGCGGTTCGTCAAGAGCGCCCACGTTTCCTCGCCGCCGCAGCCGCTGCGCTCCCACCGGTGCGTGATGGAGTCGCCGACCATGACGACGTCGAACCAGCGGTTCGTCACGCCTTTCTCGTCGACCTGGACGACGGGATTGTCCGCGATCTTCTTCATCGTCTCGAGCGGACGGTCCGCGAACTCGCCCCACCATCTCATGCCGAACGTCGCCATGGGTATCGCCGGCATCGTGTGCGCGCCCGTCACCTCGGACTTGACGCGCGGCGCGAAGGTCGAGGGGAAGAAAAACTCCTCGCCATCCTTCGCCGTCAGCGCGTGATTGAGATACGGAAGAACGGCGTTCGCCCAGATCTCATAGCCGTGCGCGGCGGGATGCAGGCGATCCGGCATGATTTCGCCGAGCAGCTCGCCGTCAGCCGTCAGGAACGAGGTCGTGAAGTCAAGCCAGAAGATGTTTCGTCCGTCCGCGAGCTTCTGGATCTCCTTGTTGACGATCTCGTTGCGCAGGCGGCGCTGTCCGTCGGCCTTGTCGTCGCACGGGAAAATCGCACAGATGACGAGCTTCGCCTGCGGTTGTTTGGCGCGGATCGCCCGCACCACGGCCTGCATCCCCAGGATGGTCGCCTCCGGCGGCTCCTTCTCGATCGGAAAATGGCCCGTGTTGTTCGTTCCGAGCATCAGCACGACGGCCTTCGCCTGATAGCCGTCGAGTTCGCCGTGCGCGATGCGCCAGAGCACATGTTCCGTGCGATCGCCGGAAAAGCCGAGATTGACCGCCCTGTAGGTCTCGTTCGTAAAGTACTTGTTCCAGGTCCTGAGCCCCCGCCCGGAATCCTCCCAGAAGTGCGTGATCGAGTCGCCGAGGAAGACGACCTTCGGGTTTCCGATCTTCCGGATCTCTGCGAGCTTCTGCTCGTGCCGCGGCATCCACCAGCCCTTCGTCCACTTCGCATCGGGAATCGCTGGCATGACGGCCCGGAGCGACGTGCGCAGCTTCGGCGAACCACGTCCCGGCTTGAAGATCTGCGGTGGCGTCTCCACGGCACCAACTGCGAACGAAACGATAGCCACAACTGACGCAATGGCCTCGCGTGATAATGTCTTCAGCATCATCTTTCCTCCTTCACTCCTTCATTACGAAATTGCTCTTTTTACGCGGCTCACAGAACGACCTCGACGCAATGGCGACCGGGTCGCACCGGAAGACGGTTGTCCGCCAGGAGAACGCCATCCATCTTCACGGACTCGACGCCGTGCCCGACGCCGCGCCTGTTCGTCACGTCAATGACGTACTCCCCGCCGCGGAAACGGCGCGTGACCGTGAATCGTTTCAACGACTTCGGAACGCAGGGATCGATGACAAGCGCATCGTAGTCGGGTTTGACGCCGAGAATGTACTCGCTGATCGCATACCAGTTCCAGGCCGCCGTGCCGGTGAGCCACGAGTTCTTGCCCTCGCCGGGCTTCGCCGCATCCTTGCCGGCGACCATCTGCGAATAGACATAGGGCTCGACCTTGTGAAGTTCCGAACGGTCCTCGGTATAACTCGGCGCGATCTTCGCCCAGTGCGCAAAGGCATCGTCGCCCCGGCCGGCAATCGCCTCGGCGATGATGATCCACGGGTTGTTGTGGCAGAAGATGCCCGCGTTCTCCTTGTAACCCGCGGGATAGGACGAGATCTCGCCGTACTCGACCACGTAGCGCGTGAACGCCGGCTGGTTGAGAACGATGCCGTGCTCGCACTCGAGATATTTCTTCGTCGAGTCGAGCGCCTTCGCGGGCAGGCCCTTCGCTTTGCCGATCTCGGCCATCGCGCACCAGCCCTGCGACTCGATGAAGATCTTGCCCTCCTCGTTCCGCTTCGAGCCGACCTTGCGTCCGAAGAAGTCATAGGCACGGAGATACCATTCACCGTCCCAGCCGTACTTCTCAATGGACCGCTCCATCTGCGCAACGGCCTTCGCCGCGCGACGGGCCTCGGCCGACTTACCGAGACGCTTGCAGAGCGCCGCATAGTCCTTTCCGCAGACGCAGAAAAGCCCCGCGATCATCAGCGACTCCGCCTTCGAGCCCTCGGCCCTGTTCTCGGTCGTCTGGAACGACTCGTTCGGATCGTGCGAGAAGCAGTTGAGGTTGAGGCAGTCGTTCCAGTCCGCGCGGCCGATCAGGGGCAACTTGTGCGGCCCGAGGTTGCGGATGACGTGGTTGAAGCTGACGCGAAGGTGCTCGAAGAGCGGAACCTCGCTGCCCTTCACGTTGTCGAACGGCACGGACTCGTCGAGGATCGTGAAGTCGCCCGTCTCCTTGAGGTAGGCGACCGTGCCGAAGATGAGCCACATCGGATCGTCGTTGAAACCACCGCCGATGTCGTTGTTGCCGCGCTTCGTGAGCGGCTGGTACTGGTGATAGCACCCACCATCCGGAAACTGCGTCGCCGCGATGTCGAGGATGCGCTGACGGGCGCGGTCGGGAATCTGGTGGACGAAGCCGACGAGGTCCTGGTTCGAATCGCGGAAGCCCATGCCACGGCCGATGCCGCTCTCGAAGAACGACGCAGAGCGCGACATGTTGAACGTAATCATGCACTGGTACTGGTTCCAGATGTTGACCATCCGGTCGATCTTCGCGTTTCCGGTCTTCACCGTGTAGATCGACAGCAATTCGTCCCAATAGGTCCTGAGCGCCGCAAACGCACGCTCGACCTTCTTCGCCGTATCGAACGCCTTCAGGATCGCCTTCGCCGGCTTTTTGTTGATCACACCCTTCCTCTGCCACTTCTCGGCATCGGGCAGTTCGACGTAACCGAGCGTAAAGACAAAATCCCTCTTTTCGCCTGGCTTGAGCGAGACATTCAGCTGATGTGCCGCGATCGGGCTCCAGCCATGCGCAATGGAATTCGCACACTTGCCCGCACGAACCGCCTGCGGATCGTCAAAGCCGTTGTAAAGGCCGAGGAACGTCTCGCGATCGGTGTCGAATCCTGCGATCTTCGCGTTGACGCCGTAAAACGCATAGTGGCTACGGCGCTCCTTGTACTCGGTCTTGTGATAGATCGTCGAACCCTCGACCTCAACCTCGCCTGTGGAGAAGTTGCGCTGAAAGTTCTCCATGTCCGTTGACGCATTCCAAAGACACCATTCGGCGAACGAAAAGAGCTTCGCCTTCTTCGGTTTTCTCGTCGTATTCGTCAAGGTGAGCTTCAGGACCTGCGCATGCGTCTTGAGCGGAACGAACATCAGAAGCGATGCCGAAAGTCCGTTCTTCGCGCCCGTGATGCGCGTGTAGCCCATGCCGTGCCGGCACTCGTACGAGTCGAGCTCGGTCTTGCACGGCTTCCAGCCGGGATTCCAGACCATCTCGCCGTCCTTGATGTAGAAATACATGCCGCCCGCATCCATCGGCACGCCGTTGTAGCGGTAGCGCGTAATGCGCCGGAACTTCGCATCCTTGTAAAACGAGTAGCCTCCCGCCGTATTTGACACGAGCGAGAAGAAGTCCTCGTTGCCAAGATAGTTGATCCAAGGCCACGGCGT
>ONTV01000016.1:0-17330 GCA_900320855.1 uncultured Lentisphaerota bacterium
CTCTTTCGGACTCGCGGGCTGACAGGGCGAGAATTCTTCAGCGTAATATTCGGCTGAACATGGACAGAAGTAGAAGGGGATTTGAAAACACCGTGGCGGGCGCTCTTGTCCGCAGGCGACGATTTTTGGTATAATCCGCTAGAAAATAGACTAGGTGGATTGTGCCCTCGCCTCGCGGGTCGGCGCCTTTTGCCTTGTCAGACGGAGATTTTCAAAAGAGGGCAGAGACATGAGCTTCATTCGGAAATTCGCGTCCGCGCGAATCGTCAAGCTGGCCGCCGTGTTCGGCGGCGGGTGGCGTCTTTGGGCGGCGTCTGCGCTGGCCGCGACGGTGGCCGTCGCGACGGCCGTCGTCTACCGGGTCTATTTCGCCGGGGGCGCGGCCGGGAGCTATCCGTACTACAAGCTGATCGGAAACGCGACGGACGCGGCCGACCGTCTGTTGCTCATGAACCGTATCAAGACATCGGTCAAGAGTCCCGTCGACTACGACAACTACACGGGCAAGACGACGGCCACCAAGACAACGCGCAACTGGTGGGAAGTCCTCGACGAAGCCGAACCCTTGCTGACAACCGCCAACCTCGCCGCTGGCAATCAGATCCGTCTGCACGCCAAGGGTGCAAACGGCGCCGTCTTGTGGGACATCGCCTACTGCCGCGTCGGCAACCTGAACCCCAAGACGACGTCCGGCGCGTCCAGCAAACTCGAGTCTTACCAGAACGCCCTGCCGTGGAGCAACACGGGATACAGTTTCCGCAGCCGCACGGCGACGGCCAACCAGACGACGGCGGGGACGCTTGTCATGCAGAACACGCCGGAGGCGCAAATCATTTCGTCGTGCTATGCCGATGGCATCGGCACGGTCTACTTCGATGCAGTGAACGGCTTCACGGGCTACAAGAATGGGCGGCTTGCGGTTGAGGTTGCCTATGGCGTCTTCAAGACGAACGAGTTGGGAGCGGTCGTCTCGACGAACATCCCGGACGATCTCGAATTGGAGAAGGACGCGGACGGCAACGACATTCCGGGCCGCTATGTCGCGCCGGACACGACGCACTGCGACGAGATTCGCATCGTCTCGACGGCGGGCGGCGTCATCGAAGCAGCGGAAACGAATGTCTACGGGCGCTGTGCCTGGGTCGCGGTCAACTTGACGGGCCATGTCTTCGGTAACGACGCGGGGCCGCTCGCGACGAATGATGTTCTTCGTCTGCAGTTGCCGTTGTCCGGCAACGCCGGGTCATTCGACAACTTCTATCGCGTCTGGGCGCCTGTGCAGGATCCGTCGGTCAACCCGGCGCTCGCGGCGCACTGCCGTGGCCCGATGCGTTTGCGGATTCGCCGTCTGGACAATCCAGCTAGCAGCGAGGGCACGTATGGCATGGACTTGGACGGCGGCAACCTTGGCACTGCAGCGAATAACGGTCTTCTGATTCTCGACAATATCATCGTCTCGTATCCGGCCATGCAGGCGACGGCCGAGCCGCGAGGTGCCTCTGTCGCAGGCGGTAGCCGTCGAAACGTGATCGGCTGGACGGGCGTCTTGTCGGCGGCGTATCCGTCCGTCGGCGCGACGGGCCTCACGGCGGCGGCGGGTCTCAACCTTGCGACGAACATGCCGCCGGACAGCAGCGTAAAGACGGATTGGATCGACGGCATCCGAGCGACGATGAACTACCGTTGGCGGTACTTGGGCGTGACAAACGACTGGCAGAGCCTCGCGCTGGCGGTGTCCGACGGCGCGCTCGCCTCGACAGATTCGCTCACCTTGCCGGACGTTCCGGGCGACATCGAATTCTACTACGCCACGGAACTGGACGCGCCGTACTACGGCTACGTCGACTATTCGGGCAAGAACGTCGGAACGCCCGGCTACAGCGAGCGCATCACGCGCATCGAGAGTCGGCTTGACCCGTCGGCGCTTCCCGTCGAGGGGCTGCCTTCGACGGGGACGGACTTCTTCTTCCGTCTGCGCGAGGGGAAAAGTGACCAGCTCGAGTTCCGCCTTCAGATTCATCGAGTCGGCGGGGCGGTCACGAACGAGATCCCGTTTCATCTCGTGTCCGACACGACGTGGAAGGCGTTTCTCCGTACGACGACGAACGAGACGAGCGTGACGGCCTTCCCGGCGGGCGACTACCGGTTCCGTATCGTTGGCGTCGATCCCGCCGTCACGTTCGGCGGCAACCCAGTCGAATCTGTGCCGTGGTCGGGCAAGCGCCTCTACCGAAGCGATGCCGCCAATGGCGGCTGGACGACGATCTCGGTCGATGCGGTCACGGGTGCGCTCTTGTTCCTCGTGATGGAGGACGTCGCCTTCCCGGACGAGATGACGTACACGGTCGTCCATGCCGACTACCAGGACTTCAACACCTGGTCGGACGCCGCGAGCGCGGCGACGCCGCCGACCTATGTCGGCGCGTATTCCGAGACGAAGGGTCGGCAAAGCGGCAGTTCGCCCGACACGCGCGAATATGCGAGCGAGCTGTCGCGCTGGTCGGCGACGGCAACCGCCAATGCGCTCTACTGGACGGAGGGCTTTGCGGGCACGAAGCCGTGGGCTCCCGAAAAGGGGTGGGGCGACTACGCGGCTTACGAGTCGTTCGCGCGGTGCCTGACCCCGAAGGGCTGGCTTGCTCAGAACGCACAGTGGGTCTGCGCGAAGTGGCGCGAGTCGGCCGAAGGTGGCGACATGGCCCTACAGCTGTCGGGTGCCGGTTCCGGTGCGCTTTCCTTCACGAACACGAAGGAGATGCCGCATGGCGTCGATGCCTATCGTCTGAAGGCGCGCGTTGCGCAGGGCGCGAAGTTCGAGGACTTCGCTTACTACTACGGAGAAGCGCTTGAATCGATGCAGAACTATGTCTTCACGGTGCGCGCAATCATGGGCACGACCGCCGCCTCGACGGCGTTCGACGGCAACGGCTCGGTCTCGCTTGTCGGCTACTACCAGCCGGGCGAAGGCGGTTACGAGCTGCGCGCCGAGCGCATTGCGAACAACACGGTTCGCCTCAGCCTCTACAAGTGGGCCTATGACGCTGACGAGGACGCCGTGTTGCCGCGCCTTGTCGGGCGGCATGTCACAACGCGCAACTATACAGACCAGACATATCTGCGGTGCAACAACGCCGGCGACACGACGGGGCTTCAGAGCCAGGGGTCTTATGGTGAGCTCTTCATTCGTTGCCGCACGATGGACGACGGCAGTACGGTCGTGCAGGCCGGTATCATGAACGCGAGCAAGAAACTGTCTGACTCGACGAACAACACGGCGCACGACGTCCTCACGTACACGGACACGTCGGACGATGCTCTCACTTTCGGCACGTTCGGCTTCGGGTCGCTCAACTGTCCGGCGCAGTTCATCAAGCCCCAGCGCTACGCGAACGGCGCGGCGGGGACGTTCCCGACCGGCACGACCAAGGCCAAGGATCTTGAGGGCCAGGACGTTGCGGACATGACGTGCGCGAGCGGAAGCGTTAGCTATCCCGGGACGGCGGATGAGATGTTCTACGCCTCGCTGAGTGCGTCGAAATACCAGAACTGGGTCTTCAAGTCGAACCGATTCAGACCAGAGACCGTCGGCACTCAGCGCGCTGCCGTCGCCGTGCCGCCGACGGGCCAGCTGGAACTGTTCGTGACGGAGGACGGCACGGAGCGGTCGGTCGGGACGGTGGCCGTCACGGGCTTCACCTACGACACGAATTGCACGTTCACCGTTCGGAACTCGGCGGACTCGTTGATCCGGGTTGCGACGGGCAAGCGGTCGGGCGACATCGTGGTCGATGACGTCTCGTTCACGCAGTGGTGCGCGGCGAGCTACTCCGACAGCGACAACGTGGACTTCCTCAATGACATCCCGACGCAGGGCTGTCCGACGAACTTCGTCTACTTGAACGGGTGGGTTGATGTCGAGACGATTGACACGCACGACGTCCACACGATCCGCCTTGAGCCGGCGCGTGTGCGCGCGGGCGAGGTCGCGTCGATTCGCTCGCCGTTGATGGACGGCTACGACGGGCGCGGCATCGGGCTCGGCATGCTGAGCTACACGTATCGCAACGCCGACTCGAACTGCGTCATCCGCGTGCAGTACCGCGAGATCGCCGGCAGCTCCTACCTGCGGGGGTATACGGCTGACGTCGATGGCTGGACAGATGTCGCGACGAACGACTTCTCGCGGATGACGGCCGAAGAGCGTGCGCGCGGCACGATTTCGACGTACATCGGCGAACATGGCCTCAAGGGCGCGATGCGCCTTGTCCTCGACAGCCAGGTTGTCCGGGACGCGCAGGACGAGACCAAGAATCCGGGGAAGGATCCGTCCTACGGTGCGATTGAGATCACGAGCTTCATGAGCCGCGACGAGCCGCAGATCGACGACCGCTGCTGGTGGGGTTGGAACTTGCGCACGACGGACGCGCTCGCGGAGCGGTCGCTCGAGGACAGCCTTGCGACGGACGTCGGTCTCGCGCTTTCGCTCAACAACTCGGTGACGGAGGACATCGAGGAGGATATCGCCGACCTCTACCCGCAGAAGCTGCCGTTCGTGCAGACGCCGACGTTCGCGACCAATTTGGTTGGCGAGGTCAGCTTCCGTGCGCGGCGTCTGCCGGGCGCGGAAGGCGCGACTGAAGTCGCGATTCTCGGCGCGAAGGACGGTGGCGTTCTCTATGACGACCAGTGGACGTGGCTCGACACGATCGTCGTCTCGAACGACGCCTATTGTACATACTCCTACAAAACGAAGGACGGCGATGACTATGCGGCGTTCCGCTTGGCGGTCATTGGCGTTTCGGGGCTGGCGGCAGGCGTCCCGGCGTATGCGGACAAGATGAAGATCGACGCGGCGGCGCGCGTGCTGATCGACGAGGTGTCGGTCTCCGAGGCTGTGCGTGGCAAGCTCGCGTTCCGCGACGTGGCGGCCTTCCGGCACGACCTTGAGCTGAACACGCCGATTGCAAACGTGACGGACAAGTCAGAGCAGCCGCTTGTCCGCGAGGCGTGGGGGGTACAGGGCGAGGTCTACATCGCGCAGATGGAAGACGAGATTGACGTCGACAAGGGTTTTGAGGTGACGTTGCACTGGTTCCGTGGCGAGGAGCCGTGGGGCTTTGCGAACTGGCAGACCAATGCGCAGGCGCAGGCGGCGACGCTGGCTCAGGCGCAGGGCACGTCGGCGTGGATCTACCGTTCGAGCTACGACACATGTCCGGCGGCTGTCATGCTGCCATCGGAGACGAACGAAGTCGTGCAGTACACGCTGGAGGTGCGGTATTGGCCGAAGAACGCCGACCATCCGAGCACGAACTTCCTCTCGTCGGCCGACTGGACGGCGCCGTCGTGGTATCGGCCGGTCGATCTCAATGCGGGACGGGACTTCTCGGCCTACACAATTCTTGACACGGTGGCGCCGGGCTGGGCGTGGATTAACGAGATCAACGTCTTCGGCAGCTACAACACGCTTTGGCAGAATTCCGACGCCAACCGGCAGTATGTCGAGATCGCGTTGCCACGCGAGGCCGACTTGACGGGCTGGTCGCTCCGCTTCCTCGATGGGAACCCACAGACGGGGACAATTTACACGAATACTGTGGCGAGATTCGGCTATGACCTTGGCATGGGGACTGTACCCGCCACGAAGACGCAGAACGCGGCGTCCAACTGCGTGTTCCTCGTCGTGGCGTGTCCGCAGGCGCTGTCGGACAAGACGCTGGATGCGGCATCGGGCGAAGTCGATGGCTACTGGATCTTTGAGAACGCTGGTTCGTCGGCCTTTTCGTCCGCGCACGAGATTGTCGCAACGGCGCCGATCGGAGTCCAACTTGTTCGTCCGACGGGCATCGTCGAGCACGAACTCGTGATGATTGGGACGAACTATTGGGAGGGGACGGCTATGGATGACTTTGACCCGCAGACATACGTCGATTTCTTCAACGCGAGCGAGTCGGGCGGGCGATATTTCTTCGCAGGGCGCGAACACGGCGGCGATGCCCGTTCGCTCGGCGCGTTCCGGAACGCGGGCGCGACCTCGAACGACTGGACCTGCGCGATGGCGCGCACGCCCGGCCGCATCAACGAGGGGCAGGAGATCGACCCCAACCATCCAACGCCGTTTGGCAGCTCCGTCCTCGTCTATCTCAACATCGGTGCGCATCTCGCGCAGACGATTGAGGGTGTGACATCGCGAGAAGGAAAGATCGCCGTCGTGCCCAAGGGCGATGCAAACGGGCTGGACGTCACGTACACCGCCGATCGCTGGTATGCGTTGGGCGCGGTGACGACGAACGGGACGCCGCAGACCTTCACGACGACGGGTGCGCGGACGTATCGCGTCAACGTGGCGAAGAACTGTTCGAATGACATTGTGACGGTCGAGGCGACGGCGATGATTGCGCCGGCGCTGTCCGAAGATCAGGGACTCACGGCAGACAACCGCTACCGTGAGGCGGTCATGGACTGGCTGGAGGGCGGAAAGGACCTCTACGGGAACGCCTGGGCGGACGATGGCAGCGAGACGATCCATCTTGCGGAGTTCCAGTCCTACAACGGCACGTTCGTGACGAATCTGGACCTGACGGCGATGTACTGGCTCGACATCCCGCCGACGGAGGCGGGCTGGGTGATGCGGGGCGGCGTGAGCGAGCCTCCGACGGGCGAGTTTGTCGATCCGAGCGACGCGGCCAAGACGAACGTGCGGATGAGCGTGTACCTCATGATCTCGAACAAGAACGAGGTCGCCGACTGGGCGACGACGCAGCCGTACCGCCAGGCGCACGCGCCGTATGCGCTGCGCGGTCTTGCGCCCGGCTCGAGTTCGTTGACCTACAGTCCGTCCGCCGAGACATGGAACAGCGTGACCTTCAAGATCACGGGCTTCATGGTGAATGGCAAGACGGTCTTTGCCAATCGCGAGAACCACGTGCCGCTTCGGTGGTTCGCCTTCAACGCGAGTTCGTTCCATCCGCGTGGTCATGCGAAGGAATTCCAGGCGACGGTCGATGTCCGTTATCCGTACACGAAGGAGTCGCCGGCAATGTCCTACGGTGTTCGAGACTGGTTGCTTGCGCATCCAGGCGAGCCGTATCCGAACTTCTACTATTTCTGGTCGATTGACGAGCGGCTGCAGCCAATCGCGGTCGAGGTGCTCAACCCTGTCAGCACCTACTGAAGGCATAAGGGGGCGGACGCCTTGCATTCTTGCACAGGTTTTTGGTATTATTCGCTTTGACTGAATAGGGGGTTGGATCTCCCAGATGACGAACAAGAGACTATGAAATCACTGACGAGCACGTTTCGCGTGTCCTCCGCGTTGGTTGTAGCCAGCGCGTGCGCCTTTGTTTTTATAGGGTGCGAGAAGGCTTCGCCGCCAGTCGAGCCGCCGCGTGAGTCGCCGGCGTCGTACATGAACGACCCAAAGTTCCTCCAGTCGGTCGCTGATGCACGAAAGGAGCTTCAGGCGATTGCGGCCGAACGGAAGCCGTTGGCCGACCGCATGCAGGAGCTGATCCGGCTGCATGGCGAAGATCCTGGCAAGCTCCAGAACGTGCCGGAATGGGTCGCGCTCCACAAGAAGGTGACGGCGCTGAACAAGCGGTATGAGGATGTGCGGCAGCGTCAATTGGCGACCGTCCGCGAGCGTCTCACGCCCTCGAAGCCGCAGGCAAACACGATTTCGAAATGAAGAAAGCGAACATCATGAAGAACATGAAGAACCTTGTCGGAACCCTGGCCCTTGCGTGGTGCGCGTTTGCGCTCTCTTGGGGCGCGCGCGCGGCCGGTGACATCACCGCCATTACGCCCGTGGACGAGTCGGGCACTGCGCTCTCGGCGCCTGTTGCCACGGCGGCGAGTCCGCTTCAGTCGGGCGCGTCGGTGCGTTTTGCCATGCGACTGACCAAGCGGTCGTTGGCGGACGCGAACTGGCGTCTGCATCACACGGGTAGCAACTCGGAGACGTTCGACATGGTCTACAATCCGTTTCGGATTGGTGTCTATGTTTCGGGCGAACTTCGGTACGCGACATATGACGGCGAGTTGCAAGGTGCAGCTTATACGGACTTCTACTTCCGTTATGACGTGAAGCCGGGCGACTTCGCGTTGCCGATCGTCCTGGCGGTTGGCGCGAACGGCACGACCCCTCGTCCGGCCAACGGCATCGGGTTGCGCGACACCGTCTTCTATGTCGATCCGAGGGCGGCGAGCTACATCGAGGGCGTGACGAATCCGGCGTGGACGATCGACAACTCGACCGAGAGCGGCGCGGCCGCGACGGCAACGGCTGTGCTGTCGTTCAAGCAGACGGCCGATGTGACGAATCCCGACTTTGACTTGCGTGGCGCCGGGTTCTACGTGAAGACGCTCGATTTTGACGATGCCGAGGAAACGGACGCTTGGCGCGCGGTGCCGGCCGGTACGACGCGCACGGGGACGATTCACCTCGAGTCGGCGCCGACGAACACGGCGACGTTCTACGTCTGGTCGATGGACGAAGATGTTGTCAAGGTTCAGGGCACGGAGACGAAGGCAATTCACGTCTCGTCGCCGAACGCGACCGAGTCGCGCAGCGTCGCGGTCATCACGCTTGTCGCGGGGCAGCAGGACTACACGTTCCGCTTCGCGGGCGGCGCGGCTGCGGCTGGGCGGTCGACGACGCTTGTCTTGAGCGGGTTTGACGACTTCAACTACGCGGCGGTGTCCAACGAGCGGCGTACGGACTATCTGTCCGCGACGGTCAAGGTGACGACGGCGCCCGATCCGTACATGTCGCTGACGGATGCGTCGGGCAACAACAAGGTGACGGTCGAGGCGACGACCGACACGACTCGCTATACCGAGATGCGGCTCACCTTTTCGAAGGCCTACGATGCAGGCCCTGTGACGGTCGCGCTCAAGCAGCAGATCAACGGCGTCGATGTCCCGGATGATGAGGACTACATCACTGACCGCTACTTCTCCATCCTGCTTGACCCAGACGGCGATCCCCTGACGACGACAAGCCTGCGCGAACTGACGATGCCGGCGGGCGAGACGGAACTTCGCTTCTATGTCTTCGGCCTCGGTTCGGCGGCGTCTCTCAAGTCGCCGGGGCTCACGCTCGTTCCGGACGTGAGCGCGCAGTCGGTGGAAATTCGCAATTTCTTTGCCGCTGGCGCGAGCCTTCAGAAGAACGGCCTTCTGAAGATCGCCGACCAGGCGCCGACCGTTTCGGTCACGGCGCCGGCGAACGGCTTCAAGAACGACACGGTTGGTGTGGAGGTCACGGTTGCCGACAACTGGCGCGATCTCACGACGTTCAACACGAACGGCTATCGGGTGGCGATCAAGATGGGTGGGCAGACCGTGCTGGACACGAACGGCGTCCATTTCGCCGAAGGCGAGGCGCAGGCCTTTGCCGCCAAGATTCCGTTGGAAGGCCACCCGCTCAAGGGTGTCGTTCAAGTCTGGGATGCGACGCACGGCAGCAGCTACAGCCAGGCCGAGTTCGACATCGAGGTCGAGCCGGCGCTCTCGGCCACGCCGGCGTTCTATCCCGACAGTGATCCGGCCTCGACGCCGTATCCGGACGGCTACTTCTTCGCCGAGGGTTCGAGCCCCTACTTCCGCGTTTCCCTGACGGCGGAGGCGGCGGATGACATGTACGCCTTTCTCCTGCCGGTCAACGAGGCGGCCTCGAACTATGTGACGTGCGCGGCCTGCTCGAACGGCCTCTTGATCGCCCGTGGTTCGCGCACGTCGAGCGCGGCGACGATCACGTTCCTCGACGGCTTTTCAAGCAAGGAGCCGATGCGCGCGCTCTTCCGGGTCGATCTGCGGAATCAGCTGAAGATTGATGACCCGGCTTCGTCGAGTCTGAGTTCGGCCTATGAGCTCAAGACGCTTGAGCTGGCGTGCGTGAACGTCTCTCCGACGATTGTGGCCGGATCAATGGAGTTGAACGCGACGCCGGTCAACAGCGGCGAGACCCTGATGAGCCGCGTCCCGGTCGGCGTCGAGGTAAAGTTCCGCGCTCGCATGAACGATCCGTCATCGATTGACCTCACGGCAACGGGCGATCAGGCGATCGTCACGCGCTGGCAGATTACGGATGGTGCGACGGATCGCCAGACGGTCTATACGCGTTTCGCGACGAACGTGAACGGCTACGTGACCTGCCCGTTCACCTTTGGCTACGAGAACACGACGCAGACAATCAAGGTCTGGGCGCGAGATAAGGATGACTTGGCCGAGAACGGCGACCTTGACTGGGGCGATGTTGTCTACGAATTCAAGGTCAACGTCGAGGAGTCGCCGCGCGTCATCCTCTCGCAGGACTCGGCTGGCAAGGTTACCGAATTCGCAGTTGAGGAGAACGCGACGAAGTCCAGGGGCTTCTTTTACATCCAGCTCTCCGAGCAGCCGTCTGGCTATTCCGAGACGAGTCTGCCGATTTCGCGGAACAACCCGCTTGTCGTCGAACTCCTGACCGAGGCGTGGGGTGGGGACGGTTTCATGGCGCTGGAGACGAACCGCGTCTACTTCACCAATGAGGGCAATGACCAGCGGCTGAAGAAGGTCTACTACGACATCAACAGCTTGGACGGTGGCGCGGACACGCTTTATCAGGTTACGGCGCGCGTCATTACTTCGACGAGCTCGAACGCTTACAACCAAGCCTGGAGTTCGTATTACACCGAGAGCAGCGTCGAGATCACCGTTCAGGACGTTGATCCGTCGATTGACCTCGTCAAGCGCACGAATGGTACGCTGGTCGAGCCGGACGTCGGCACAAACGCGTGGAGTGTTGGCGAGTCAGTGGCTCTGCACTGGAAGATCTCGGATGTTCTGCCCGACATTACGAACGGGAACATGACGGTTTCCTGGTCGATTGATCCGGCGAGCGATTCGCCGACGCAAAATCCTCAGACGATCACGAATGGTTGGACATATTCGACGACGGGTCGAAAGACGGCGGTTGAAGGCGACTATGTCTTCAATGTGCCGAGCGTGACGCGCGGCACAGTCCGGCTGACGGTCGGGGACGGCGTCGGCTCGGCAATGCGCGAGTGGTACTTCGAGGTTGAGCAGACGAAGGACCTCAAGGTCAATGTCTTTGGCCCGGCGGCAACGGCGGAGTCGAAGTACAAGGCGGCCAAGGGCCTTGGGCAGGGCGTGGTCGGTGCCGTGGGCGCCGCTAAGGTCTCGAGCGAAGGGTTCGTCCAGACATGGGCGTATGCCAAGGACAAGACGAGCGCAGACCTGTATGCTTGGGGCTATCCGTCTAAGGCGACATGGGATGCCTATGTGGGCACGTCGTCGCCGTCCTACGGCGAGTATGTTGACAAGGGCGGCATTCCGACGGCCGTCGGATCGTCCGCGACGGGCGTCCCGCTTGGCGTGAATGGCAACAAGTGGGCATCGGGGCCGTACTACAACTGGTCGACGATGGGCGGGCTAGACGAGACGGCTGGCGACTACGACAGCTATTTCTATCGCTGGATGCTTGTCAAGGGCGCTTCGGATTCCGGCACGGGCGGCGGCTCGTCCGAGCAGACCACGTCTGATGCGGCGCCGGCGCCGTGGCCGTTGGCGACGACGCAGAAGAGCTTTGACCTCGACAGCGGAAATTCATCTGGAAAGGATGGTGCGGACGCGACCTACGGCACGGTGAAGGTCGAGGCCATCTTTGCGCGCGAGTTTTATCCGAAGGATAACCTTGGTGACATCAACGCCGACGGTATCCCGGACAAGATTGTCGAACTTTATGGTTTGGGTGCCTCGAAGGCCGGCGAAATGCCCGAGGACGACTTGACGTCTTTGCGAGACCTCAATGACGATGAGGACTATCTGCCGAATTTCTCCAGCTCGGCCAGCTCGACGCTGATTCCGGGGTTGCCGAGTACCTGGGCGGACGGTCGTAAGTTCACGGCCCAATATGAAGTCCGTGGCTACCACAAGGGCCTCAACGATGGCGCGCGGTTAGCTGGTCTCAGGAACCATCGTCTGGAAGCCGACTTCTATTCGGACGATGTCGAGAAGCGCAAGGCGGCGCGCGACTACAGCGAGCTGGAGATGTTGGCGTGGTCGCTGACGGGTTACGACAAGAACTGGACGCCCGAGTGCCCGTCCGACCCGACCAAGGCCGACACGGATGAGGATGGCTTCCCGGACGGCTATGAATATTATTTCTGGTATCGTGCCCATGTGGGTGATCCGGAGTATTTTGCCTCCACCGGCAAATTCCGTCGCCTGACGGGGCGTCGCTATGCCCCGAAGAATCCCGGGCGTGGTACGATTATCACGTCGGAGGAGATTGAGCGGCTCATGAACCCGCGCGAAGCGTATGGCGACGGTGAGTCGGCTCAGGTGATCGACTCCGACAACGACGGCCTGCCGGATCTGCTCGAGTTCGAGCTGGGCACGAACCCGTTTGACTTTGACACGGACGGCGACGGTCTGCCGGACGGCTGGGAGATCATGATCGCCGGGCTGGACCCGCTGACGGCCCAGAGCTACACGGACGGCAAGTCCGACACCGGGCGCAACACGGACGGTGACGCGATGGCGATCAGCTCCTACAAGCTTGAGCAGACCGAGAAGCCGGTGCCCGTCAACATCGAGCACGCCAAGCGCGTCACGTTTGCGGTCATCAACCCGAACGGCGATACGGACGGCGTGCAGTGGTACGCGATGCGCACGCTGCCGACGCTTGACGTGAAGGAGACGTTCACGGGCGGCTACAAGGTTGTCGCCGACGTGGACGGCGCCGACGTGGAGTTCTTCTCCGCGACCGCGCCGACCGTGGTCACGGATGGTGCGACGAAGCGCATCGCCGTCGCGTGCTCCGTCCGCACGCTCGTCACCTACAAGCCGGACGGGGCGACGGAAGTGAAGGCGTGCGGCTATCCCTACACGCTGCCGGTCGGCACGGCCGTGACGGTCGAGACGCTCGCCGAAGAGGTGAAATCCTATAAGATCGCGACGGCTGTCGCGGCGAAGGACGCGAACGCGTGCTGGATCTACGGCAAGGGGTCGGCGCGCGCCGAGATCGGCGAAGTCGCCGAGACGGCGGCGGAGTACGGTTGCCTCGCCCTCGCGCGTCAGCTCGCGGTTCCGGCCGAGGCCGAGGTCGCCGCGCTGCCGAGCGACGAGCGTGACGTCGCGTTCCTCCACTTCCTCTGCTACCAGGAGTTCGGCTTCGATCCGCGCACGGCGTGGTGCCCGAACGATCCGGTCGCCAAGCGCTGGGGCAAGTCCGTGGACGGCGAGGCCGTCGAGGGCATCACGGTCATCGGCCGCGGCGGCTACACGGGTGCGCCGGCCCGGACGCGCGCCTACGCGAACTACGACGAATTCCTCGTGAGCTCCTTCTTCTGGAACAACGAGGGTGGCCGGCCGGCGCTCGTCACGCCGGTCATCGACGAGAAGGCGCCGCTGTGGGCGCGCATCTGGGGGGCGCTCACGACGAATCCGCAGGGCCCGAACGACGCGGAGAAGACGTCCAGTGACCACTACTACGGCCGCGATTCGGTGAACGGCGCCGACACGGACGGCGACGGCGTGCCGGACGGCTGGGAACTCTACGTGATGGCCGGCCCGAAGGCCAAGGACGGCGCCTACGTCTTCGCGCCGCCGTATGCGGACTTCAAGCCGGCGCTTGCCGGAGAGGCGATGGAGGAGAGCTACCTCTCGCCGTTCGTCGATGCGGCGAAGACGACGGACACGAACAACCAGATCTTCCTGGGTGGCCAGCAGAACGACGACGGGCTCAACGAGTTCCATGAATTCGAGGGAACCGACTCGATGAACTACTACGCCGACTACTCGAAGACGATTGTCCATGACGTCGCCACGGACGGCGAGTGGAAGTGGTTCAACAAGTTCTTCCCGACGGATCCGTGGAGCGCCGATACCGACGGTGACGGCCTGTCCGATGGCGAAGAGAAGAAGCGCTTCATCTACGGCACGCCGGAGGACAACGGCACGAGCCGCTCGATTGCGGGCGGCGGCCTGAACCCCAGCTCGGTCGATACCGACTGCGACGGCCTGCCGGACGGCTGGGAAGCCCAGTTCGCCGGTACGCCCGGTTCGGTCGTCGAGGGCGAGCAGTCGCTCGGTCTCCGCGACGGCATGGACGGCACGGTCAAGGACGCCTGCACACTGCCGCTGAACACGACCTCCGGCTCGTCGGAGGAAGGGCGCGTCAACCGCGACTATGACCACGACGGCCTTGAGAACTGGCAGGAGTACCTGACGGGCACGATGCGCTGCTGGCGCTACGATGACCCGGTGAGCCCGCTCACCTACCAGCCGCGCGACTTCTACTTCACGATCAACACGGCTGGCGAGGCGACCTTTGACGCGGCAGAGGCGGCGAAGAAGTTCCACGCGGCCGGCATGCTCGACAGCGAGGACGTGAACGAGTTCTGGTACAAGACGCTTGTGGACGCGTCGAGCGCGATCTATAACCCGCACCTCGTCATGGACACGGGTTCGGGCGCGCAGTACTTCTCGCGCGTGACGAACGCCTGGGACGCGGCGTATCTGGACATCCTCCTCTCCGGCGGCAAGGCGACCGGCGCCTACTACTGGTTCTACGACCGCGTGGACGGGAACCTCCTCAAGGACACGTGGGGCGCGGCGTGGGCGGCGCTGGTTGGCGATGCGGTGAAGGGCCTCAGCTACGTGCCGAAGAAGTACGCGAGCTGCTCGCCGATCGATCCCGACTCCGACCACGACGGCATGGACGACTACTACGAGGTCTTCCACGGCATGAACCCGCTTCTCGGCGAGTCGGGCCGCGCGGGCAGCTGGTGGACGGTGAATGACGGTGGCATGAGGGCCGATTCGGATATCCTCGACCTCGTTTACGACTCGATGTACACCTCGGACGAGGCGAAGACCGTGCCGCAGGCCTGGGGCTCGGACAGTTCGAGGAACTTCTGGCAGCGCAAGGTTGCTCACACGTCCTGGACGGGCAAGCGGCCGCGTGGCAACGGCTATGACTTCGAGATCTTCCCGTGGCTGAACGGCCTCGCGACGGCCGACCCGGATGGCGACGGCATCCGCAACCAGGAGGAGTCGATCATGGCGCTCGTCTCGCCGTCGACGGCCTGGCATCACTCAGACCCGACGCCGCTGTGGATGACGGATTCGAGCTACTCGAACTCGCTCGTGCGGATGAACTACCGTCTGCCGACCCGTGGCGGCGTGATTGCGCCCGAGGGGACGTCCTTCACCTACGAGGGCCAGACGTATCTCTTCAGCGACTTCGACGGATTCATCGGGGGTTCGTTCCAGGTGTTCAATCCGGATGCCTGGGAGCTCGTCGGCTCGACCCGTGACATGAACTGGATTGCCTCCTTCGAGGAGAACGAGGGCTTCGACACGGATCACGACGGCCTGAACGACCGCGACGAGATCAGCGGCAAGTATCAGGGCGAAACCGATCCGCTCGACGTCGATTCCCCGCAGCGTCGCCAGGCGATGTACTTCCAGGGTTCGGCGAAGCCGTCGATCCTCCAGACGATGCCGTTCGTGCGCGAATACCATCCGGAGAAGATGAACGGCGGCCGGTATCCCGATGACCTCTCCTTCCTCCAGTACACGGTTGAATGCTGGGTCAAGGCCGAGTCGCTCGATGACTCGACCGTGATCGAGCGTGCGGTCTACGTGGGCAAGTCGAACCCGGACGACCGTGAGTTCATCCGCTGCAACTTCCGCATCGGCCTCGAGGGCGGCAAGTGGTATACGCTCTTCGATCCGAATGACACGACGAAGGAGTCCGTCAAGGTCTTCGCGGATGACGCGGCGAAGACGGCGTGGACGCATCTGGCGGCGACGTACGACGCGAAGGAGCTTGTCTTCTACGTGGATGGCAAGGTGGCGGGCCGTCAGACTTCGGGTCTCCAGCCGACCTATGGCTCGGCTGCGGTCGTCGTCAATGGCGAGAATGGCCTGAACACGACGACGGGCATGAGCTACTGGAGCGATCGCGAGTATTCGCTCCACGCGATCGTTCTCGGCGCGAGCGTCAAGACGCTTGCGCAGGGTGGGAACGCCTCGGCTTTGGACGTCACGCAGGGCGTGGGCTTCGATGCCTACACGGGCTTCTTCAAGGGCTACGTCGATGAGGTCCGCATTTGGGATGGTGCGCGCACGGCGACCGAGATCGCGTCGGCGAAGATGAAGCGCTTCACGGCGACGGACGCGGCCGCAAATCGGGAGTCCTTCTTCGCGGAATGGAGCAAGCCTGGCGTGACCGATTCGTATCGCGGGCGCTACGCGAAGGACGGCAGCGGCAATCCCTATTCGCTTCCGGCGGAACTGCGCTTCCACTGGTCGTTCGACTCGCTCTTCGGCGCGTCGGAGGAGGGCGCGCTGGCGACGGCCCCGGCCGGGTTCAACTACCTGGGCGAGAACGCCGATGGCGATGGTGCGCGCGCGTTGCGCTCGCGGCCGGAGGGCTATGGCATCGACTGGTGGCAGAAGGTGCTGGCGGGCTATGCGGGGACGGTCTACAGCGATCCGGCGTGGATCTGCTGGGTCCCGAACACGGTCACCCACCTGCCGCGCTACGACGGAACGACGCTCGACTCCATCTACTGGAGCGAGGACTTCGCGGGTGCGACGGCGGGTACGTACAAGTTTGCCCGCGCGGCCGAGCCGGTCTCGTTCTGGACGCAGTATCGTCGGCGCGGTCTCCGCGATGGCGAGATTCCGTATGAGACGACGGGCAGCCGTCACCACTTCGTGTCGGAGATGGACGCGGCGAGCGGTTCGCAGCTCGGGACGCTCTTCGCGTTCACGGGCCGCCACCTCAACCAGACGGGCGACGACATGCTCGCGCTCGGCGGCGCGTTCGCCAAGCACGTCGATGACCTCTGGGACGGCCAGGGCGCGTCCGCGAACTGGGAGATTGCCGGCACGGACGGCGATGGCGACGGTCTGCCCGACTGGTGGGAGGATCTTGCCAACGACGAGTATCGCATCAATCAGGCGGAAGAAATCGGCTGGAATACCCTCGTCAAGTGGCCAGACCAGAATGGCACGACCATGACGGCAGGCGAGGCGTATCTGCGCGACTTGGCGCGCGGCTATCACGGCGACGCCAATAACGAGGCTGTCACGGACGAAGACGAGATCGGGAAGTATCGCCAGATCTGCGACATGAACGGCAACGGCTTGCCGGATTGGTGGGAGCGCCTCTATGGACTCGAAGGCGAGTCGGGGCTTGACGACCACGACCACGACGGTCTGCCGAACTATGTCGAGTATCTCCTCTCGGAGGTGTTCTCGAAGTTTGGCGTGAAGTTCGATCCGACGCGCGCAGACTCCGTCCAGCCGGG
>ONTV01000016.1:17335-46459 GCA_900320855.1 uncultured Lentisphaerota bacterium
CGGCGACCTCTACGTGGGCGAGGTCTTCACCGACCACGACCTTGTGGACGATTCCTGGGAAGACCTCTACGACATGGGCTATGCGTCGCGCCTCAAGTATGATCCGTACGGGGATGCGGATGGCGATGGCTGGTCGAACCGCAGCGAGAACCGCTATGCGAAGCAGTCGATGCCGATTGTGGCCGATGAGCAGGCGCACTATGCGGCCGTGGACGGCCTTGTGGCCGACTATCCGATTCCGACGCTCGCGCTGTCCGTCAGCTACGCGGGGCAGCGTCGTGCGGCCGTCGAGGCGGCGCCGATCGTCGTCCAGACGTACACGGACGCGGCGCTGCACCGTGGTGCGGACGCCACCTTCAACATCGGTTCGACGACCGCGTCGAGCGGAACGGGATCGTCCAGTTCGAGCAGTTCGACCTCGGAATCGACGGGCACGGCGTACACGCGGACGCTCGGCAAGTGGTCGAATCGCCATGCGATTGGCACGTTGACGCCGGGCTATGTCGACAAGAATTCGATTCAGCTCCAGTATTGCTACAATCCGTCCAGCGAGACCTACAGCTGGTCGGTTGGCGGCACGACGAACTATTCGTCCACGGTGATCCAGCGCGGCACCTATGCCGAGTATCTCTCCGCCCAGCGCAAGTACGGGCGGAAGAACGTGGCGCTCCTGTCGCGTGACACGTCGTATAGGCGTCTCATCTCCCTTGACCTGCGGAGTGATGCGGACGACAAGACCGCGACGTGGGTGTACACCGCAACGGGCAAGACATTTGGCACGATCGATCTCATGACGGGCGCCTTCGACCTGGACTTGGGCGTCTTTGCGGGACAGTATGTCATCAACGTGACGAACGACAACGACTTCGTCTCGTTGGAAGACCAGACCTTCCGCATCGCCTACTCGGCGAACGAGGCCGTGGGCCTGCCGCGCAAGCTCTACCTCGGCCAGTCCGACACGGGCCATGTGCGCGAGGGCAAGAACACGGTGATTGCGTTCGCCGACTTGGACGGCGACGGCGCGTACACGGCGGGCGAGCCCTACGGATGCGTGACGGGCGTGGACGTCTCGTGGAAGGGCACGTCGGTCGATCTCGCGCTCACGGACACGACGCCGATCTTCAACCGCGTCGATCCGATTCAGGGCCTTGACGACCGTACGGTGATTGCCGGCACGGAGAGCGGCAACTACACGAACATCACGACGTCGGCACAGCCGAGCGGTGGCCTTGTGAATCGCATCCGCGTCGTCCGCCACATGATCATCGGCACGGAGGGGAATGTGCTTGTCAGCAGCCTCGGTTCGGACATGCGCCGTGTCTTGCTGGATCTGCAGGTTGACGCGGGCGTCAATCCGTGGATCACGGAGGCCAACTTCCTGGCGACGGGTGCGTTTGACGTGGATTGGGACACGCTCTATGATGACATTGTCAGCAAGATAGACTCGGAAGGGGCGATTCAGTCGCCGACCAGTGCGTCCACAAAGTATGTGATTGGCGACCTGACGGGTGTTCTCTACCGCATCGTCATCGGCAACGAAGACGTGGATGCTGGCAACGCGGCGGGCAATATGTCGGTCATCGTGCCCGTCCGGCGGTTCGATACGCATCGGAACCTGCCGATTCCGAAGATGGACAGTGGTGTTGTGACGGTCGGTCAGCCGACGTTCAAGTGGACGATGCCCTACGGCGCAAACGGCTACACGGCGTTCAAGGTCTCGATCAAGAGCGCGACAGGTTCGGCGTTCAGCTGGACGAGCGACTTCCAGCGCATGCCGGCGGCGGACGCGGACGGCGTCTACACGTGGGCCGCGCCGGTGTTCGTCGGCGACAGCCCGGCGGGCGCGACGGGCGTCTTCTCGAACCACACGGCGTACACGTGGTCGGTCTCTGCCTACAACGCGAAGTACAAGAACGATGACTTCGTGTCGGGCGGAACGTTCCGGATGGACGTCCAGACGAATGGCTACTCGACGGGCAGCATCGCGACGACAGTCCGCTACTACGGGCCGGCGGCCGTCACGAACGATGCGGCGGCCATCCGTGTGCAGGCTTATGTGTCGCCGGACTTCACGGGCGCGCCGGTTGGCGGTGGCTTCGTCGACAAGTCGGTGACGGAGGGCGTCAACTGCCGTCTCCTCGGACTGCCGAAGGGCACGTATTACCTGCAGGCGTTCATCGACTCCAATGGCAATGGCGTCTGCGACAACTGGGAGTCGATGGGTTACCTTTGCCAGCGTGACGGCACGACGGCGGATTGGCTCAACCCGACGGGTGTGACGGTCGGCGATTCGGTTGGCGCGGGTGATGTGGCGACCATCTATATTGAGGACGCCGACACGGATGGCGACAATCTGCCGGATGCGTGGGAGTATGTCACGGCCACGGCAGGCCAGCGCAAGGATGGCTCGTTCCTCACGGCCAAGGGCGTCGGGAATCTGACGCTAGCGGGCGCGGGCGAGATTGCGGTCGACAGCAATCTGACGAAGGGTCTCCTTGGCATCCAGTATGTCAATGGCGAGCTGGTGCCGACGGCGGGCCTCGCGAGCGAGATCTTGACGGCGTTTCGGTCGTCGGCATCGTTTGCCGCGCTCACGATGGGCGTTGCGCCGAACCTGACGATCGGGGCGGACGGTTCGCTCTGCCAGAACCCGCTCGTCACGGACGGGACGCTGGCGATCACGGGCCTCGCGTTTGACGCGGCGGCTGGAACCGTCAAGCTGACGGTGGCGGGCGACGTCACGGCGCCGGAGGCTGTCGTGTCCGCGATCTATCAGGTCAAGGTCGGCTCGACGGTGACGGTCAAGGTGCTCCATACGGCGACGCTCGCGGGCAAGTGGCAGGAAGTCGCGACGATTCCGGTCACGGTCTCGGGCGACAGCCTGGACGGCAAAGTCCTGACCGTTAAGGTGCCAGACGTCTCGGAGACGGGCGGCTTCTACAAGGTCGAGATTGAGCAGTGAGAAATAATCGAATGGTCGAATGGTCGAATGATCGAATGGTCGAATGGTCGAATGGGAAATGTTTGAATAACCAAATGGTCGAATAATCGAATGCGTGGAAGGAAAGACATGAAGAAGGAAATTCGCAAGGTTCTCGTCATCAACTCGGGCTCGAGCTCGCTCAAGTACCAGCTCTTCGACATGAAGACGGAGACGCGGCTCGCCAAGGGGCTCGTCGAGCGCATCGGCTGCGGCGGCCCGAAGGACCACGCCGAGGCCCTGAAGCTCGTCGTCGCCGAGCTCGGTGACAAGGCCAAGGGCATTGACGCGATCGGCCACCGCATCCTCCATGGCGGCGAAGTCTTCAAGGACTCCGCCAAGATGGACAAGGCGGCGATGGCGAAGGCGAAGAAGCTCGTGAAGTTCGGCCCGCTGCACATGCCGGCGAACCTCGGCGGCGTCGAGGCGTGCGAGAAGATCTTCAAGGGCGTCCCGAACGTCGGCGTCTTCGACACGGCCTTCCACATCGCGACGATGCCGGACTGCGCGGGCATGTACGCGATCGACCCGAAGTACTACAAGAAGCTCGGCATCCGCAAGTACGGCTTCCACGGAACGTCCCACAAGTTCGTCACCCTCGCGGCGGCGAAGTTCCTGAAGAAGCCGCTCGCGAAGGTGAACCTCGTGACCTGCCACCTCGGCAACGGCAGCTCGCTCGCGGCGATCAAGAACGGCCACGTCATCGACACGACGATGGGCCTGACGCCGCTCGCCGGCCTCGTGATGGGCACGCGCTGCGGCAACATCGACGCGGCGGCCGTCCTCTCGATCATGGAGTCCGAGCACCTGACGCCGCACGAGGCGGACACGCTCCTCAACAAGAAGTCGGGCCTCCTCGCGCTCACGGGCTCGAGCGACTGTCGCGACATCTGCGCGAAGGCGGCGAAGGGCGACAAGATGGCCGAGCTCGCGCTGGAGATGCTCGCCTACCGCATCGCGCTCTACATCGGCGGCTACAACACGATTGTCGGCGGCGCGGACGCGATCGTCATGACGGGCGGCATCGGCGAGAACTCGGAGGAAGTTCGCAAGCGCATCCTCGCGCGCCTCGGCGCGCTCGGCATCAAGGTCGACAAGAAGGCGAACAAGGTCCGCGGCGAACTGAAGGTCATCTCCACGAAGGACTCGAAGATCCCGGTCGTCGTCATCCCGACGAACGAGGAGCTGATGATCGCCCGCGACACGGTGCGGGTGCTGGAGAAATAATCATGAACGCGATCAAGAGCATTATCGAAAAGGCCTCGAAGCTGAACGGCACGGTCGTTTTGCCCGAGGGAAACGACCCGCGCGTCATCACGGCGGCCTGTGCCGTCGTGGACCGCAAGATCTGCACGCCCGTCGTGCTCGGCACGGCGGCGGAGATTGCCGACGCCGAGGCGAAGGCGGGCCTGAAGCTCGCCGACCGGGGCATCAAGGTCATCGACTACACGGCGGGCGACGCCGAGCTTGAGGCGGCCTACCTCGCCGCCTGGAACGCGAAGGAGTCGAAGAAGCCGGCCGAGAAGCAGAAGATCATCGACCTCGCCGGCGCCGAGAAGACGCTCCGCACGAAGCGCATCTACTTCGGCGGCATGATGGTGAAGCTCGGACGCGTGGACGGCCTCGTCGCCGGCTCCATCGCCTCGACGGGCGACATGCTGCGCGCGGCGTTCCACACGCTCGGCACGCAGAAGGGCGTGAAGACGGCCTCGTCGTGCTTCATCCTCGACCTCAAGAAGCCGACGGCGTCGGGCGACGGCGTGCTCGCGTTCGGCGACTGCGCGGTCATCCCCAACCCGACGGCGGAGCAGCTCGTCGATATCGGCCTCGCGACGGCGCAGACGTACAAGGACCTGACGGGCAACGAGCCGAAGGTCGCGTACCTCTCGTTCTCGACGAAGGGTTCGGCCGGCGGCGATCTCGTCGAGAAGGTGCAGAAGGCGGTTGCGCTCGCGAAGCCCGTCTTCGCCGAGAAGGGCATCAGGATGGACGGCGAACTCCAGTTCGACGCGGCGATCGTCCCTTCGGTCGGTCGGCAGAAGAACAAGGACGGCGCGATCCAGGGCGATGCGAACGTCTTCATCTTCCCCGACCTCCAGGCGGGCAACATCGGCTACAAGATCGCGCAGCGCCTCGGCGAGGCGGACGCGATCGGCCCGAACCTGCAGGGCCTCGCGAAGGCGATGAACGACCTCTCGCGTGGCTGCTCGGCCGAGGACATCGTCGGCACGATCTGCGTCACGTTGCTCCAGAGCACGACGAAGTGACGGCGACGGGAGGGACTTGGGAGCCATGAGAGACGAGAGGCAGAGGGACAGGAGCGGCCATGAGAGAGGGTTCGGCCTCTTGTCTCTCGCGACCCTCAAGCCCCTCAAGTCAACGCAGACGACAACCGATAACGCCTAATCGCCAACCGAAATGACAGAAACCGAGATGATCGCACGCGCGAAGCAAGTCTTCGACGTCGAGATCGAGGGCCTGAAGCGGACGCGCGACTCGCTGGACGACTCGTTCGTCGCGGCGATTCGCCTCATGCGGGACTGCGTGGCGCACGACGGTCTCGTCGTCGTCACGGGCGTCGGCAAGAACCTGCACGTCGCGGAGAAGATGAGCGCGATCTTCGCCTCGACGGGGACGCGCTCGATCGTGCTCAATCCCGTGCAGGCGATGCATGGCGACCTCGGCATGGTCTCGTCGCGCGACCTCCTGATTGCGCTCTCGTTCAGCGGCGAGTCCGAGGAGGTCGTGCGGCTCATCCCGGCGATTCGTCGCCACGGGCTCAAGGTCGTGTCGCTCACGGGCCATCCGGACTCGACGCTCGCGAAGCTCTCCGACCTGCATCTCGCGATTCCCTGCGGCAAGGAGGCGTGTCCCTTCGGGATGGCGCCGACGAATTCCGTCACGGCGACGCTCGCGATGGGCGATGCGCTCGCGATGGTGATGATCGACGCGCAGAAGTTCTCGCTCGCCGATTACGCGGCGAACCATCCGGCGGGGGCGATTGGCCGGGCGCTCGTTTTGAAGGTCACGGACATCATGCGCACGGGCGACCGGCTTGCGAAGGTTGCGCCGACGGTGACGGTGATGGAGGCCGTGATGGCGATGACGAAGGCGCAGGGCGGCGCGGCGGTCGTCGCCGACGCGGCGGGCAAGCTGCTCGGCATCTTCACGGACGGCGACTTCCGGCGCGTGATGAGTTTGGGGGGAAATAATCGAATGGTCGAATGGTCGAATGGTCGAATGGAGGCGGTTGTCGATTGTCCGCCGTCGGCTGTCCTTTCGAAGCCCGTTTCGGAGGTCATGACGGCCTCGCCGCTTTTCGTGAAGGACGATACCTATGCGGCGGAGCTGCTGAAGATCTTTGAGCGAAAGCGCATCGACGACCTGCCCGTCTGCGACGGCGCCGGGCGCGTCGTCGGCATGGTGGACATCCAGGACTTGCCGAAGATGAAGGTCATGTAAGGAAATGGGAGTGGGAAAATAATCGAATGGTCGAATGGTCGAATGGGAAAATAATCGAATGGTCGAATAATCGAATGGTCGAATGGGCGAATGGGAAAATAATCGAATGGTCGAATAATCGAATGGTCGAATGGGCGAATAATCGAATGGTCGAATGGGCGAATGGTCGAATAATCGAATGGGCGAATGGGGGAATGGTCGAATGAGAGTTGACGCGTGGCAGACGACTTCTGAAATCTGAGATCTGAAATCGCAAAACTTGAGTCTCGTAAGAAAAAACGATTCTAAGAACTAGAAACCCCAACCGAACTAAACCCTCACCGAACGAGAAACCCTCACCGAACTAAAACCCCAACCGAACTAGAAATCCTAACCGAACTAAAACCTAACCGAAAGGAACGCGAACATGAAGAAGCTGATGATTGTGACGATGGCGATGCTGGCGGTCACGGCAGCAGTGGCGGCCCCCCGCGCCAAGAAGGGCGTGCGCGCAATGGCCGGCAACGAGGAAGGTCCTGTGACGACGGGCAAGGAGGCGAAGATCCTCATTGACCAGATGCCGAAGACCGGCCAGTCGAGCTGCCTCCCGGCGCCGTCCCTCCAGGGCGCGACGATGATCGGCAACTGCTACACGAAGCCGCGCAAGTGGATCGTGATCGAGACGAAGTACACGACGTACGCGAAGTTCCTTGACCAGCTCACGTTCAACTGGCACGTGATGCTCGAGACGAAGAGCGCGAAGGAGAACAAGGGCAACAAGATGGGCCTGTCGCCGTACAGCTACTTCAACACGACCGTAACCTACTACAACATTCCGCAGGGCTCCCACGCCGCGTGCGTCTGCCTGCCGCCGTCTTACCTCGAGCTCTACGGCGAGCCCAAGGCGATCGGGTTCACGGTCTCGAACCAGAACGGCGACGTCCTCGGCGGTGGCACGGTGAGCGAGATCAAGGGCATCAAGGCCGATGCGCAGTTCTGGGACGACCAGAACATCATGGGCGCGCAGCAGGGCGACAAGCCGATGGTCGAGCGCCGCCAGGGCCTCGTCGATCGCTCGAAGACGATTTGGGCGCTCGTGAACCCGAACGACTACGAGACGACGATGCAGTGAGAAATGATCGAATAATCGAATGATCGAATGTTTGAATGATCGAATGTTTGAATGATCGAATGTTTGAATGATCGAATGTTTGAATGATCGAATGTTTGAATGATCGAATTGGTGTGATTGAGAAAGGAGTGTGAATCGAATCGCCTGAATCTGCCGGATACCGTTTGAGCCGAAGCCGTTGAAGGCTTCCCGCATTCGATCATTCGACCATTCGACCATTCGATTATTTCCCCATGGCCAAGAAATTCTTAACGCTGAACATCGGCGCGGCGAACATTGAGCTCGCCGAGTACGAGGCGGGCGCGAAGGGCGCGCTGACGCTCGTGAACTATGGCACGGCGACGTTGGCGGCGCCGCTGGACGGCGGCGCCGCCGCGGCGATCCTCACGCCCGCGATCCAGGAGATCGTGCGCACGAAGGGCATCCGCCCCGGCAAGGTCGCGCTCGCGATTTCGGGCCAGATGGTCTTCCCGCGCTTCGCGTCGATCCCGATGGCGGGCGGCGCCGAGAAGTTCGAGCAGATGGTCCGCTACGAGATCGAGCAGAACATCCCGTTCCCGATTGACGAGATCGTCTGCGACCGCCAGGTCCTCGGCGACACGGAGACGGGCGACAAGTCGGTGATGATCGTCGCCGCGAAGGTCGACCAGGTCGAGGCGCTGACGGCGGCCGTCGCGGCGGCCGGGTTCTCGCCGGAGCTCGTCGATGCCGCGCCGCTCGCGCTCACGAACGCGCTCCGCCACGCGATCGGCGACGACGGCTCGTGCAGCGTCCTTCTCGACATCGGCTCGAAGACGACGACGCTCGTCATCATCGAGGGCGACAAGATCTACAACCGCTCGATTCCCGTCGCCGGCAACGCCGTCACGAAGGAGATCGCCGCCTCGCTCGGCTGCTCCACGGAGGAGGCCGAGCAGCTCAAGCGGGAGCGCGGCTATGTCGCGATGGGCGGCGTGACGGAGGATGACGACGAGGTCGCCGACCGCATCTCGAAGGCCTGTCGTGCGGTGATGACGCGCCTGAATGCCGAGATCTCGCGCTCGATCAACTTCTATCGCAGCCAGCAGGGCGGCTCGGCGCCGACGCACCTCTACCTGACGGGCGGCACGGCGCTCCTGCCGCAGCTCGACGTCTTCTTCCAGGAGTCGCTTCAGCTCGAAGTCGTCTTCTTCAATCCGTTCGAGTCCATCGCCGTCGGCCCGAAGGTCGATGCCACGGCGCTGGAGGCGGACGGCGCGCTGATCGCCGCCACGGCGGGCCTTGCGCTGCATGAGGCGGGACAGGCGCGCTTCGCGATCAATCTCCTGCCGCCGTCGCTTGTCGAGGCGCGGGCCGAGAAGGCGAAGATTCCGTTCGTCATTGCCGCCGGCGTGACGCTCGTCGCCGCGCTGGTCTGCGTGACGCTCGCGATCGATCGCCAGGCCGCTGTCATCGCCGCGCAGCGCGACGCCGTGCAGGCGCAGGTCGAGACGCTGAACGCCGCCGACCGCAAGGTCCAGGCGGCGACCGAGAAGTTTGCGGCCGCCGAAACCGAGGCCGAGTCCCTTCGGAAGCTGCTCGTCGCCCGCGCGGCGGCCGCGCAGCGCCTCAATGCCGTGCGCGATTCGCTTTTGCCCGGCATGTGGATCGAACGCTGGGACGACGGACGGCTGACGGTGCGCTACTGGAGGGACCGCGTCAAGGGCGCGTCGGGCAAGACGCCGGGCGAGCTCGTGATCGACAAGCTCAAGGGCCGTCCCTGCATTGACGCGGATGCGGTCAAGATCTCGGACATGAGCGTCATCGGCAAGGACGCGCAGGTCGAGCAGTTCACGGTGGAGGTGAAATTCAAATGAACAAGAACCGCATGATTCTCGCCGTCTCGGGCGGCGTCATCGGCCTCGCCGTTTTGGCGATGGCGTATTTCGCGTGGAGCGCCTACGCGGCGAAGGTCGCGGCCATCGAAGGCGACGACGAGGGCAACGACGGTCTCGAGACCGTCCAGTCCAAGGCCCAGACGCTCTCGCGCAAGCCGGTCTATCCGTGCGCCGCGAGCGTGAAGGCCCTGGAGGCGAACGCGGCGCGGCTGGCCGATTGGCAGGCCGAGGCGCTGAAGCTCGCGTCGCGCGGCGACCGCCCGGTTCGCACGATGACGCCCGCGCAGTTCAAGACGGACATCGTGGCGGACGCGAAGCGGCTCGCGGCCCTGCCGGGCGGCGTTGGCGGCGTCCTCATGAAGCCGGACTTCGCGTTCGGCCCGTTCCGCAGCTACATCGCCGAAGGCAAGATGCCGACGGAGGCCGAACTGCCGGAGCTGCTGCGCCGGTGGGATGACGTCCTGCTCGTCGTCGAGACGCTCGCCGGGTGCGGCGTCTCCGAACTCGTGAACGTCGATTTCAAGGCGACGGCGGCGGCGGACGAGGAGTCGGCGAAGAAGGACGTGAAGAAGGGGAACAAGAAGGCGGCGAAGAAGCGTGCGGCGGCGGAGGCCCCGGCGTTCCAGCCGTCCGCCTGCACCTACGTCTTCACGTTCGCGACGCGCGCGCCGGCGTTCGTCAAGGTCATTAACGCGCTCGGCACGAACGAGCGGTTCATGGTCGTGGACGGATTCACGATTGCGCGCACGGCCGATCCGATTGCCGCGGCCCTGGGCGGCGGCGACAAGCGCGAGGCGGCGTCGCGGCAGACGGGGCGCGGCCGTCGCGGTCGTCGCGGGGCAGCCGTCGAGGAGAAGAAGGAAGACGCGGTCGCCAACAATGGCCTTGTCACGGACCCGGTGCTGGATGCGCCGTTCACGGTCACGCTCGCGCTGACGGTCTATGACTTCAAGACGATGGCGGAGGAGAAGAAAACGGAGGAGGCAGGGAAATGAGAGAGCGAAACTTTTTTGCGGCCTATTACGACCGCATCGCCGCCGTCGTGGGCGTGCTGGCGCTTTTGGGCGGCGTCGCGTTCTTCGCCCTTTCGGCCGGAGACGATCCGGACGCGGCGGCGCAGTCGGCCGCCGAGGCCGTGCGCCGGATGAAGCCGGCGGAGACGGGCGTCGCCGACGTGGACTTGACGGCGTATGCGGGCGCGACGCGGCTCGTCAAGAGCCCGACGGCCGTGAGCGAATTGGCGGGCACGAGCGCGTCGTTCCTCGCGAGCGAGCGCCGCGTGAAATGCAAGAAGTGCCAGAAGGTGATTCCGGGCGACGTCAAGGCGTTCCCGAACTGCCCGTTCTGCGGCGAGAAGCAGGAGGAGGAGAAGAAGGTCGTCCTCGACTCCGACGGCGACGGCCTGCCCGACGCCTGGGAGAAGCGCTATGGGCTCAACCCCAATGACGCGTCGGACGCGAACGCCGATGCGGATGGCGATGGCTTCACGAACCTGGAGGAGTACCTCGCGAAGACGGATCCGACCGATCCGCGCGACCATCCGGACTACCTCGACTCGGTGAAGATCATGCTGCCGCTGAAGGAGACGTACCTGCCGTTCCTCTTCACGAAGGCGACGAAGATCCCTGCGGGCTGGCGCTGCGAGTTCTACGACCCCAAGCAGAAGGACGACTATGGCCGCTTCGGGCGGACGTTCTCGGCCGTCCTCGGCGAGGAGATCGGCAAGGGCACGAAGACCCCGTCGGGCTACATCCTCAAGGGCTACGAGAAGAAGGAGGAGAAGCGTGCGCGCAAGGGGATGAAGGGTCTCTTCGTCACGGTTGACGTGTCGGAGGCGACTGTCACGCGCAAGTCGGACGGCAAGACGATCACGCTTGTCCTCGCGCAGGGGAAGGGCGAGAAGCCGAAGGCCGTGGACGTGATGGCGACGCTGACCTACGAGCGCGGCACCGTGACGACGTTCGAGGCCGTGCCCGGCACGGAGCTCAAGCTCAACGGCGAAGTGTTCAAGGTGACGGCGATCCAGCCCGCCGGCAAGGGCGCGAAGGTGACGTTCCTGAACGTTCGCACGGGCAAGAGTCGGACGCTTGATGCCCTTGAACAGTAAGCGAAGATATTGTATACTACATTTCAATACAAGGAATAGGTCTATGACGAAGTTCAAAAAGATTGTCGCGTGCGGCGCCGCATTGGCAATGTCAGTCACCACGTTGAACGTGTCGGCGCAGGACGATCTCGACGATCTCCTGAAGGATCTCGAGGGCGAGACCGCCAAGGCGGACGCGCCGAAAGCCGAAGAGCCGGCGGCCGAAAAGGCCGAGGCCCCCCAGGCCGAAGCGGTCGCGGACGCGCCGAAGGCGGAGGAGTCGAAGCCGGTGGCCGCAGCGGCTGTTGCGGCGGAATCGGCGGCCGAAGAGACCGAGGCCGAGGCAGTCTCGAACGACAAGGTCGATGACGTGCTGAATCTACTGGACAAGCTGGCCGAGGAGACGCCGAAGGCGACGCCCGCAGCTGGGAAGGCGGAGGGTGCGAAGCCGGCGGCGGTTGCCGTCGTCGCGAAGCCGAAGACGGCGCGTCCTGACGAGGAGCTTCTTACGAACCTTGCGACGACGGAGCGTCTGCGCCGCGACTCGCTCGACGAGCAGGCAAAGCGCGAGATCTTTGCCGCGCGGGCGAGCATGGAGTCGAAGGAGTTCACGGAGGCCGTGCGCCACTATGGCCTGGCGACGAAGTTCCTGAACGACAGCCCCGCCTCGAAGGCGCTGCGCAAGGAATGCGACCAGGGCATTGCCGAGGGCCTCTATCGCGCGGCCCTGCAGGAAGAGGTGATTGGCCGCCGCGCGAAGGCCGTCGAGCTGATGGAGAAGGCGCTGGAGATGCGCCATCCGAAGGCGCGGCGTGCGCTGGAGAAGTGGACGGCGCAGAGCGATGTCGACGTGGCGAAGACGGACTTCTCGGAGGTTGCGCACCGCCAGGACGATGCGGACTACCAGAAGGATCGCGAGGGCGTTCGTCGCCATCTGCGGCGGGCGCGCCAGTATCTCGCGCTCCGTGACATGTCGCGTGCGCTCGACGAGTGCGAGATCGTGCTGAAGGCCGATCCGTACAATCAGGAGGCGATTCGCGTGCGTCGCGCGATTCAGGGCAAGCGCCAGACGATTCTTGAGCAGGAGCGCAAGGCCGCGCGCGACGGCATGATTGCCGACGTCGACGAGGCGTGGCGTCCGGTCTACGCCGTCAATGCCGCGCAGCTGGCGGAGGCGTCGTCCGAGACGGTGAAGTCCCAGGCGGGCGAGGATCCGGAGCGGACGCAGGAGCAGGACATCGAGAAGCGCATGCGCGAGATGCGTCTGCCGACGATTGAGTTCAAGCCGCCGGCGACGATCATCGAGGCGGTCGAGTTCTTCCGCACGGCGTCGCGCGACTATGACCGTCCCGACATTCCGATTGAGAAGCGTGGCTTCAACTTCGTGCTGCGGACGCCGGTCGGGGCCATTAAGCAGGCGGCGGCCGAGGAGTCGTCGGATGACTTCTCGTCGAACGATTCGGGCGATTCCGAGGCGACGGCGAACGGTCTGCCGCCGATTCCGAAGATCACGGCGAGCGACATTTCGTTCTACGATGCGTTGAAGCTCGTCTGCGATTCGGTGGACTACAAGTTCATCGTGCGCGGCCCGATCGTGATGGTCATGCAGAAGGACATGTCCACGGCCGAGCTTCTCTCGCGCAAGTACAACGTGCCGGAGGCGTTCGTCGAGCGCGTCAACTCCGCATCGGAGGAAATGAAGGAATCGGGCGGCTTCGGCCTTTCCAGCAAGCCGAAGAAGGCGGCGGATGAGGAAGGCGAGGGCGAAGGCCGCGACTGGAAGGCGTTCTTCGAGGAGATGGGCGTCAAGTGGCCGGAAGGCTCGTCAATCAAGCACATCAAGGCGCTCGGCAAGCTCTATGTCCGCAACACGCGCGAGAACCTCGCGGAGTTCGAGAAGGTGCTGGACGAGCTGGGAGGCCAGCCGCAGCTCATCGAAATTGAGACGCGCTTCGTCGAAGTCTCGCAGGAAGACCTCAACTCCCTCGGCTTCGAGTGGATTCTCAACAGCAACCTGCCGCTGAGCGACCGCTTCGGCCTTGGTAAGGCATTGGGGCTGAAGAATGGTGTGTATACGACGGAAGGCGGGTCGCAGACGATCACGGTTCCGGATCGCACGATTACCCGGACGGAAGGTGGTGTCACGACGACGGAGACGATTAAGGGCGGCACGCGGACGATTTCGGGATCCAAGACGACAACGTTCACGCGGGGGGATGGCTCGCGCGGCGGCACGGTGGGTGTCGATGCGTTTGGCGGAACGTCTGACTATGGCAATGGCAACCGCTACCTCTCAACGGTCGGCAACCACATTTCGGGCGAATCGGCGTCGAACAATGACCAGTTCATGCGTGTGAACGCCTTCCTCGGGCAGGCCGACCTCTCGATGATTCTGCATATGCTCTCGCAGCGCAGTGACACCGACCTCCTCTCGGCTCCGAAGGTCGTCACGAAGTCGGGCGAGCAGGCCGTCATCAAGGTCGTGACCGAGTACATCTATCCGCAGGACTACGATGTGCAGCTTCAGTCGAGCTCGTCGGGTTCGTCGAGCGGTTCGTCGGGCGGCGGGCAGTCGGCGATTCTCGCTGTCGTCGAGCCGCAGAACTTCACGATGCGCGAGGTCGGCGTCATCCTTGACGTCATTCCGACCTACTCGGAGGCGAACGGCGGCACGATTGACCTTGAGCTCAAGCCGGCGGTCGTGGACGAGCCAATCTGGCACAACTACGGCATGCGCATCCCGTTCACGGGCAACACGTCGTCCGGCACGATGGCCGACATCGGCAACATCTTCACGGGCATGTCGACGGCCCTCTCGCAGATCGGCGCGACCCTGACGCCGGACGAGACGGCGGCCTTGGCGAAGAACGTCGTCGCCTCGGCGACGGACGCGGCGGCGAACGTCTCCACGTCGTCCTCCTCGACGATGACGTGGTATGACGCGCCGATGGAGCAGCCGTTCTTCCATGTCCGCTCGATCGACTCGAAGGTCTCGATCACGCCGGGCTCGACGGTTGTCATGGGCGGCCTCATCACCGAGGCGCGCAAGGCGATGGACGACAAGGTTCCGTTCCTCGGCGATCTGCCGTTCATTGGGCGGCTCTTCCGCAGCCATGCGGAGAAGACGACGAAGCGCAACCTGCTCATCTTCGTGACGGGGCGCCTCATTACGCCGTCGGGTCGCGAGCTCTCGATGAACACGGGTCGTGGGGCGGATGAGGGCGAAGTCAAGCCCGCGCCAAAGGCTGATTGACGCAGATGAAAATCTGTCTGACGGGGGGGATTGCCTGTGGCAAGTCCCTCCTTTCTCGTTATCTGAACGAACTCGGCGTCGCGACGATCGATGCCGATGACATCGTCCATGAGCTGATTCCCGATCCGGCGGAGCGCCGTCGGCTCGCGGCCGAGGTCTTTGCCGACCCGGTAAAGCGCAAGGCCCTCGAAGCGCGGCTTCATCCGATTGTGAAGGAGAGAATCAATAATCGAATAATCGAATTATCGAATGATCGAGTGAACGGAAGAGATGTGTCGTCTTCCCATTCAGCGCAACCACCCCCCTTCGCACATCCATCCATTCGATTATCCGCTCATTCGACGAATCGACGATTCGACAATTCGATTATTCGCTCATTCGATTATTCGATTATTTCCCCCATCGCCGTCATCCCTCTCCTCTTCGAAGCGCACTGGGAGAAAAATTTTGATATAATATGCTGCATCGCGTCCGACAGGGAGACTCAAATCTCGCGGATGATGACGACGCGTGGCTACACGCGCGCGGAGGCCGAGGCTCGGCTGGCGGCTCAGATGCCAGTTGCGGAGAAGGCCGCGCAATCCAACTACGTGATTCACAACGACGGCACACCTGCCGAATTGAAAGAGAAAGCAAAAGATTTCCTCGCGTGGCTCCAGCCTCGCCTAACCACCCCTTAAAAACCCATCCCCCACCCCAACTTCCAAACGCCCAACCCCCAAACCGCTCCACCTTCCAAACTTCTCCAACGACCAAACTTCCAAACCTCCAAACCTCAATTCGATCCTTCGATCATTCGATCATTCGATTATTCGACCATTCGATTATTTCTCTCACTTCCTCTCTCCTATGTCTGACTCTCTTGACGTTTTCGCGGGCGCGCTGAAGGCCGCCGCCAAGCCCCAGAACAAGAACCCCGGCAATGCAGGCGGCGGCTCGTCCGCGCCTCAGCCGCAGCAGCAGGAGCAGCCGCGCAACGGCGGCAATGGCGGCGGCAACAACAAGAAAAAGTTCTTCAACAACAAGAACCGCGGCAACTTCGGTCGCGGCGGCAATGGCGCGCGGCAGAACGCCTCGCCCATTCGCGGCGCGAACGGCGAAGAGTCGGTGAATCCGCTCCTCAATGCGCCGCTTCCGACGGAGGCGCATGACGCGGAGCCGGCGCCCGCGAATCCAAACCGCAATCCCGACTTGCCCGAATATCGCCTCGCCGACATCCAGACCTGGCCCGCGCCGGTCATCGTCGAGCGCATGATGCCCGGCGCCGATCCGGAGGAGCTCGGCACCTACCGCAAGCACGAGCTCATCTTCGCGGCGATTCGGCGCTATCTGCAGAAGGGCGGCGCCGTGTTGGCGTCGGGCTGCCTGGAGATCGTGCGCGAGGGCCATGGCTTTCTGCGTTCGGCGAAGAACAACTTCCTCGCCTGCCCGGAGGACGTCTTCGTCACGCAGCAGCAGATTCGCCGCCATGCGCTTCGCACGGGCGACCTCATCGAAGGCCCGATCCGCGATCCGCGCGACAAGGACCGGTTCTTCTGCCTGGGCAACGTCCAGACGGTGAACGGCAAGGAGCCGTCCGTCGCCGCGCGCGTCATCCACTTCGAGAACCTGACGGCGACCTTCCCGACGCGGCGCATCCTGCTTGAGACGGATCCGAAGGAGTTCTCGACGCGCGTCATCGACCTCTTCACGCCGATTGGCTTCGGCCAGCGCGGCCTCATCATCGCGCCGCCGCGCGTCGGCAAGACGGTTCTCCTGCAGAAGATGGCGAACGCGATTTCGAAGAACTACCCGGAGGCGATTCTCATCATCCTCCTCATCGACGAGCGCCCCGAGGAAGTGACGGACATGCAGCGCAACACGAAGGCGATGGTGCTGTCTTCGACCTTCGACGAGGAGCCGCAGCACCACGTCAACGTGACGGAGATGGTGCTGGAGTTCTCGAAGCGCCAGGTCGAGAACGGCAAGGACGTCATCATTCTCATGGACTCGATCACGCGCATGGCGCGCGCCTACAACACTGTCCAGCCGCATTCGGGCAAGATTCTGACCGGCGGCGTGGACGCGCTCGCGATGCACCGTCCGAAGCGCTTCTTCGGCGCGGCGCGCAACATCGAGGGCGGCGGCTCGCTCACGATCATCGCGACGGGCCTTGTGGACACGGGCTCGCGCATGGACGAGGTCATCTTCGAGGAGTTCAAGGGCACGGGCAACATGGAGATCGTGCTGGATCGCGGTCTGGCAGACAAGCGCATCTACCCGGCGATCGACATCGAGAAGTCGGGCACGCGCAAGGAAGACCTGCTCCTCGATCCGATGGAGCTGGAGAAGACGTGGGGCATGCGGCGCATCCTCGCGGCGGCGGGCCCTGAGTCGGCGATGAAGTCCGTCCTCAATTCGCTGAAGAAGACGCAATCGAACCCCGAGTTCCTGCTCGCGCTCGACTTGAGCAAGAACCTGTAGGCATGGCCTGCTTGCCGCCAGCCGAGGCCGAAGCTCTTCGGGCGCGTGCCGTCGTGCTCATCCCTCATCCCAAGAAATGTCCAACATTGTCATTACCAAGGCGCGTGTGCACAATTTGAAGGGAATCGACGTCACGATTCCCCGCAATTCCCTGACGGTCATCACCGGGCTCTCCGGAAGCGGCAAGTCATCCCTTGCCTTTGACACGCTCTATGCCGAGGGCCAGCGCCGCTACGTCGAGTCGCTTTCGGCCTATGCGCGGCAGTTTCTCGACCGCATGGAAAAGCCCGACGTTGAGAAGATCGAGGGCCTGTCCCCGGCCATTTCCATTGAACAGCACACGACGAGCGGCAATCCGCGCTCCATTGTCGCGACCGTCACGGAGATCCACGACTACCTCCGCATCCTCTACGGCGCGCTCGCGACGCCGCATTGTCCAAACTGCGGCAAGCCCGTCACCCGCCAGTCGGCCGAGCAGATCGTCGATGCGATCATCGACCTGCCAGACGCGCTGTCTGCCGAATTGAACGCGCCGCTGAAGATTCTCCTCCTCGCGCCGGTCGTGAAGGGAAAGAAGGGCCGCCATGAAGAGGTTTTTGCGACCTTGAAGCGCATCGGCTTTGCGCGCGTCAAGGTCGATGGCGAGACGTATCTGCTCGAAGAAGTCCCCACGCTCGACAAAAAGAAGGCGCACAGCATCGACGTCGTCATCGACCGCCTCGTGCTGCCCTGCGACCGCACGCGCCTCACCGATTCTGTCGAACTGGCCCTGAAGACGGGGCATGGCATTCTGACGGTCGAAGCGGTGGGAAATAATCGAATAACCGAATGCACGAATGGTCAAATGAAGGACGAGGGTGCGTCGGCGCATTCGATTACTCGATCATTCGACCATTCGACCATTTCCCTCACCTTCTCCGAGCTTAACGCCTGCTCGGACTGCGGGCTTTCCTTCGACGAGCTCAAGCCGCGTTCGTTCTCCTTTAACTCGCCGTTCGGCGCGTGCCCGACGTGCGGCGGCCTCGGCCAGCTCTACTACTTCGACGAAGACCTGGTCGTGCCGGACAAGTCGCTGCCGCTCCGCGAGTGCATTCATCCGTGGCGGCGCGCAGGCCACAACGCAATCATGTACTACAACGCGCTTCTGGAGGAGATCGCCAAGCAGTACAAGGTCTCGCTCGAAACGCCCTACGAGAAGCTGCCGGCGAAGTTCCGCCACGGCCTCATGCACGGCTTCAAGGACAATCTCGTTTTGCCGTGGCGCTCGGTGGATCGTCCGTTCGAGGGCGTTCTGGCCGTGTTGAAGAAGCGGCTCGACGAGGCCGAGGACGACGAGACGCGCGCGAAATACGAGGCCTACCAGAGCTATCGCGTCTGTCCGACGTGCCATGGCGCGCGGCTCAACGCCTTTGCGCGCGCGGCGACGATCGCCGGCAAGAGCATCGTTGAGGTGATGGCGCTGCCAGTCGGCGAAGCCAAGGCGTTCTTCGACGGATTAAAACGGGTTGGCGAAGGGACTTTAGGCGAAAGCGACAAGGGCGACTTGAGGGGCGAGAGGCCCTCGTGCCCCTCAAGCCCCTCTCGTCGCTCGAGTCAAGAAAAGGCCTCTCTCGGCCTCGCGAGTCAAGGGTCCAGCGCTCTCGGCCTCGCGAGTCAAGGAACGCTTTCGCCGCTTCCGGTTGCCAAGCTTGCGGCTTTGCGCGACATCTTGTCCGAGATTACGCGGCGGCTTCAGTTCCTCCTGGACGTGGGCCTTGACTACCTGACGCTTGACCGCGCGGCGGCGACGCTGTCGGGCGGCGAGATGCAGCGCATTCGCCTTGCGACGCAGATTGGCTCGGGCCTCACCGGCGTACTCTATGTCCTCGACGAGCCGACGATCGGCCTTCATCCGCGAGACAACGAGCGGCTGATCGCGACGCTGAAGGGCCTTCGGGATCGCGGCAACACGGTCGTGATCGTCGAGCATGACGCGGAGATGATGCGCGCGGCCGACTACATCGTCGATCTCGGCCCCGGCGCGGGCCGCGAAGGCGGCGAGGTCATGTACCAGGGCGACTTCAAGGGCCTTCTCAAGGCCAAGAGCCTGACAGGGGAGTATTTGAGAAATAATCGAATGGGCGAATGGGCGAATGGTCGAATGGCGCCCTCCGCTCGCCCCTCGGCGTTCCTCACGCTCGCCGGCGCGGCGGAACACAACCTCAAGGACATCACCGTCCATTTCCCGATCGGCGCGTTCACGGTCGTCACGGGCGTTTCGGGCTCGGGCAAGTCGACGCTCGTCGACGAGACGCTCAAGCGCGCGCTCATGAAGCGCTTCTACGGTGCGAAGGCCGTGCCGGGCAAGTACCGCAAGCTGACGGGCGTCGAGCATTTCGACAAGGTGATCGAGATCGACCAGTCGCCGATCGGTCGCACGCCGCGCTCGAATCCGGCGACGTATGTCGGCTTCTTCTCGGAGATCCGCGAGCTCTTCGCGCAGACCGAGGCGGCGAAGGCGCGCGGCTACACGGCGGGACGCTTCTCCTTCAACGTGAAGGGCGGCCGCTGCGAGGTCTGCGGCGGCGACGGCGTGCAGAAGCTGGAGATGAGTTTCCTGCCCGACGTCTACGTGACGTGCGAGCAATGCGGCGGCTCGCGCTTCAACGCCGAGACGCTGGAGGTCACGTATGGCGGCAAGACCATCGCCGACGTGCTGGCGATGACGGTTGCGGAGGCGTTCGAGTTCTTCGCGAAGGTGCCGTCCCTCGCGCGCAAGATGAAGACGCTTGTCGACGTCGGCCTCGGCTACATCCAGTTGGGACAGTCCGCGACGACGCTTTCGGGCGGCGAGGCCCAGCGCATCAAGCTCGCGACGGAGCTTTCGCGCCGCGCGACGGGAAAGACGCTCTACCTTCTCGACGAGCCGACGACGGGCCTGCACTTCGACGACGTCGCGAAGCTGATGAAGATCCTCCTTGCACTGCGCGACCAGGGGAACACGGTCATCGTCATCGAGCACAACGTGGACGTGATGGCGTGCGCGGACTGGATCGTCGACCTCGGCCCGGGCGGCGGCGACAAGGGCGGACGCCTCGTCTGCGAGGGGCCTGTCCCCACGATTCGCGCCTGTGCGGAGTCCGTCACGGGCCGCTTCCTGTAGGCGGATGTCGGGCACGAAAATCTTTTGTCAGAAATCGGTTGGACGCGCGCCTATCTCTCTTGTCAACGACAAGACGAACCAACAGAAAAGGAAAGGAAATGAACATGAACACGAAGAAAACAGCTGTTTTGACCTTTGTCGCGGTTCTCGCCGCAGGGGTGTGCCTCGCACGGCCCGGCGGGCCTGGCCCCGGCCCTCGCGGCGGCGGGCCCAAGGGTGGGCCGGGCATCCATCGTCCCGCGCCGCCGCCGCCCGCGCCGCGTCCTCATCATCGGCCGCATGACAGCGCCTGGGGGCGCGGCGGGCGCAACTTCTGGCCGGGCTTCGTGGGCGGCGTCATCGGCGGCGCGGTGGCCCGGACGATTGTCGAGCCGGCTCCGGTCGTCGTCACGACTCCGACGGTTGTCACGACGCCCACGGTCGTCACGCCGCCGGCTGTTGTCACCCAGCCAGTGGTCGTCCAGCCGGCCGTCGTCACGCCGGTCACGCAAGTCCAGAACGTCTGGGTGGAAGGCCGCTACGTGGATCAAGTCCAGGCGAACGGCGTCGTCATCCGCGTCTGGCAGCCCGGCCACTACGAGCAGCGGACGGTCGTCGTGCAGTAGCCCGGCTTGACGGTTCGAAGCAAGGTATGGTATACTACGCGCCAATTGCCCGTTGGTGGGATACTCAAGCGGTCAACGAGGGCAGACTGTAAATCTGCTGGCTAACGCCTTCCAAGGTTCGAATCCTTGCCCCACCACCATTCTTTTGGTTGCACCGGTGCGCGAGGTTTGCTTGGACGATGAAGAAGACAGTTCTCGACTACCGTGTTCCGTATGCCGACACCGACCAGATGGGGGTTGTCTACTACGGCAACTACCTGACGCTGTTCGAGCGGGCGCGCAATGAGCTGATGCGCGAGATGGGCTATACCTACAAGGAGTGTGAGGCCGAGGGTTGGATGCTGCCCGTCATCCATGCGGAAGTCGATTACCGCAGTCCCGCGCGCTATGACGACCTCCTGGAGATTTCCGCGTGGGTTCAGGCGCTGAAGGGCGTCCGCCTTGAGATTGCCTGCGAGGTGCGCCGCAAGGGCGAGCCGACTGTCCTGGCGCGCGGCTTCACGCGGCACTGCTTCGTCTCGACCGAGACGTTCCGTCCGATTCCTCCGCCCGAAAGGCTGTTGGGCGCGCTATGAACTTCGGCATGATCTTCAAGGTTGCGGTACTCGCAATCCTGCGCAACAAGACGCGCGCGCTCCTCACGTGCATCGGCATCATCGTCGGCATCGCCGCCGTGATTGCCGTGCTCGCGATCGGCAAAGGTGCCTCGACGATGATGGTCAAGGAAATCTCGTCGATGGGCAACAACCTCATGATGGTCTTCCCAGACCGCCACCGCAAGGGCCAGGTCAAGAGCGGCATGGGCGCCGGGCAGACGATGACGGCGGGCGACGCCGAGGCGATCCGCCGCGAGCTGGGCCACCTCGTCGCGGCCGTCTCGCCGACGGTGAACGTCAGCTGCCAGCTCATCCGCGAGAACCGCAACTGGAACACGCGCGTCTCCGGCGTGAGCTACGACATGCCGGAGATTCGGAACTGGCAGGTCGCGGAAGGGCGGTTCTTCGAGGAGACGGAAGAGCGCGCCTCACGCCGCGTCTGCGTCATCGGCACGACCGTGAAGAGCAACCTCTTCGCCGAGGAAGAGGACGCCGTCGGCCAGACGATCCGCATCGGCGCGATGCCGTTCAAGGTCGTGGGCGTGCTCGCGTCGAAGGGCGCGAACGGCTGGGGCCAGGACCAGGACGACACGGTGATGGCACCGTACACGACGGTCGGGCGCGTCCTCCAGCGCTCGAAGTTCCGCTCGATCAACATGATGAACGTCTCCCTCAACTCGATGGACGACGTGGCCGAGGCGAAGCGCGAGGTGACGGCCCTCCTGCGTCAGCGGCACAAGCTTGCGGACTACGAGGACGACGACTTCGAGACGCGCGACACGACGGAGATCATGAACACGATCGGTTCGGTGACGGGGCTCATGACGGTTCTCCTCACGGCGGTCGCGGCGATTTCGCTGCTCGTCGGCGGCATCGGCATCATGAACATCATGCTCGTCTCGGTCACGGAGCGCATCAAGGAAATCGGCCTGCGGATGGCGATCGGCGCGACGCCCGCGTGCATCCTCTGGCAGTTCGTCCTGGAGGCGGTCGTCCTCTCGACGGTCGGCGGCGCAATTGGCGTGGGCGTGGGGATCGGGGTCGCGCAGGCAATCGGCGAGATCAACCACTGGCCGATTGTCATCGAGGTCTCGTCGGCCGGCTGGTCGTTCCTCTTCTCGGCGTTCGTCGGCATGTTCTTCGGCTTCTACCCGGCCTACCGCGCGTCGAAGCTCAATCCGATCGACTGCCTGCGCTACGAATGACGGAGGCTCGGCAGGAAGGTCGCGTCCTGAAGGTCCTGGTGCTCAACGGCTGGGCGGCGGGGGACGAGACGTGGGCGCGCTGCACGTTTCCGTGCGACCGGGTCTTCAGCTACGTCGATCAGCTGGACGGGCTGCCGGAGCGGGCGCTGGCGGCGGCGGGCGCCGTTTGGCTCGTCGGATTCTCGATGGGCGGGAATTCGGCGCTGCGGCTGTTGCTGGTGGCTCCCGAGAAGGTGCGCGGACTCGTCCTCGTCTCGACGTCGCCCTTCCTCATGGAGGACAAGTCCGTCGGCTGGAAGGGCATGAGCGAGCGCCGTCTGGCGGCGCTCCGGCTCGGCACGCGGCTCGTCTTCGAGGACGACGCCTCGCCGCTGTTCACGGATGCCAGCCTCGACCGGGGGCTCGCGTATTTGCGGACGAGCGACTTGCGCGCGCCCCTGCGGGCGTTTGCGTGCACGTTGCGCGGCGCGACCGTCCTGTCGCGTCTCCCCGTCTTCGTCTTCCAGTCCGCGCGCGACGGCATCGTGCGGCCGTCGAACGTCGATTTCCTGCGGGAGGTCTTTCCGCGCGCGACGGTGACGTGGGTGCCCGGTGCGGATCACAACCTGCCCCTCGCGATTCCCGGACAGATCGATGACGCGGTGAACAGGGGGCTGGCGTCCGCCGCGCGGGCGGACGCGCCGTCCGCGCCCTGTACGCCGGCCTTGACGGGTTTCCTCGACCTTGTGCAGCTGGCAGACCATCCGGGGGATGTGGCGGCCTACCGCCATTTCGCGATGACGCCGCTGGCGGCGGCGCTGTATCCGGCGGGCGTGCCGACGCCGCTGGACGTCTCGTGCGAGATGGCGCGGGCGCTTGCGACGCAGGGGCTTGTCCGAACCCTGCGCGCCTTGCGTGCTCGGTTGCCGGCCGATTCCAGCGCCGCGTGGAGTCCGTTTACGGAAGCGTGCTTTGTTGACCTGCTGCGGGCGGCGGCGGTGTTCGAGACCGAACGGGCGCTCGACGCGAGCCTGTCCGACTTCGTGGCTTTTCGACAGTCAGGCCGCGCCGCAGCCGCGCGAACGGCGACATTTTGATTTTCCCCATTGACGGGGCGGACGACCTTTTGATATACTACGCAACCAATCACAGGCCAGGTTAGCACAGTTGGTAGTGCGGCTCATTCGTAATGAGCAGGTCGGGGGTTCGAGTCCCTTACCTGGCTCCAGTTGGCGGGAGTAGATCAATTGGTTAGATCAACAGATTGTGATTCTGTGGGTTGCGGGTTCGAGTCCCGTCTCCTGCCCCAGCCCAAGAATGTGCAAAGAGGTTGGAGAGATGACGATTATCGAAGCGCTGGTTGACTTGCAGGAAGTGGATGGGCGCATCCGCGAGCTGGAACTCGAACTGAAGGATCTTCCCCGCCGCAAGGCCCTTGAGACGGCGCGCCTCTCCGGCGTCTCGGCCGATCTTCAGGCCGCCAAGGCGAACCAGGCGTATGCGCAGGAGCGCGTGAGGGGCTATGAGGCCGACGCGCAGGCCCTGAAGAGCAAGATCCAGGAGCTGAAGACGACGCAGCTCGGGCTGAAGACGAACAAGGAATATCAGGACTTCTCGCTCCAGATCGACCTTGTGAACCACGACCTTGAGGCGGCGGAGAACAACCAACTGGCGGCGATGGACGATTTGCCGAGCGCGCAGGCGCGCATCGACAGCGCGCAGGCGAAGTTCGACGCGGAGAAGGGCGGGGTCGATGCGCTCTGCGCCGAGATTGACGAGCGCATCGCGTCCGTGACGGCCGAGCTGGCGGCGGCGCAGGAGGAGCGCGCCGAGAAGGTCAAGGCGGTCACGGATCCGAAGTTCCTCCTTTACTACGAGCGTCTGCGCACGAAGCGCTGGCCGGTCGTGGTCGCGCTGACGCACGATGGCGTCTGCGATGGCTGCCACCTCGTCCAGCCGCCGTCGGTCGGCCAGTTGGCGGACGCGAACGCGAAGAACGGCGAGATGGGCAAGCCCCAGTCGATCGTGGCCTGCACGATGTGCGGGCGCGTCCTCTACCGCGCGTAAGGCGCGGGTTTCCGTTCTTTGACAGTTTCTCCTGAAGCGACGCGCGTGTGACCGGTCGCTGCCGCAAGGCAGAGGAAAGTCCGGACTCCACAGGGCGGAGGATCCGTTCGTCAAGGACGGAAGGCGCGGGGCAATCCCGCGCGATGGAAAGTGCCACAGAGAATAGACAGCGGAGCATTCGAGCTCCGTCATGGTGAAAAGGCGGTGTAAGAGACCACCGGCGCGGCTGAAACGACGCGCGCAGGGCAAACCCTCCTCGGAGCAAGATCAAATAGGGAGCCGAACGCGCGGCCCGCGCGGCTGGGCCCGAAAGGGCGCATGAGGTTCCGGGTTGATTGCTGAGATGAATGATCGGAGTTCCCGCAAGGGAATGAACAGAATCTGGCTTATTCGCCGCGCGTCGCTTCAGGAGAAATGGTATAATCCTCGCATGAGTCTTCCCGTAGAGCTTCAGGGGGCGTTCGCGAAGCGCCCGACGGACGCGAACAAGTACACGGTCGGCACGGTGTCCGTCGTCGGCGGTTCCGGCCATTACATCCATGCGCCGGTCATCGCGGGCCTTGGCGCCCGCGCGGCGGGGGCGGGGCTGGTGCAGCTTGTCGTGCCGGACGCCTCGCGCATCGCGGCGGGTTCGCTCGTGCCGGAGGCGACGTTCACGAAGCTCGTCGCGACGTGCGTGCCGCCGAAGGCGGACGTCACGGTAATCGGCATGGGCTTGGGCGTCTCCGTCTCGGCGGAGGTCATCGTCTCGCGCCTCCTGTCGGGCTCGCGCGGACGGTTCGTCCTTGACGCGGATGCGCTGGCCGTCCTGGCGTCGTGGTATGGGCGGACGGACGGGTACGACCCTGCGAAGGGTCAGGAGCTCGTCCTCACGCCGCATGAAGGCGAGGCCGCGAAGCTGCTTGGCTGGGAGCGTGCGCGGGTCACGGCCGACCGCCCCGCCGCCGCGCGGGAGATCGTCGAGCGCTATGGGGCGACGGTCGTCCTGAAGGGCGCGCGCACGCTCGTCGTCTCGGCGGATGGCGCGCGCGTCTACGAGAACGCGACGGGCAATCCGTTCATGGCCCTGGGCGGGATGGGCGACTTGCTGGCCGGCGTCATCGGCGCGCGGTGGGCCTATCTGAAGGGCGATCCGTTCCTCGCGGCGGCGGCGTCCGTCTGGCTGCACGGCGCGGCGTCCGATGCGCTGGTCGCGGCGGGCGGCGACCCGTCCATCGTCAACACGGCCGCGCGCATCGGCTCGCTGCGCGTTGCCCTTGATGCCTGACACGAAGATGAACGTTCTTGGAATCGAGACAAGCTGTGACGAGACGGCAGCCGCCGTTGTACGGGACGGACGGGAAGTCCTGACGAACGTCGTCTACACGCAGATTCCCCTGCACCAGCCGTATGGCGGCGTCGTGCCCGAGATTGCCTCGCGTGCGCATGTCGAGAAGATCGCGCAGGTCGTCGGCGAGGCGATGAAGGGGCAGCGGGTTGATGCCGTCGCCGTCACGTATGGGCCGGGCCTTTCGCCGGCGCTCATCGTCGGCCTCAATGCGGCGAAGGGTCTGGCGAAGTCCCTGGGCGTGCCGCTGATCGGCATCAACCATCTGGAAGGCCATCTCCATTCGCCGTTCCTCTGGGACGCGCCGGAGGACGCGACGTACGCGAACCCCGATCCGCGCGACCTCGGCCCGGCGCTGGGGCTGGCGCTGTCGGGCGGCAACACGATGTGGATCGACATGCCCGCCTACGGGCGGTACGAGGTCATCGGCGAGACGCTTGACGATGCGGCGGGCGAGGCATTCGACAAGGCGGCGAAGCTGCTCGGGCTCGGCTATCCGGGCGGACTGAAGATCGATCGTCTGTCGCAGGCCTGGCGCGAGGCCCAGGTCGCCCGGGGTGTCCGCGCGTCGGCGTTGCCCTTCATCCCCTTCCCGAAGGGGCGTCCGCGTGACGGCGTGACGGCGCTGGCGGGGCTGCTGGCGGAACTGTGCGTCTCGTTCTCCGGGTTGAAGACGGCGCTTCTGCGTTTTGTCCAGCAGCATCCGGAGGCGCGGGAGGAGCCGGAGCTGTCCCGTGTCGTCGCCTCGTATCAGGAGGCGATTGCCCAGGCAGTCGCCGACCGGACGCGCGCCGCCCTGCGCCGGGCGCGCTACGGTGCGCTTGTCTTCGGCGGCGGCGTCTCGCTCAATTCGCGCATCCGCGCCGTTCTGGCGGACGTCTGCCGGGAGGCGGGCATTCCGCTTCTCATGGCGAAGCCGAAGTACACGGGCGACAACGGCGCGATGATCGCGGGCCTCGCCTACTATCGGCGCAACCATGTCGCCGACGCGATGGCGCTGGACGCGAATCCCTGCCTGGAGGTCGGCGCATGAGACCGGTGGCGCGCGGGGCGGGACGGCACGGGGGCGCGGCTGGAAGGCAGTCGCCCGAAACGGAAGAGAAAGAGAAGAAGAGAGGAGAGAGAATGTCTGACGAAAACGGAGTCCGCTTCCCGAAGCCGGGCAAGACGCCGCGCGAGGACACGGCGGCGGTCATGAAGTTCTACAAGCTGCCGAAGGCCTTTCCGCCCGCCGTCCTGGCGGAGGCGAAGAAGGTCGCGCGCGACCTCGCGACGCTCGACGTGGAGAAGTCGGGGCGGCTCGACCTGCGCTCGACGTTCATCTTCACGTGCGACCCCGTGACGGCGCGCGACTACGACGACGCGCTGTCGCTGGAGACCGACCGCGACGGCAACCGCGTCCTCGGCGTCCACATCGCCGACGTCTCGCATTATGTGCAGCCGGGTTCGGCGCTGGACCGCGAGGCCTATCGCCGCTCGACGAGCGTCTACCTCTGCGACCGGGTCGTGCCGATGCTCCCCGAAGAGCTGTGCAACGGCGTCTGCTCGCTCGTGCCGGACGAGGATCGGCTCGCGTTCTCCGTCTTCATGACGTTCGACAAGGCGGGCGAGATGGTCGCCCGCCGCTTCGCGAAGTCGGTCATCCGCTCGCAGGCGCGCTTCACCTACGAGGAGGTCATGGCGATCCTCGACGGCGCGGGTGGCAAGGGCGGCAAAGTCCTTCTGCCCGAGACGCTGGACGTCTCGCCGCGCGTCTGCGTGCGGACGATCCGGGCGATCGGCGAGCTGGCCCAGCAGCTGCGCGCGAAACGGTTCGCGGCGGGCGCGCTCGACCTGGAGGTGCCCGAGGCGGAGGTCACGCTCGACGCGGACGGCGAGATGACGGGCCTCGTCACGCGCCCCTACGACGAGTCGCACCAGATGATCGAGGAGTGCATGGTCGCGGCGAACGAGGCGGTCGCGAAGGAGCTCTGGGCGAACGGCGTGAAGATCCTGGCGCGCCTCCACGAGTCGCCGGATCCGGAGAAGCTCCTGACGCTGCGCGCGGAGATGCGCGGGCTGGGCGTGAAGATGGGCAACATCGAGAACCCGAAGGTCTTCGCGCAGTTCCTGAAGGCAATCAAGAAGAATCCGCTCTATCCGACGCTGGCGACGATGGTCTTGCGCTCGATGAAGCGGGCCGTCTACGATGCCCGCGCGATCGGGCACTTCGGGCTGGCGAAGAAGTACTACGCCCACTTCACGTCGCCGATCCGCCGCTATCCCGACCTGACGCTCCACCGGCAGCTCGCGGCCTATCTCGCGAAGAAGAACGCGAAGGTGCCGCCGAAGACGCTGGCGCAGTGGGCCACGCACACGAGCGAGCGCGAGGAGATCGCGGCCGAGGCCGAGCGCAGTCTGCTGGAGATCAAGAAATACCGCCTCCTGGAGGCGCAGCTCGCGTCGCGGCAGGTGTGCGACTACGACGCCGTCATTTCGAAATGCATGCCGTTCGGCTGCTTCGTCGAGATCCCGGAGCTCGCCGTCTCGGGGCTCGTCCACATCTCGCTTCTCTCGAACCGGTATGTGACGTTCAATGCGTCCGACCAGTCGCTCTCGGCGCCGGGCGGCGCGTCCTGGCACATCGGCGGCAAGCTGAAGGTGCATGTCGCGCGCGTCGATTTCCGCGAGCGCCGGATTGACTTCGTGCCGGCGACCCCGGCGCGCCGCCGGCGATAGGCCTGCGCGCACGAGGCCGCCGTTTGGTATAATGTCCGAAATGAAGACAGCATTGGTCACGGGCGGCGCAGGGTTCCTCGGCAGCAACCTCTGCGCGCGGCTTCTGGAGGAGGGGTATCGCGTCTTGGCGCTCGACAACCTCTACACGGGTTCGCGCGCGAACCTCGCCGCGTTTGCGGACAGCCCGAACTTCACCTTTCTGGAAGCGGACGTCTCCGACCTGACGGTGGAGGGGCTGGTCGCACGCTTGGCATCCGCCCCATCCGCCCATTCG
>ONTV01000044.1 GCA_900320855.1 uncultured Lentisphaerota bacterium
GGAAAAATCAGGCCGCTATGTTGCCAAACGATGCGGAAAGTCCGCAATTCCCGTCCGAAACTTTTTCTAGTTTACCGATTATCAGGAAAGTCGGGCTAAGGAATCAAGGCAAGTCGTCCCGCGAATCAGGGATAGTAGAGCATGATACCCAAACTCTACCCACGGCAGACAATCAGTGGATGTTGCCGCGCGAGGGATGCGACTTCGCCTTTGGCTTCTCAAGCTTCAGAAACGTCGCGAAGCGAAGAGCCTCGGCCGGGATCTCGTCTCCCGTCGTGTCCGGCATCTCGGAGAGGTCCGGCGCGTCGGCATGCGTGTGGTGGAACTTCGTCGCCGGATTGACAAGCGCGCGCAAGGCGTCCTTGAACGCGTCCAGCCCCTCGCGCGTCGCGCAGGAGATCGCGATCGGCTCGACGCCCGTCTCCTTCACGAAGCGCGGCAGGTTCGTCTGCGCCGCCTCCGTGTCGAGCTTGTTCGCGACGACAAGGAACGGACGCGACGCGAGCTCGACCGAATATTCGTCGATCTCCTTCTTGAGCGTCGCATAGTCGTCCCATGGCGCGCGGTTGTCCGTCCCCGCCAGGTCGATCACATAGACGAGCACCTTCGCGCGCTCGAGGTGCTTCAGGAACGAGAGCCCCAGGCCGATGCCCTTCGCCGCGCCCTCGATGATGCCGGGGACGTCCGCCATGCGCACCTTCGCGTAGTCGTCGTAGACGACCGTCCCGACGATCGGGTTCAGCGTCGTGAACGGATAGGAGGCGATCTTCGGCGTCGCGGACGACAGCGCGGCGAGGAGCGAGCTCTTGCCCGCGTTCGGAAAGCCGAGAAGCCCTGCGTCGGCAATCGACTTCAGCTCCAGCCGGAGACGCCGCTCCTCGCAGGGCCCGCCCGGCGTATGCTCGGTCGGCGCCTGATTGACGGCGCTCTTGAAGTGGACGTTCCCGTAGCCGCCCGCGCCGCCCTTCGCGACGATGACGCGCTGGCCCGGCTCGGTGATGTCGGCGACGAGCTCGCCCGTCTCGACGTCATAGACCTCCGTGCCGAGCGGCACGGGGATGACGAGGTCCTTGCCGCGCTTGCCGTACATCTTCTGTCCCTGGCCCGGCGCGCCGTCCTGCGCGTAGCACTTCGGATCGTAGTAGAGCGAGAGGAGCGAATTGACGTGTTCGGACGCGGCGAAGACGACGTCCCCGCCACGCCCGCCGTCACCGCCGTCCGGCCCGCCGAACGCGACGAGGGCCTCGCGGCGCATGGACATCTTGCCGTCCCCGCCCTTGCCGGAGCGGACGACCACCTCGACCTGATCGATAAAAGTCTTCGCCTTCATGGGCGGTATTATACCAAAGGTCACGAACGCCCGTGGGACGCCCCGTCAGAACGCCGCGAGAATGCGTCTCGCCCAGTCCTTCGCCAACGCGAACTGGCGGAGCGAATAGCTTTCGTTCGGCGCGTGGATGCGGTCTTCCGGTTGGCCCCAGCCGACGAGGAGCGGCGCCGCGCCGGACGCGGCCTTGAGCGCGGAGACGACGGGGATCGACGCACCGTCCCACAGGAAGACCGGCCCGCGCGGATCCATCTCCGTCAGCACGTCCTCCGCCAGGCGGAAGAGCGGCGAGGCGAGCGGCAGGCGCAACGCGGCCGACAGCCCGCCGTCCTCCGGGAACGAGACGGCCATGCCCTTCGGACAGCGATCCTTCAAATGGCGCTTCACCGCGTCGCAGCACGCGGCCGGGCTCTGGCCCGGCACCAGCCGCATCGAGAGCTTCGCGAACGCCTCGCAGGGGATGACGGTCTTCGAACCCGGCCCGCCATAGCCCGAATGGATGCCGTTCACCTCGATCGTCGGCTCAAAGCCGTTTCGCTGGGCGGGCGTCTTGCCAAGCTGCCCGCCGCACGGTTCCGTGCCGATGTCGGCCCGAAGCTGCTCCTCGGTCGCGAAGCCCGCCTCGGCCGCCGCCTGTTCCGCGTACGTCGGCGGCTCGATGCCGTCGCGGAAGCCGGGGACGGCAATCGACCCGTCGGGATTGTGCAGCGACGCCACGAGCTCGGCAACGCCCTGCGCGGCGTTCGGCGCGAGCCCGCCGTATTCGCCGGAGTGGAGGTCGCGGTTCGCCGCCGCAAGCCTCACGGTGAAGTGGCAGACGCCGCGCAGCCCCGCGACAATCGCCGGACGGAGGTCGGCCGCCGCGCCCGTGTCGGAGACGAGCAGCACGTCCGCCGCAAGGCGCTTGCGAAAGCCCGCGTCGTCCAGCAAGCGGAAGAGCGTGCCCGAACCGGACTCTTCCTGGCCCTCGAAGAGGAACTTGAGGTTGACGGGGGCGCGCCCCTCCCGCGCCGCGAGCAGCGCGCGCACGCCGCAGAGGAATGCGAAAAGCTGGCCCTTGTCGTCCTGCGCGCCGCGACAGTAGACGCGGCCGTCCTTCAGCGTCGGCTCGAACGGCGGCGTCTGCCACGCCTCCAGCGGATCCGGCGGCTGGACGTCGTAATGCCCGTAGACGAGCACCGTCGTCGCGCCCTCGCCCCCCTTCAGCTCGCCGAAGACGACGGGGACGGAGGCCGAGACGGCCGCGCCACCGCCCGACGGCAGCAGAAGCTCCGCCTCAGCCCCGATCGTTCCGAGCCATTTCTTCAACCACGTCGCGGCCTGGACGCAATCCCGGAGGTGGAGCGGATCGGCCCCGATCGTGGGCATCTTCAAGAGCGCGAAGTAGTCGCTGGAGTCGCTTGATTTCAGCCAAGCGTCCGTCTCGTCGTTCATAGTCGCCATCTGCCATTTCCCGTTTTCCGTTCCGGGGGATGTTCCGTGCGTCAGCGCGCCTCGTCCGCCGCAAGGTCCGTCGCGGCGAGGCCGCCGCCGAGGGCCTTGTAGAGCGAGATGAGGTCAAGCGTGATCTGGCCGCGCGACAGGACGAACTCCTCTTCGAGCTGGAGGCGGCTGCGCTGCGCGTCGAGGACGTTGTTGAAGTCCTTGAGGCCGTTCTTGTAGAGGTCCTGCGAAATCGTCACGGCGTCCGTCGCCGCCTTGACCGCGCCCTTCAGCGACTGGTTGCGGCGGTACTCCTGCGTGTAGGCCGCATAGGCGTCGCGCACCTGTCCGTAGGCGTTCTGCAGCGACTGCTCGTAGGCGAGCGCCGCCTCGTGCATTTTCGCCTCGGTCGCCTTCACGTTCGCGTAGATCGCGCCGCCCTGGAAGATCGGCCAGCTGACGGACGGCCCGAGGGTCGCGAAGAACGACTCGTGGCTGAAGAGGTTGAGGCTGTTCTTCGCCTCCAGCCCGACCGACCCGTTCACGTAGAGCTTCGGGAACCAGAGCGCCTTCGCGACGCCGATCTGCGCCGTCGCCGCCGCGAGCTGGCGCTCCGCCGCCTTGACGTCTGGCCGCGCACGCATCATGTCGAGCTTCAGCTCGGCGACCTTCTGCGGCTGGAGCAGCCAGTCGCGCCGCGTCGCGAGGGGCTTGAGCGTCTCGTCCAGCGCGCCCGGCATCTCGCCCGCGAGGATCGCGAGCGAGTTCTTGAGCTGTTCCTCCTGCGCCAGGAGCTGCGGCAGGCGCGCGCGCGTCTGCTCGACGACGTAGGCGCACTGGTTCACCGCCAGCTCGTCGCCGATGCCCGAATCGAGGCGCGACTTCAGAATCTCGTACGTCTCGCTCTGGAGGACGAGATTCGTGCGCGCGACCTCGATGCGCTCCTGCGTCGTGCGCAGGTTCACGTACTGCGTGCCGATCTGCGTCGTGAGCGACACCCAGGCGTCCGCAACCGTCCACCCGGCCGCCTCGGCCTGGGCGAGAGCCGCCTCGCATGTGCGGCGGCTGCCGCCGAAGATGTCGATCTCCCACTGGCCGTCGAGCGCCAGGTTGCCGACGTTGAAGCTGTAGCCGTCCTTCCCCGTCGCGTTGGAGCGCGTGTGCGAGTTGTACCAGAAGCGCGTCCACGTGCCGTCAACGGCGAACTTCGGCAGGAACGCCGCATAGGAGCCGAGCAGCTGCCAGTTCGCCTGCATCAGGCGCGCCTGGGCCATCAGGAAGCCGACATTGTTCGAGACGCCGCCCTCGACGAGGCGTTCGAGCACGGGGTCATTGAAGCGCGTCCACCACTGCTGGAGCGCGTCGTTCGAGACGATCTCGCGCAAGTCGTCCGTCGCGGCGGCCGACGCGTATTCGCCCGTCGCCGTCAGGTTCGTCGAGGGCTGGCCGGCATCCGGCAGCAGATAGGCAGGCACCTCGAAGGCGGGCTCGGCGTAGTCCGGCCCGACCGACGGCAGTGACGCACACCCGGCCATCACAAGGGCGGGGAGGACCGAACAGCCGAACAGCCGAAGGAGCGTGCGGCAATCAGGTGAAAAGGCAGGCATGTTCAGACGCATCGGAATTTTCCTTTCTGTACATTCTTTCAAGTCAAATGTTTTCAAGTCAGATGAATTAAGCGAGTCAGATGATTTGAGATTTTAAAATTTCAGATTTAAGATTTCAAAAGCGGCTTCCGATCGAAGTTGAAGTTTAGCAAACCTTACCGCTGAAGTCAACGGCGACAAGAGGGACGAGAGCGGCGAGGTCGGCGAAAGGGCTGGGGTGACGAGAGGGGCAAGAGGGGCGAGAGACGCCGCGCGTCCCTCTCGCCTCTCCCGTCTCTCTCGTCCCAAGAAGACATTTCCCCTTCGTCAATCCGGCCCATTCGAACATTCGACGATTCGACCACTCGATTATTTCCCCTTCGCGCCCTTCGCCAATCCGGCCCATTCGAACATTCAAACATTCGACCATTCGATCATTCGATCATTTCCCCTTCCCCTTCATGTCCTTCAGCTCGCGGCGGCGGGCTGCCTTTGCGCCGATGTAGGCGAAGAACCGCTTCGCGTTCTCGCGCCACGTCTGGAAGAGCGCGTAGAGGCCCGGAACGAGCAGGATGCCGAAGGCGACCGAGAAGAGCATGCCGTAGAACTCCGTCGTGCCGAGGTGGTTGCGGCTCACCGCGCCCGCACCCGTCGCGATCATCATCGGCAGAGTGCCGAGAAGCGTCGTCAAGGCCGTCATGAGCAGCGCGCGCAGGCGCTCGCCCGCCGCCATGCCCGCCGCGTCGGCGATCGACGCGCCCTCGAGCTCGCGCTTGTCCTTCGCGAACTCGACGATCAGGATCGCGTTCTTCGACGCAAGCCCGATGAGGAGGACGAGGCCGAGCTGCGCGTAGATGGACAGCGCATACGGCTGGCCCGTCGCGTAGATGCCCCACCACTTCAGGCCCATCAGAGCGCCGAAGACGGCGACGAAGATCGAGAGCATCACGGGGAGCGGAATCGTCCACGACTCGTACTGCGCGACGAGGAAGAGGTAGCCGAACAGAATCGCGAGCGCCAGGAGCGGCGCGGTCGAGCCGGCGTTGCGCTCCTCCTGGAACGTGAGGCCCGACCACTCGAAGCCGTAGTCCTCCGGCAGGACGTCCTTCAGCAGGTCCTTGATCTGGTTCATCACCTCGCCCGACGCGACGCCCGGCTTCGGCATCACCGTGATGGCCGAAGAGAGGAACATGTTGTAGCGCGAGACGGTGCGCGGCCCCAGCTCGCGCGTGATCGTGCCGAGCGAGCCCATGGGCACCATCGCGCCCGTCACGGAGCGAACGAAGAGACGCGCGACGGACTCGGGCGTGGCGCGGCCCGACCAGTCGGACTGGACGGTCACGCGGTTCACCTGCGTGCCGAGGTTGACGTCGTTCACGTAGCGCGAGCCGAGGTAGTTCTGGAGCGTCGTGTAGACCGTCGCGACCGGCACCTCGTAGAGCTCGGCCTTGTCGCGGTCGAGGTGGAAGCGGAGGTGCGGCGTGTCGGCCGTGTAGCCGGTGAAGGCGACCATCACGCCTGGCAACCGGTTCAGGCGCGCGAGGACGTCCTTCGTCACCGCATCGAGGCGCATCGCGTCCGTATCGCCCTTCGACTGGAGGCGGAGGTCGATGCCCGAGTTCGAGCCGAGGCCGGGAATCGCCGGCGGCACGAACACCTTGACGGCCGGCTCCGGAATCTGCGCGAGAACCTGCTGGATCTTGCCCAGGAGCGCGCTGACCTGCTGGTCGGGACGCGTCCGGTCTTCCCACGACTTGAGGTCGATGATCATCATGACCATGTTCTCGCCGCGTCCGCCGATCATCGAGATGCCCGTGATGGAGAGCACGCTCGTCACCTCGGGGACCTGCTCGCGCAGGAGTTTCGTCGCGCGGTCGGCGACGTCCGTCGAGCGCTGGCGCGTCGAGCCCTCCGGCAGCTCCAGCGAGGCGAAGATGACGCGCTGGTCCTCGTCCGGGATGAAGGACGTCTGCGTGGACATGAAGGCGTTCACCGTGAGGAGAATCGTCAGCACGAGCAGCATCAGCACGAGGAAGATGCGGCTCGCCAGCCACTTCGCGCAGCGGACGAAGAAGCCCTTGAAGCGGTTGAGCGCCCAGTTGAACCACGCCAGCGGCCCGTGCCGGAAAGGACGCGCCTCGCGCAGGAGGAGGGAGGTCAGCGCCGGCGCGAGCGTCAGCGCGCACACGGTCGAGAAGCAGACCGCCGCCGAGAGCGTGATCGAGAACTGCTGGTAGATGCGGCCCGTGATGCCGCTCATGAAGCCGATCGGCACGAAGATGCCGAGGAGGACGAGCGTCGTCGCGATGACGGCCGACGTCACGTCCTTCATCGCCTGGATCGTCGCCTCCTTGCAGTTGAGCCCGCGCGTCTCGATGAGGAACTGCACGCGCTCGACGACGACGATGCAGTCGTCGACGACGACGCCGATCGCGAGCACGAGGCCGAAGAGCGTCAGCGTGTTGATCGAGTAGCCCATCACCGCCATGAAGATGAAGGTCGAGCAGAGCGAGACTGGAATCGTCAGGCACGGGATCAGCGTCGCGCGCCAGTCCTGGAGGAAGAGGTAGCAGACGAAGACGACGAGGAGGAACGTGATGACGAGCGTTTCGACGATCTCCTTGATCGTGCGGCGCACGTAGTCCGTCGCGTCATACGGCACGAGCCACTCGAGATCGTCCGGGAAGTCCTTCTCGAGCTGCTCGAACGCCGCGATGACCTCGTTCATCGTCGCAATCGCGTTCGCGCCCGGCTTCTGCTGGAGACCGATGGAGATCGAGTTCTCGCCGTTGAAGAGGCCGGCGAACATGTAGTTCTGCTCGCCGACCTCGGTGCGCGCGACGTCCTTGAGCTTGACGATGCCGCCGTTCGCGTCGCGGCGGACGACGATCTCGTCGAACTCGGCGGGCGTCATGAGACGGCCCTTGGCGACGAGCGTGTAGGTGTAGGCGCCGTGCTCGTAGGTCGGCGACGCGCCGACCGTGCCGAGCGCGGCCTGGACGTTCTGCTGCGAGACGGCCGCGATGACCTCCTCGGAGTTCATGCCCTGCGCCGCGAGACGCTGCGGATCGAGCCAGACGCGCATCGAGAGCTTCGGCCCGTAGATCGTCGCCTCGCCGACGCCCGCGATGCGCAGCAGCACCGGCTGGATGTTCGCGTAGGTGTAGTCGGAGATCTGGAGCCGCGAGAGCGTCCCCTTCGGCGAGCGGAGCGTGAAGAAGCCGAGGAAGTCCGTCGACTGCGCGCGCACGCGTCCGCCGAGCTGGCGCGCCTCCGTCGGCAGCTTCGCCTCGGCCTGAGACATGCGGTTCTGGACCTTCACGAGGTCCATGTCGCGGTTGGACTCGACCTTGAAGGAGACCTCCAGCTGGTACTGTCCGTCGTCCGTCGAGTCCGACGACATGTAGATCATGTCATCCACGCCGTTGATCTCGTCCTCCAGCGGCGTCGCGATCGTGTTCAGCACCTCGCGGGCGTTCGCGCCCGGATAGGCATACGTGACGGAGATCTCCGGCGGCGTAAGCTGCGGATACTGCGAGACGGGGAGCTTCCAGATCGACATCACGCCCGCCATCGTGAGGACGAGGGCGATGACCATCGCGAAGCGCGGCCGCTCGACGAAGACGCGCGAGAACGTCTTGATCTGGTCAATGCTCGCTCTGATTCCGAGTTTCATAGTGAGAAAGTTGAGGGGTTTGGGGGTTTGGGGGTTGAGGGTGGGTTGGCCGGGGCTGGTTGGGCTGGACGTTAAGTTCGAATGAAGGAGGAATTAACGGGGTTTGACGCGAGGGGCGAGAGAGGCTTGAGGGGCGAGAGGCTTTGCCGACTTCTCTCCACCTCGGACTCTCATCTCCACCTCATCTTCTTACAGCTCCTTCCCCTTCCAGCCGGGGGTGTTTTCCTCGTTCGGCGTCGCCTCGGCGAAGGCGACCTTCATGCCGCTCCGAAGCTTGCGCGTGCCGGAGACGACGACCTTCTGGCCGACCTTGAGCCCCTTGACGACCGGCACGAAGCCCTCGTGCATCGGCAGCGTCTCGACCGGCACGGCCTCCACGACGTCGCCCTCCCTCAGGACGTAGACGCCGAGGTTGCCGCCCGGCAGGTCGATGATCGCCGTCTGCGGCACGGACGGATACGCCGGCGGGTTCTTGAGGTCGGCGAGCACCGTCAGGTATGTCCCCGGCACGAGCAGGCGGTCGGGATTCGCGAAGCGGAGGCGCAGGGTGATCGACGCCGTCGTCGTCGACATCTCGTTGTCGTCGAAGTCCCACTCGCCCTCGCGGCCGTACTCGGTTCCGTCCGGCAGGATGACGCGCAGCCGGTTCTCGTCCGTCCTCCCGGCCTTGACCGACTTGCGCCACGCGAGGAACGCGCGGTCGGTCATCGGGAAGCTCACGCGGATCGGGTCGATCTGGACGATGTGGGCGAGCGCGCCCTTCGACGGCGCCACGTAGTCGCCGACGTGCGCGGACGTCTTGCCGATCTGGCCGGAGATCGGCGCGAAGATCTTCGCCTTCTTGCAGTTGTACTCGGCGACGACGAGGTTAGCCTTCGCCTGGAGGACGGCCGCGTCGGCCTTCTCCGCCGCCGCCTCGGCGTTGTCGCGCTCGAGCTGGGTGATGCCGCGCTCGTCCGCCTTCTCCATGCGCTCGTAGTAGCGGCGCGCCCGGCGGGCCTCGGCCTCCGCCGCGTTGAGGTCGGCCTTCGCCTGCCCGACGACGGCCTCGTACTTCTCGTCATCCATCACGTAGAGGAGCTGGCCTTCGCGGACGACGTCGCCTTCCTTGAACTTGATCTCCTTGATGTAGCCGTCGACTTGCGGGAGGAGATCGACCTCGGCCACCGCCTCGGCGTGCGCGACGTAGCGCTCGGGCAGGTTGTAGGTCATCTCCTTCACCTCCGCGACGGCGACCGTCTGCGCCTGCGACCGCATCGCCGCCATCTGCGCCGCGTACTTCGCGGACGCCTTCTTCGCCGCGACGTCCGCATAGATGCCACAGCCGACCCAACCGCCTGCCGCGCAGACCGCCGCCAACACCAGCGCGGCAATTGCGCTGCCAACCTTCGATTTCTGTTCGCTCATTTTCTGTTTTCCTTACGGGTAGTTAAAGTGACTTCTTTTTCTGGCCTTAAATTCGCTTTGGCTTGTTCTTGGCTCGTTTTTGTTTTCTTGATTTTTTGACTTGAGAGGCCCGAGCGGCGAGAGGGTTAAAGTGATGCCCTTTTATCTTTATCCACCATTCGATCATTCGACCATTCGATTATTCGATCATTCGACCATTCGATTATTCGACCATTCGATTATTCGACCATTCGACCATTCGACCATTCGATTATTCGCTTATTTCCCCCTCATTTCCTCCTCAGCCCTTCCCACACCGCGCCATAGGCGTGGCGCAGCGTCTCGGCCATGTCGCATGCGAGGAAGCGGTCGATGCGCGCCTGCACCAGCCCGTCCCACAGCGCGAGGGCGACCGTCGCGACCTGCTCGGCATCCGCCGTCGGAGGGATTCGCCCGGCGGCGATGTCGTTGGCGACCGCCTTCTTGAACACCTCCTTCGGGCCGAACTGGATGTTCGTCAGCAGGTTCTGGCGCACCGCCGTCATCGAGTCGTCGCCCCAGCGGATCTGACACTTCATGAGGCGGAAGAACGCCGTGTCCTTCGGATCGGCGATGACCTGCTCGGCGTTCTGCACCATCATCTCGGCGACGGCCGGGAACGTCAGCTCGCCGGCGGGCGTCAGGGCCTCGATCTGCCGGCGGAACTTCTCGAGCGCGAGGCGCACAAGCTCGATGAGCAGCTTCTCCTTCGAGTCGAAATGCCAGTAGACCGCGCCCTTCGTGAGCTTCAGCCGCGCGGCAATGTCCGTGAACGTCGTGTGCTCGTAGCCCTTCTTCGAAAAGAGCGCAAGGGCGCTCGCGAGAATCCTCTCGCGCGTCCGCTGGGCGTCTTCCTTGGTCCTTCTTGGCATAACGGGCGCGTATTATACATACTTTCAGGTAGGTATGTCAAGGGGGCGCCCGCAAATCGGGTCAGAAGCCCGCGTGTGACGGGAACCGTCCCGGACGGAGCGACGCGCAGTCGCGCGCAATCTGGCGCGTGAGGTCGTCCAGCGAGGCGAACCGGCGCTCGTCCCGGATGAAGCGGACGAATGCGACGGCGAACGGCGCGGCGGGGACGGACGCGGCGTCGCAGCCGGGAAAATGGATCTCCAGAACCGGCGTCGGCCAGCGCCGCGCGCCCAGCGTCGGCGCGACGCCACAGTTCGCGAGGCCGCGCACGCCCGCGACCTCGACCTCGTAGACGCCCCGCCGCAGCTCGACCATTCCCTCCGGAAGGCGCACGTTGACGGTCGGAAACCCAAGCTGCGCGCCAAGCCCCTTCCCGCGCACCGCCTCGCCCGTGACGCAAAACGGATGCCCCAGCATCGCGCGCGCCGCCGCGACGTCCCCGTCCGCCAACGTCACGCGGATGCGCGACGAGGAAATCGGCGCACCGTTCCACACGGCATACGGAACGACCGAGACGTCAAAGCCCTGCGCCCGCAGCCAGGCGGCGTCGCCCGCGCCGCCCGCGCCGAACGTCCAGTTCGCCCCGCAGCGAATCTGCGGACGGATGTTCGCCCCCTTCGGCGCCAGATGGCGCGCAACAAAGGCCTCGGGCGAGAGCGCGGCGAGTTCGGGCGTGAAGTCGAGCGCGACGACCTCCCGGACGCCGCAGGCGCGAATCGCCGCCAAACGGTCGTCGAGCGACATGACGAGACGCGGCGCGCGCGCCGGCGCGAGAACCGAAAGCGGATGGTTTCGGAACGTGAGCGCGCGGTCGGCGCCGCGCAGAATCGCCTGATGCCCGAGATGGACGCCGTCAAAGAAACCTACAGCGAGGCTTGGGACAGCGGAATCACGCACGACGCAAAGTCCTTCATCTCGGTTTCCAGCAGACGGTCAAACGGAATCGCGTCCTTCACGTCGAACGCGCCGACCCGCGTCCGGCGAAGGGCCGCCAGCGACGCACCGCACCCGACCGCGTCGCCGAGGTCGCGGACCAGCACGCGCGGGATGACGCCCTTCGAGGCGCGCAGGGCAAACGCGCCGTCGTCCGCGACGTCAAATCGGTAGACGTGCGCGAGAAACGGCGTGTGATCGCCCGTGTCGGCAATCTCGTAGGCGGCCGTCCCCTCCTTGCGGATGGAGCAGAAGCGCGTCTCGACCTGAAAGACGTCGCCGCGAAATTCGGGAAGCGCGGCGGCCAGCTTCGCCGAAAGGCCGTCGCCCACGGGGCCGGTCGCCTCGGCCCGTCCATAGACGTCGCCCGTGTCGGTCTTCAGACCGAAGCGCACCGTCCCCTCATAGGCGCGATCGGCGCCCATCACGCGATCGACGAACTTGTTCGCGTCGCCGAGCAACAGGACGAAGAGCCCCGACGCCAGCGCGTCCAGCGAACCGCCATGCCCGACCTTGACAAGGCCGAACTTGCGCTTGACGGCCTTGACGACCGTCGCGAACGCAATCCCGGACGGCTTGTCCACGAGAAGAACGCCGTTCAGGTCTTCGAGAATCTTGAGCTGTGCGAGATTTGCCACCTTTCCACCTTCCCACTTTCGGAAACCGCATTATACCAAATCCCGCGACGAGCCGTTCAACCGCAGAGCCAATGCCCGACGCGCGGGATGCGCCGCAGCGCCATCGACAGGAGCGACGCGACCGCGAACGAGATGACGCGGAGGTAGTCGAGGAACACGATGCGGTTCTTCATGGCTTGATCCCTTCGCTTGCCTTTTCGAGATGAAATTCCTCAGGACTTCGCGCCCAGCTCTTCCAGCAGGCAGACGGCGTGCGCGACGATGCCCAGCCCCGCGCCGACGGCGTCCATCTGCTCGTTCGTCTTTCCCTTGAGCGAGATCCGCCCCTTGCCGACGTTCATCACGGACGCGAGGCGTTCGCGCATGAGGTCGATGACCGGGCGCAGCTTCGGCCGCTCGCAGACGACCGTCGCGTCGATGTTGCCGACCCCGTAGCCGGCGGCGCGGATCTCCTTCACAACCGCCGCGAGGAGCGCCGTCGAGTCGGCGTCCTTCCAGCGCGGGTCCGTGTCCGGGAAATGCGAGCCGATGTCGCCGAGGGCCGCCGCGCCGAGGAGCGCGTCGATGATCGCGTGGACCAGCGCGTCCGCGTCGCTGTGGCCCTTGAGCCCCGTCTCGCCGGGGAATTCGACGCCGCCGAGAACGAGCCGCCGCCCCTCCTCGAACCGATGCGAGTCGTAGCCGAAACCGATCCTCATGCGCACGCCCCCGTCTCCGTCCGCCCCGCGCCGCGCAGAACGTCTTCGCAGTCCGCGACGAGCTGCGGCACGGTGAGGCGGTTCGCCTTGAGGAAGTCCGCGACATCGTAGCGGTCGGCGAACTGCTTCGCCGCGCCGCGCACGAGCACCTTCACGTCCGTCGGCCCGTAGTGGCGCGCGACCTTCTCGCCGAAGCCGCCGTCGATGACGCCGTCCTCCAGCGTGACGACGAGGCGGTGGTCGGCCGCGAGCGCGTCGAGCGTCTCGACGTCGAGCGCCGACGCGCACCGAGGATTGACGAGCGTCGCCGCGATGCCCTTCGCTGCGAGCGCGTCCGCGAGTTCCGCGCCGAGCGCATAGAAATTGCCGAGGCCGAGGATCGCGACGGCCTTGCCGCGCCGCGTGACGTCGAAGCGGACGGGCCCCGAATAGTCCGAGAGAACCGCGACGTCGTTTTCGCGCACGCCGTTCGACGGCTCGCGGATCGCGACGGGGTGCCCCGCGTGGCCGATCGACCAGTCGAGCATGGCGAAGTACTCCTTCTCGCTCGTCGGGCAGAGGTAGACGAGGTTCGGGACGTTCGCGAGGAGCGGAATGTCGAACCAGCAGAGATGCGTGACGTCGTTCATCGTGGCGAGTCCGCCCGTCGTGACGAGGATCGTCGCCGGACTGTCGTTGATGCAAAGGTCCTGGCTCAGCTGGTCGTAGGCGCGCTGGACGAACGTCGAGACGACGCTGAAGACAGGCTTCGCGCCGCCCTTCGCGAGCGCGCTCACGAACGCGACGGCGTGTTCCTCGCAGATGCCGACATCCACGAACTGCTTGCCCGCCTTCGCGCGGTTGGCCTGCGTGGTCTCCTCGTCCAGCACGATGTTCGCCCTCAGCCAGACGCCCGCCAGGCGGCTCGTCAGGCCGACAAGCGCTTCGGAATAGGTTTCCCGCGCGGTCAGCTCGCGTTCGAGCTTTTTCAGCGCTTCCTCCTTCGTATCAGTATAAAAGGCTTCCATATTGCGGGCTGCAAATTTCCTGATCATGGTCTGGCCGAGATGGCGGTAGTTTTCCTGTTTCGGTGTCATAGTTTTCCCTCCTGAATAACCGTAATTCCGTTTCTCCGCTTTCTTGCATAACGGAACCGTTTTTATTATACTTAATCTGCTGTTATTCGGCATAATATTTTTGCCGGATTTTTTATGAAAAAGGGGTTTTACATGAATATTTTGTTTTTTCTGACACCAAAGGAAGAGGTGGCTTATCTGGACAGCAGCGATTCGCTTCGCGGTGCGATTGAGAAGATGGAGTACCACAGGTACACGGCGCTGCCGATTCTGGATGAAAAAGGACGTTACGTGGGAACGCTGACGGAAGGAGATATTCTCCGGAAAGTCAAGGAAGAATATGATCTGACGCTTCACAATGCGGAGGATATTCCGATTACGGAGATTCACCGGAGATGGAAGGTGGAT
>ONTV01000097.1 GCA_900320855.1 uncultured Lentisphaerota bacterium
TGGGACGAGCATATCATCTCAAAAATCGCCTCTTTTGTCAAGGGCGGGCGGAAATCCAATGGGAACGCGGCGGATCGAGAATGAAATTAATCACCATGGGGGATGTGGTGCGTCGGCTCGTTCTCGTGGTGGGTCATCTCGCCGCCGTCCTTGCGGTAGTAGATCGTGTCGAAATACTCGTCGAGCATCGCCTCCAGCGTTGTCTTCCCCCCAACTAGTTCCGCGATGCCCGCGACGTCGTACGGCACGCCCCAGACGGCCGTCTCCGGAGACTGTTCGGTGTAGTCCTGATAGCGCCAGCTGTCATGGGGCGCGTCCAGCCAAGTCCCGTCCACCCGTCGCGGCCAGAACTTGCGCTGTCCCGGGTTCCACAGGTCCCGGTAGTTCTTCGCGCGAGCCCGCAACGCCTTCGCCTCATCCGCCTTTCCGACGGCGTCCGCGAGGACGGCGACGGCGCAGCTGCTCGGTCGTCCGATAGCCGCAGGCGGCGGCGACCTCGCGCACGGAAACGCGGGGCTGCCGCAGGAGGTTCTTGGCGTGTTCCAGCCGGACGGCGTGGATCTCGTCGAGGATGCTGTGGCCGACAAGCTCGCCGAAGCGCAGCTCCGCCGTGCGCCGCGCGCAGCTCATCTGCGCGACGACATTCGCCGAGGTGATCCGCCCGCAGGCGTGCCGCCGGATGTACTCGACCGCCGCCGCCACCCGGACGTCATGCCGCCGATAGCAGAAGGTCGAGGCGCGGCGGCTGACGCCCAGGACGCCGAACGTGGCGCTCACGACACGCCGAGGCGGATTCGAGAGGAGACAGTCCAGCAGCTCGGCCGCCACCGCGCCCGCCCGTCCGAAGTCGGGGATGACACTCGACAGCGTCGGAACGGAACGGTCGCAAAGGGTCCTGTTGTCATCGACGCCAAGGACGGCCACGTCGCCCGGGACCTTCAGCCCGGCCGCGCGGGCGCAGTCCAGCACGATCACCCCCATGTAGTCGTTCGCCGCGAAGACGCCGAACGGACGCGTCGCCGCCTTCAGCCAGTCGGTCAGCCGTCGGCTGAACAGCCCCGCGTCCGCGCACACGGCCTCCGGACGGAAGATCCGGCAGTCCCGTCCGTTGAGCCGGACCAGCTCGGCGAATCGGAGACCGCGATCGCGGCTCCAGTAGACGTCCGCCGTGAACGGCACGTAGCCGTAGGCCGCGCACCCCAGCGGCAAAAGCACATGGGCCGCCGCTTCCGCGACGGCGCGCGCGTCGCTCGTCACGCAGACCGCGCCCGGCTCCGCGTCCCGGTCGAGAAACACCAGCGGCAGACCGCCGAACTCCTGGGCTGTCAGCCGCGTGCGCAGGGACCCGCTCTCGACGATGGCGCCCGCCGGCTTCCAGAGGTCGATGAGCCGCGCGACGTCCGAGCCGTCTCCGCCGCACGAAATCCGGCCGAAGCTCGCGTCCGCGTAGAGGACGGTCTGGACGCGCCAGCCGACCGCCTTCGCATAGCGGAGAACGCCGTCCATCTTGGCGAAGCTGTCTTCCCCAAGCCCAGACTGGAGATAAAGAACCGTCTTCACGCCGCCGTCGCCTGCATGTCGCAGAGGCGGCGGTAGACGCCTTTCGCGGCGTAGAGCTCGTCGTGCGTGCCGCGCTCGACGATCCGTCCGTGATCCATCACGAGGATGAGGTCGGCGTTGCGGATCGTCGAGAGGCGGTGCGCGATCGCGAAGACCGTGCGGTTCTTCATGAGGTTGTTGAGCGCGTCCTGCACCAGCCGCTCGGTCACCGTGTCGAGCGCGCTCGTCGCCTCGTCGAGGATGAGGATCGGCGGGTTGCGCAGGATTGCCCGCGCAATGGCGATGCGCTGGCGCTCGCCGCCGGAGAGCGCAAAGCCCTTCTCGCCGCACAGGCGCGCATAGCCCTCGGGCTGATCCATGATGAACGCGTGCGCATTCGCCATCTTTGCCGCCGCGACGACCTCCTCGTGCGTCGCGTTCGGCGACCCGTACTTGATGTTCTCCTCAATCGTGTCGTTGAAGAGAATCGTCTCCTGCTGGACGGAACCGATGAGCTTGCGCAAGTCGCCGATACGCAGGTCGCGCAAATCGACGCCGTCCATCGCGATGCGCCCGCCCGTCGGGTCGAAGAAGCGCGCAAGCAGACCCGACAGCGTCGTCTTGCCGCTCCCCGTGCCGCCGACGACGGCAACCGTCTTCCCGCGCGGAATCTCAAAGGAGACATGCGAGACGGCGTCGTGGTCGGCCGTGTCGTAGCGGAACGAGACGTCATCGAAGACGACCTTGTCGTCGAAGGCGGCCTTCGGCGCCGCATCCGCCTTTTCGGGGAGGCGCATGTCGACGTCCATGAGCGACCAGATGCGCTGGAGCGACGCCTGCGCCGTCTCGATCGAGACTTGGAGGGAGGCCATCTGCTTGATCGGCTTGTAGATGAGGAGCAGCGGCGCGAGCATCGGAATCACGTTCGCCAGCGTGACGTGCGCCGCGAAGCAATAGACGAGGAAGACGCAGATGAGGATGATGCCGATCGTCTCGATCGTCGGGCTCACGACCAGCCCCCAGCGGACGGCCCGCATGTTCGTGCCGAAGAGCGTGCGGTTCACCTGCGCGTACTTCGCGTTCTCGAACGCCTCCGTATCATAGGCCTTGACAACGCGGATGCACGTCAGGATCTCGTGGATGCGCGAGCCGACGACGGAACTCTTCTCCAGCGTCCGCCGCGACCACTTGCGGATCGTCTTGCCGAGACCGCAGACGGGCAGCATGAACGCCGGCATCGCGATCGCGATGATGCCCAGCGTCGCGAGCATGTGGTTCACAATCGCGAACCAGATGATGAAGGCGACCGCGACGAAGATCTCGAACGGCGCGCGGCAGAGCTCGGACAGCATCGTCTGGATGATCGACTGCATGACCTGCGGATCGCCCGTCGCGCGCGTCATCAGCTGGCCGACGTCGATTCGTCCGTGGAACTGGATCGACTGCTCCTGGATCTTGCGCAGCAGGTCCTGGCGCAAGTCCATGACGACGCGCGACGCCGACCAGGTGAGGCAGTACTGATTGAGGAAGATGAGCCCCAGGCGCAGCAGGGCGACAAGCGGAATGCCAATCACCGCCATGAGGACGAGCGCCCCGCCCATCGCGCCATCTTCCTGTTCGAGCGGGATGCCGAGCTTGTCGGCGAGCTTCTTCGCCTTCGGGTACCAGCTCGGCAGCTGCGCCGCGCGCGCTATGTCGCGCGCCATCTTCGACGATGGCGCGACCGACGTCCCCCGCGTTCCGTCCCCGGCGTCCTCGGCCTCCGTCGCCCCGCCACCGTCACCCAGCTCCGCCTTCAGCGCCTCCATCCGCTCCGTGCGGCTGACCTTCTCAAGCGCAGGCTGGACAACGGTGAAGATCGGCACGAGCGTGCCCGCCGTCAGCATGCCGCAGACAATGCCGACCACGATGCGGAACCTGTACTTCCGCGCATACTGCCACGCGCGCCCGTACGCCTCGCGCGCCGTGTAGTCACGGTCAAAGAATTCCTTCTTGTACTCGACTCCCATCGTCCACCCCCATTTCCTGCCGCGCCAATGCCCGTCACGCCCGAAGGAGCAACGTCAGCGAACCAATCGCCTTCCCCGTCAGCGGGCGCACAAGCGGAACGGTCACGACCGTCTCCGCCCCGCCCGTCGGCAGGGTGTCCACATCAATGACGCCCCGCGCAATGGCTTCGGGCGTGTCCTTCTCGCCAATCATCCGCGAAAGGGCGTCAATCGGCGCGGACGCGACGTCCGCATAGCCGACCATCGTCTTCTCCATGAAGTCCGCCCCCATGCGAAACGCATACTTCGCCGTGAGCCGCAGGAACCGGCGCGCCTTCTGGACGGACACCGGCTCCGTGATCGTCACCGCCAGTCCGCACCGCCCCTCGACCTCTTCGCGGAAAAGGATACGTTTCGTCCACGGCTCGTCCGAGAAGTCGCAGACGCCCTTGCGGAAGACCATCTCGCGGGCGGCCGCCTTGCGGGCGATGCCCGTCCGGGGCCAGACGAGATCGACGGCGCCCAGATTCCGGCTCTTCAGGAGCCGCTTCTCCGGCACGCCCGTCAGCTCGGCCTTGACCAGCAGGATTTCGACAGGGGTCTTCTTCATCAGGCGGGCTTGTAGGAGTCCTTGAGCGTGCACGTGCGGTTGAAGACGGGCGCACCCGGCTTCGAGTCATGCTCGTCCGCGACGAAGTAGCCCGTGCGCTCGAACTGGAAATGCTCCAGCGCTTTCGCCTCCGCCAGCGCCGGCTCGACGTAGGCCGTCACCGTCCGAAGCGAATCGGGGTTCAGGTACTTGAGGAAGCCGTCGCTGCCGTCCTTGAGCGGATCCTTCTCCGTGAAGAGGCGGTCGTAGAGCCGCACCTCCGCCTTGACGCCCGTCGCGCAATCGACCCAGTGAATCGTTCCCTTCACCTTGCGGCCGTCCGCCGCGTTGCCGCCCCACGACGCCTCGTCCCACGTGCCGTGGATCTCGGCGACCGCGCCGGACGCGTCCTTGACGCAGCGCGTGCATTTGAAGATGCACGCGCCCCGAAGACGCACCTCCTGGCCGGGGGCCATGCGGAAGAACTTCTTCTCGGGAACTTCCATGAAGTCCGCGCGGTCAATCCAGATCTCGCGCCCGAACGGCACCTGCCGCACGCCCGCCGCCGCGTCCGTCGGGTTGTTCGGCAGCTCGACCAGGCGGCTCTCCGCCGCGTCCCAGTTGTCGATGACGACCTTCACGGGATCGAGGACGGCCATGCGGCGCGTCGCCGTGCGGTTCAGCTCCTCGCGTACGCACCATTCGAGGAGCGCGGGGTCGCTTTCGCTCTCGACCTTCGAGACGCCGATCCGCTCGCAGAACTCGCGAATCGCGCCAGGCGTGTAGCCTCGCCGACGCATCCCGCACACCGTCGGCATGCGCGGATCGTCCCAGCCGGCGACGACCTTCTCGTTCACCATCTGGAGGAGCAGCCGCTTCGACATCACCGTGTACGTGAGGTTGAGGCGCGCGAACTCGCGCTGCTGCGGACGGACCAGGGCGCCGTTCCGGGTGACCAACTCCCCCTGCTCGGCCATGCGGGCGATGACCCAGTCGTAGAGCGGACGGTGCACCTCGAACTCCAGCGTGCACATCGAATGTGTGACGCCCTCCAGCGCGTCCTCGATCGGGTGCGCGAAGTCGTACATCGGATAGACGCACCAGCGGTCCTTGAGATGGTAGTGCGGGACGTGGCGGATGCGGTAGAGGACCGGGTCGCGGAAGTGGATGTTCGGCGAGGCCATGTCGATCTTCGCGCGTAGGCACCATTCGCCGTCGGCGTACTTGCCGGCGCGCATCTCGTGGAAGATCTGCATGTTCCGATCCGGATCGGTGTCGCGCGAGGGCGAGGGCGTGCCCGGCCGCTCCGGGACGCCGCGATACGCCTTCCATTCCTCCTGCGTAAGGTTGCAGCAGTAGGCCTGGCCACGCGAGATCAGCTCCTCGGCGATCGCGTACATCTTGTCGAACATGTCCGAGGCGTTGTAGAAGCCCGGCTCGCCGGACTCGCCCGGACGGCCCGACCACTGGAAGCCGAGCCAGTTGATGTCGCGCTTGATGTTCTCGGCGTACTCGTCGGACTCCTTCGTCGGGTTCGTGTCGTCGAGCCGCAGGTGGCATTCGCCGCCGAAGAGCTGCGCCATGCCGAAATCGACGCACACGGCCTTCGCATGGCCGATGTGGAGGTAGCCATTCGGCTCCGGCGGGAAGCGCGTGACGACAACGCCGCCGCCGACCATGCCAGCGGCAACGTCCTTCTCAATCCACTGCCGGAGAAAATGACGCGAGGTATCTGATTCGTTCATAGCGAGGGATATTATAGCAAAAAGCCGCCCACCAGAGCAGACGGGCGCGCACAAGACGATGACTTCCCATCATGCGGGAAGGAGCCGGTCTTCAAACGGCTTCAGGGGACGACCGCGAATGAACGCGCCACCGTCCATCGCCGAGCCGCCCTCCGGCTTGACCTCCGTCAGAAGAAGCGCCGTGTCGTGGCATTTGACGATCGGCCCTTGACGATCAAGGCCCACGATCGTTCCCGGCTCGGCCGCCGCGCTCGGAGCGTCTGGAAGGCGCACGACCTTGGCGCGCAGAATGACGAGCCGCCCCAGCGTCCCCTTCTTGCGAAAGCGCAGCGGCAGGAACGTATAGCACCCCGGCCACGGATTGTAGGCACGGACGCGCCGCTCGATCTCAAGGACTGGCCAGTCCCAGTTCACGAGCCCGTCCGTCTTCTTCAGCTTCTTGACGTAGGTCGCCGCATGCGCGTCCTGCGGAACTTCGGGCGGCAGCGCGTGACGCGACAGGAGCTTCAGCGCCTTCGCGAGCGCGACGCCGCCGGCAATCGCCAAGTCGTCCATCAACGCCCCGCCCGTCGTGTCGGGATAGATCGGCTCGAAGCTCTGAAGCATGATCGGGCCATCGTCAAGCCCGACGCCCATTCGCATGACCGTCACGCCCGTCAGGCGGTCGCCGGCCTCCAACGCGGCGATGACGGGGGCCGCGCCACGGTATTTCGGCAAGAGCGAGAAGTGGCAGTTGATGCACCCGCAGAGCGGCAGGTCGAGCAGCGGCTTCTTGAGAATCTGCCCATAGGCGACGACGGCGATGACGTCCGGTTTCTTCGCGCGAATCCAGGCCATCGGCTCGTCATCGTTCACGCGCTCGGGCTTGATGATCTCGGTCAGGCCGCGCGCCGCCGCGAACTTCGCGAGCGGACACGGCGCAATTTCCTTTGCGCGCCCCGCCTTGCCGCGCCCGACAGGACGATCCGGCTGCGTGACGACGCCGACAACTTCAAGTTCGTCTTCCCGCAAAATGGCGTGAAGGCACTCGGCCGAAGCCTCGGATGAACCCATGAAAACGATGCGCATGGTCGTATATTATACCAAAAGACAACCAGACCCAAAGGAGACGCCTCGGATTTGCCCGTCAGACAGGCTCCAGAATCCACCGCTTGTTGAACCAGTACCAGTCGCCCGGTCGCTCTTGGACGGCGCCGTCCAAGAGGCGCATGACCTCGCGCGTAAGGCGCACGGCCTCGGCTTTCTTGTCCGGCGCCTTCGGGTCGGGACGAAGCGTCGCGATGTGGCGGAAAACATGTTGCCCGTCGGTGCGCGACATCTGCGCGACAATGATCGGCGCACCGCTCCGCACGGCGAACATCGCCCCGGCGTGCGAGACATTGGCCTTCCCGCCCAGGAAATCAACCGAGACATCGGGTCTGCGCACCCGGAGGTCAGGCAAGATTGCGAATGCCCGCCCAGCCTCAAGCATCTCCTTGATGCGCACGAGCGTCTCGCGGCATTCGCGATCCAAGACCTCGATGTCCCCATACTGGCGCTTCATCCAGCGGTCTATCCAAGGATTGCGCTGGCGGGCGGCCAACGCGAAGAGCGGCAACCCGTATTTGGCCATCGACCAGGCGGCCATGTACCAGTTCCCCGAATGCGGCACCATGATGACAACGCCCTTGCCCTCGTCCACATAGGCCTGAAGCTTGTCCTTGTAGCGCGCGCCCTCGACCACATGGCGATCCATCCATGAACGGTCCAGTTTCGGTGCGCGCATCATCTCGACGCCCGTCTGCAAGACGTTCTGCAGGGAGCGGACGGCGATTGACACAACTTCCCGTTCGCCTTTCGCGGGGAAGACGGCGCGGATGCGTGCCAATGTCCGCGCACGCTTGAACCCGCAGACGCGGAAGGCGAACCAGCCGAACCCACGCGCCGCCGCCATTGCAAGCGGATAGGGAATCGCGTTCACGAACGCGCAAACAGCGCGAAGGAGTATGTATTCAAGAAAGAATCTCATGAAAAAACTTGGCGCGGGAAGCTCCCCCTTCGGGGGCTTTCCGCGCTACTGGAGTGCAAAAAAAGAGCCGGCGGCGTCCTACTCTCGCGCGGGCGAGTCCCGCACTACCCTCGGCGATGGGGCGCTTGACTTCCGTGTTCGGAATGGGAACGGGTAT
>ONTV01000126.1 GCA_900320855.1 uncultured Lentisphaerota bacterium
GCCGACTTTCAAAGAGCGACGTCCGGCCCTTTCGGGCGAACGAGTGCGTAGTATACCAAAAACCGCCGACGCCGCGCAAGGGGGTATTTTGAAAAAAGTGAAAAAAGTTCACTTCCCCTCATCGCCCACGTTGAGTACGCGGTCGATGACGCTGAGATACTCCCATGTCGGGCTGTCCGAGCGCCCCGTCAGACGGAACTCCAGCAAAAGCTTCGTGAACGGCCAAGTGAGCGGATGCAGGATTTTCCCGACAAGGGAATCCTTCTTCGTGAACTGGACGCGCACCGTGAAGTCCAGCGCATCGCGCACCGTGTCAAACTGGCCGTACATCTTGATGGAAAAGACCGTGCCCTCGATGTAGATGTTGTTGCTCTTGAGGATGCCGTTCTCGATCACGTAGTCGCACGAGCCCTGCGTCGAGTCTGTGAACCACGATACGCCGGGCACGCGCTCGGCCAGCTGGGCGACAAGGCCCTTGAACCCGCGAAGCCGCATGAGCTGTCCGTCGCGGATGCTCAGCCGGCCCTTTCCGTTCAAGACCTCGTAGTTGTTCGTCATCGCCCGGGGGAAGCGGAACTCGAGCGCGCATTCGGCGTCGCCATGGACATCCGAATCGACGTAGTCGCCCACGAAGCCCCCGATCTTCAGCAAGTCGGCGACCGGCAAGAGGCTCTTCGCCGTCACCGTCACGGTGTTGTAGCCATTCGTGCCGTCCACCGTCACCGTGCCTTCCAGCGGCTCGTCCTTCGGCCCCGTGCCGACGATCGGACCGAAGACGTGATGGTAGTTGAGGGACGTCCCACGCGTGTAGACGAAGAGATGCAGCTGCCCCGTGGCCCGCTTCATCGGGACGCCATTGTACTTGCCCAGCGTCGGATCCAGGTCCAAGTCCATGTTGAAGTCGTTGTTGACGAGATTCACCCGCCACGCGCACGCCGCCGGAATCTTTACCGGCACCTCCGTGAAGGCGTCCATGTACGGCAACGATGCCGGAATGTCCAGTGCGACCAGAAGCGGACGGATATGCGACTGGCGCGCCGACCCGCGAACTTCACCGCACACCTCCTGCCGTTCCAGATCGACCGTGCAGAATCCGTCGAGGAACATCGGCTCGTCGCCATCCGGCGGCCAGTCGAGATGCACGCGCGCAAACGACGCGCGACGCGCGGAGACCTCGACATCGGCGACGACCCGTTCGGGCGCCGCCCCCAGGATGTCCGGCCGGACAAGCGTCAGCGCGAAGCGCGGCAGCGTCGGCAGCATCGCCTCGACCGGCGCATTCCGCTCGTTGTTCTCGGGCGCGTAGTAAGAGTCGGGCAGACGCGGATAGCGCGCCCCCTCGACGAGGAGATGCCGCCCGAAGACGTCCACGACAATCCGGTCAGCCGACGCGAGCGGTTCCTGCGGCAACAGCCGCAGCCGTTCGAAGACGCGAAGCCCCTCGATGACGATTCCACGCCGAAAGCCAAACGCGAACGACTCGACACGCACGACGACGCAAGCGGGCGCGACGCGCGCGACCGCCGCCTCGACCCACGCGGCGGGCACAGCCTGCTCCCGAAAGAAAAGCGACCCAATGAAAAAAACAAAAACGATGAAGGAAACCTCCACCGTCCTCAAGAGGATCTTCAGGAATTTCAGCATCTTCCCTAAACCCTTTCCCGCTGAAGTGGCAGCCCCTAGGAGAGTCGAACTCCTCTTGCCTGGATGAGAACCAGATGTCCTAGCCGATAGACGAAGGGGCCAGCCTTATGGTGCACCCGGTGGGAATCGAACCCACATGCTTTATGGGCACAAGAACCTGAATCTTGCGTGTCTGCCAATTCCACCACGGGTGCTTCAGTCGCGTAGTATATCAAAACCGACTTTCAGCTGTCAACGGGGGCGCGAAAAAAATTCGCGCCCCCGCCGTACGGGACTCATTTCAGCCGAAGCGAGCCATTGATGACGCCATTCCGGATGAGAACGTCCAGCGCCTTGTTGACGTCCGCAATCTCCTTCGCGTCGCCCGGCTTCGCGCGATACGCCTTGAGCGCCGCCTCAAACGCGGCCTTGTAGGCCCCCTCGTTCGCATACGAGATCACCTCGCCCAGCGCCTTCACGTTCGCGGCCGTGGCCGCCTTCGGGTCTTCGATCTGCGCGAAGAGCTTCGCGGCCGTGGCGCGGCGGAGCGCCATCACGTCGTTCTCGTCGGCCGACAGCGTCGAATGGGTCGTGTTGGCCCAGCGCGAGGCGAGCGGGCGGTACCAGACGTTGCGGAACTGGACGACGCACCCGTGGTCCTGCAGCTGCAGCGGCCCGACCGTCTTGTGCGGCGCGAGCGGACGGCGCTTGCAATGCGTCGTCAGGCCCTCCATCTCCCAGTGATCCTGCACGAGGACGCCGTTGAAGAAGACCGACACGCTGCCGGGGTGGACAAGCTTCAGGCCGTCCCAGACCGGCTGGTGAAAGACGATGTCGTAGACCTGCCACTCGCCCGGCTTGCGCGCCGGATTGACGAGCGGCGGATTCTCGGCATAGACCGAGCCCGCCTGCCCGTCGGCATAGTTGTCGATGTAGTCCGCCTGATCTGCGCGTTCGCGCGACGTGTAGTACGACTCAAGCACCTGAATCTCGTAGTTGTTCATCAGGAAGACGCCGGAGTTGCCGCGCATCTGCGGCCCCTTGTCCGCATAAAGCTGCTCCGGGTCGTGGCGGTACTCGATGTGAAGCTGGCAGTCGCCGAACTCCGCGCGCGTGAAGATCGCGCCGCCGTTCTTCCAACCGGGAACGGTGTAGAAGTAGCCGTCGGCGGAATACGACCAGGCGGGCGGCTTGCCGTCCTTGTCGCACCAGTTCTTCTCGAACGACGCCTTCGTGCCGTCGAAGAGGACGACCGCGTCGGACGGCGGCTGGCCAATCGTCGCCGCCGGCTCGACCTTCGACGGCTTCGGACGGTTGTAGTCATGAACGGCCCAGGCGTGCTTGGCGTCCGGCGTATCCCCGTAGAGCGCCGCCAGCACGGCGGTTGCGCACATCATCATCATTTAATCGACTCCTTTCTTGGATTGTTCAAGCCTTGACTCACTTCGTGAACTTCACGATGAAGCCGCCGCCCTTCGCGAGGCGGAACGCGAGCTTCGCGCCCGCCGCGACGGTCTTCGTCTCGTGGACGTAGTGCGTCGGCTGCGCATCCGCGTCCGCCGCGTCGCGGAAGATCTCGGCCTTCCACTCGCCCGCGCCGAGGAAGCCCGTCTCCAGCGTGAAGTCGCGCGCCTCCGCGTTCGTCATGCCGGCGGCATACCAGCTGCCGTCCTTCGCGCGGCGTGCGCAGGCGACCATCGTGTCCGGCGTGCCGCCGAGGCCGAGCGTGTCCGCCCAAACGACCGGGACCTTCGACATGAACGTGAACGACTCCATGTTCTTCTCGTAGTTCGTCGGCGAGTCGCACAGCATCTGGAGCGGCGCCTCGTAGAGGGCCATCATCGCCATCTGACGGCAGCGCGTCCCCTCCGAGCCGGGGAAGACGTACGTGTTCACGCCCTTCCCCTTCTTCGGATAGCCGCCGACAGGATAGTTGATCATCGCGCCCGGCGTGTAGTCCATCGGGCCGGCCGTCTGGCGCAGGAAGAACGCCCGGACGTCGTTGCCCATCATGTCCTGGCCCTGGAAGAACTTCATCTGCTCAAGCCCGTGGATGCCCTCGTAGTTGAGGACGTTCGGATAGGCGCGGCTCATGCCCGTCGGCCGATGCGCGCCATGGTAGTCGATGAGCATCTTGTGCTGCGCGCAGACCTCCGCGAACGTCCAGAGGAAGCGCTCGCAGTCCGCGTCGCCGCGATCCATGAAATCGACCTTGAAGCCCTTTGCGCCCAGCTTCGCGAAGTGCGCGGCGACCTTCTCCTCCTCGCCGACGATCTGCGCCCAGGCCATCCAGAGGATGATGCCGACGCCCTTCTCGTTGCCGTAGCGGACGATCTCCGGGACGTCCACGTTCGGGTGGAACTTCCAGATGTTCAGCGTCTCGCTCCAGCCCTCGTCAAGAATCACGTATTCGACGCCCGTCTGCGCGGCGAAGTCGATGAACCGCTTGTAGGTCTTCGTGTTGCAGCCCGCGTCGCCCAGGTTGTCGAAGGCGTTCCACCAGTCCCACGCGACCTTGCCCGGCTTCACCCACGAGAAGTCCGCGCCCTTCGCCGCCGGACGCGCCAGCGCGTTGACGATGTCGGCCTCGCAGAGCTTCGCCGGCGCGTCCGCGAGCACGAACACGCGCCACGGGAACGCGCGCGTCCCGTCCGTCTTCACGAGGAAGTCCGCATGCTCGGCGACCTGCACCCAGCGGCCGCCCGTCGCGATCGGCTTTCCGCTGTCCCAGCCGCCCGCGCGGTACGTGCGCGTCGGGAAGCCCGCGAGCTTCGAGACGAGCGCGCCGTCCTTCTTCTCGAAGTTGAGAATCGGGTAGTCATAGACGTCCGACTCGGTGACCGCGACCGTCTTGCCGCCGACCTCGGCGACGAACGGCAGATAGGCGAACGCCTTCTCGCCGAAGTCAAGCGAAGCGAACGTCCCGGCCCCCGGGACCGTCTCCTCGCAGCCGACGTGCTTCGTCGAGTTGTACCAGCACCGCGCCTCGCCGGGAAGCGCGACCGTCGCCTTCTCGCCGTTGACGGTGACCGTGCCGCCCTTCGCGGACGTGAACCGGTAGGCGACGCCGTCGTTGCGCGCCGCGAGCTCGATGCCCCAGTCGCCGAAGTCGGCCATCGTGAACGCACCGGAAAGATCAAGGGACGCCTTCTTGTAGACGGGCGACGGCTCGCGGCCCGACTCCGTCCGATGCGAGACCGACGGACGCCGCGCCGCCGCGTCCTTGTACAGGCACTGTCCGTCGCGCGTCAGGCCGATCGCGCTCTTCGCGACGATTTCGACGCCATCGCGGGAGACCGCATAGGCGAGCGGATTCGCCCACAAGCGGATCTCGTTGCGCCCGTCCGGCGACACGGCCGTCGCCACAGGCTTGTTGGGGTCAAGGCGGCGGCAGCATCCAACTGCCACCGCGCACACGGTCAACATCATGAGTATCTTTTTCATAGTTTTCGCATTATACCAAAACCGCCTGTCCGCCGCCACCGTCAGGGCGTCAGGACGGGGGAGTCAACCATAAATTTTGAATTTCCACTGCGCGTCAGCGCAGGAAGAAGGTAGCAAAGAGAAAAAGGGGTGCGGGGGAAAGGAGAGAGGGAGGAGGAAACCACCTCAAAATAGCGAATACCCCAACAAACGAGAAGAATGCTGAAAACCGTTCGAGAGCAAGACCAGACGACACCGCGGCAACGTGGTGTTGATCGGGCTCGTTTTGTTCGAGAACGCTTACGCCGTCTTGCGAGGCCGTCCGCGACCGCGCTTGGGAAGCGCCGCACGGGCGATGTCCTTCGGGTCTTGGGCGGGGATGAAGTCGGGGTATTTCGCGATGTTGTTCAGCAGGATGGCGATGCGACGCGCAATGGCCGTGAGCGCGACCTTGCGTGGCTTGCCCTTGGCGACAAGGCGCTGGTAGATCGGGCGAAGGATGTGGTTGTTCCGGCTTGCGGAGACCGCCGCCATGTACATGGCCTTCCTAAGGTCCGTTCTGCCGCGCTTCGGCTTGGCCTTCTTCTTGATCGTGCGGCTCTCGTAGTCGATCGGGGCGTCACCGCACATCTTGGCTATGCCACCGTCCGTGAACTCTCCGATGTCGGGGCAGTAGGCGAGCACGACGCGCGTGAGGCACGGGCCGACGCCCTTGACCGCCTGGAACCGCGAGGCAAGCTCGCGCATGCGGTCGTCCGAGGCAATCGCCGCGTCGCACTCTCCCTCGATCCGGGCAATCTCCTTGTCGAGCTTGGCGAGGGTCTGGTCGAGGCACTTGCGCATCTCGGCGTCGGGAAGGTTCTCGTACTGGTTGTAGATGATGGCTCTCGCCTTCATCAGGTTCTTGCGCGTGGATACTGCCCGTTTCAGCATCTTGTGGGCTTGGGATCTCGGTTTGATGAGGGCGCATCTGAGTAATTCACCGACTCTTGGGTCATGACGCCTGCCTGTAGAGGTACTTGAGTTCGTCGTTGACATACCAGACGTATGCCGCCACGA
>ONTV01000160.1 GCA_900320855.1 uncultured Lentisphaerota bacterium
ATCAGACCTTCGCTGCGTTCAATCCGCTGCGCGTTCCCGTTGAGGGAATCGTCGGCGTGGCGGTCGTTCCGGGCGGGAAGACCGGCAAGGCGTTCAGCCTCGCGCCGGACGAGAGCGGACACTTCATACTCGACCTCCCGTCGGACGCGCTTCCCTCCGGGCCCGCGAAGGGCGTGGCGCGCGTCGCGTGGAAGCTCGGCGGCGGAAAGGAGAGCGTCATGGCGCAGACCGACTTCGCGGTCGATGTCATCGATCCCGCGACGCTTGGCAACCTCCTCTTGAACGGCGGATTCGAGGCGAACGCGTTCCAGTTCCGCACGCTCGTCGCGACCAATGCCGTCGCGGGGTGGACGGTGTCGGAGACGGGCGATGCGGCGGGCGTCTACCTCGTGTCGGCGGACAGCCCGAAGCTCGCGTTCGGCACGGCCGCCGGCACAGCCCGAATCCGGATACCTGAAATCCCCGAAGGCGGGCGCGCGCTCCTTCTGCGCGGGACGGCGGCGCTTGCGGGGTCGGTCGTCTTCTCGCGGGCGGGGACTTACACGCTGGCGCTGACGCTCGGCGCCGGGTGGCAGCGAGATGGACAGAAGAACGTCCTAACGACGTTGCCGACGCTTCGCGTGACGGTTGGCTCACTTCTGGTGGACGCGAGGGTCGCCGTGCCGGAAACATGTCGCTGGCCGTCGCCGACGACGGTCGGGACGGTCGTCGTCACGGCGGCCGACGTGGGCACGCCGCAGACGCTGACGATTCGGGGTTTGACGGCCGAAGCTGTCGCGTTCGTGGACGACGTGCGGTTCACGCGTAACGCCGAAGTTGCGGGAACGCGCCTCGTCAACGACTTCGATTCGGCGGGGTGGACGGAAGTCAAGCCGCCGTCCGACATCCATGACGGCAGCGGCGAGATCGTGTGGGGGGCGGGCATGATCGCCGCCGCCTGGGGGGGGGGCGACGCTCTACGACGGCGTGAACCGCGTGGGCATCCGCAATCGGGGTGCGATCCATCGCACGGCGCATCTGGCGGCGGGCACGTATCGGCTCTCGGTTGCCAGCATGGGACGCTTCTATCGCTACGGCGAGACGCCCGAAGAGCTGGTGGAGTGCTACAGCGGCAACCGCTTTGAGGCGTGGTTCGGCACGACGGACGGCGCCGTCACGAACGTGATCGGCACGTTCGGCGTCGATCACGCCGAGCGGTGGAGCCGGCATGCGTTCCTCTTCACGGTGCCGGAAGACGGCGACTGGCTCATCGGCTTCCGGGGCCTGTGCGAGTCCGACATGGCCTTCGACGGGAAGACCGTCCGCAGCCACGGCGGCCAGCTCGCGGGTCTGGTCATCGAGCCGGCCGCGTTCGGCGAGGCGGTCACGCTGCGTCCCGACCTGACGATTGCGGTTGCGAAGGGCGCGCGGCTTGCGCTTGACACGCAGACGACAAATGAGGTTGCGGAGGTGCGCCTCGGCGGACGCCGTCGGAGCGGGCTCATCACGGCGGCTCGCTTCCCCGACTACATCACGGGGACGGGCGCGCTCAAGACGCCGAATCGCGGCCTGACGGTCATCATGCGGTAAGGGGAGCTCGAAACCATGAAACTGAACATCCTTGCTTGTTCGCTACTCTTGTGCGCCGTCGCGGCGGGTGCGGACGCCGCCGAGCTGACGTTCTATCTGCCCTTCGACGGCACGCCGACGGCGGCCGTTGCCAAGGGGGCGGCCGAGCCTCTTGTGGCGAAGGGGCTCGCCTACGCGGACGGCGTTGCCGGGCGGGCCGTGCGGCTGACGGCCGAGGCGAAGGCGACGCTCGCGTATGCGCTCGCCGGAAACGTCTCGCCGGCGCGCGGCGCGGTGTCGCTCTGGGTGAAGCGCGAGACGGACGATCCGGGTCTGTGGCGGCGGCTCTTCTCCTTTCCGGAACCGTGCCGGGACTTCGGCAGCGGCGCGCTTTCGCTCTGGTGGTACGAGGGCGTCGCGCGCGTCGACCTGACGGACGGCGCCCACACGTGGAACACCTACGGCGCGACGCCGCGCGCGGACGGGCACTGGGAACACCTCGTCTTCTGCTGGGACGTGCCGGCGGCGAAGGCCGAACTCTACTACAACGGCGTGAAGCGGTCGCGTCGGGCGGACGGCACCGGCCCGATGGCCGTCGCGCTCAAGGTCGCGCGGTGCCGGAAGGAGAGTGAAAAGGACTCGCCCGCCGCCGAGGCGGCGGCGAAGACGTTCGACCGTTTCTTCATCGGTTGCCTCGGGCGGCATCAGCAGGCGGAGGGCCTCGTCGATGAGGTACGCGTCTACGACGGTCGGCTCATGGCGGACGAGGTTCGCGCGCTTTTCGCCGAGCACGCCGACCGCGCCGCGCCGCCACGGGCGGCCATGGACTACGCGGCGCACTTCGGCCCGGTGCGGCCGAACCCCTACGAGAAGGAGGCGGGCGACCTCGATCTCGAACTTGTGAAGGAATACGCCTTCGACGCGGCGACCATCGAGAAGGCCCGTGCGGAGAAGCGCTTCCGTGCCGTCGGCGCGCTGCGCTTCGGTGAGCTGGGCGGCGTCCCGTATCTGGAGGCCGGGACGAATCGGGACGACCGGTTCGCGTTCGACTTCACGCTCGATTCGTCGCAGCCGCTCTACGTCCTCGACTTCGACTACCCGGACGACGCGACGCGCACGTGCGACCTCCTTGTGCAGGAGCGCGTGTCCCATCCGTCCGACTACACGCTGCAGGTCGGCTACTTCACCGGCGACGAATACCGCAACACGGGCAAGACGCTCACGCATCGGTGCCTCTACTGGACGCGGAAGGGCGGCGACAGCCTTTCGGTCGTCGCGCTCACGGCGCGCGCGGGCGTGCCGGCGGCCCTCTCGCGTCTGCGCGTCTCGCGCGTGCGGGACGCGCGCCTGCCGGCTCTTGCCGTGCGCGAGCCGCCGGCGGCGGATGGCTGGCGGCGCGTCGTCGGACAGTACTGGGAAGACCCGGCGATCGCCTACGACTTCGGCCTCCCGGACGCGCACGGCCTCGACAACATCGGCGCGCTCATTGACCGCACGATCGCGTACATGAAGTTCTGCGGCGAGAACCTGTTCTGCTATCCCGGCGTCTGGTATCAGGGCGTCATCAACGACGACTACCAGCCGCGCCGCCATGCGCCCGACTTCCTGTCGGCCTGGTACGAGAAGTTCGACCGCGCGGGCCTCTTCTTCGTGCCGAACGTGAACCCCAACAACCTGCCGGTGAAGGACGGGCTCGTCACGGTGCAGTCGATGTCGGACGGCTCGCTCCACCCGACCCCGATCGCAATCCATTCGACGGGCAAGCCGAACTGGGGCGGGTGGCACAACTCGCCGCCGAACTTCTGCTTCCTGCACCCGGACGTCCAGCGGGCGATCGAGGATTTCGTCGACGGGCTCGTCGACCAGGGCGCCGCGCATCCGAGCTTCAAGGGCGTCTGCCTGCACCTGACGATGCATTGCCTCCTGTGGTGGGGCGACCTCCGCAGCGGCTACAACGACTATGTGATCGAAGCCTTCGAGCGGGACACGGGCGTGCGCGTGCCGCGCGTCGATGGCCCGCTGCGCGGCAAGGCGCACGCGGAGTGGATTCTCGCGCACTGCCGCGACCGGTGGGTGCAGTGGCGGTGCGACCAGGTCACGCGGCTCTACCGGCGTCTCGCGGCGAAGCTCCGCGCGCGGCGGCCCGACCTCAAGCTTTGGCTGAACAGCTTCATCCAGCCGGACATGCGGTGGCCGGACTTCATGGAGGAAGGCTTCATGCGCCGTCAGGCGCGCGAGGCGGGTCTCGCGCGCGAGGCGTTCGCCGACGTGCCGAACGTCATCTTCTGCCAGACGACGCTGCCGGCGTTCTGCCGCAAGCGCGAACGGCGGCTCTTCCCGTCCGACGCGGCCTACGCCTACAACCGCGTCCTTCAGACGAAGGCGGGGTTCTTCGACCTCCTGAAGGGCGCGACGTTCCCGCTCGTCCAGAACTTCGACCTCTACTGGGAGAACCCCGTCGGGCGCGGCAAGAGCGCGCTCAACCAAGACGGATTCGTCGAGACGGGGTGGCGCGTGACGACGCTCAATCCGTCCGGCTTCCACGCGCTCCGCGACCTCGTCCTGCCGCTTCGCTTCGGGGACGTCCTGGGCGTGACGAAGGGCGGCTACCTCATTGGGACGTATGGCATGGAGGGCCCGCTGCGGTCGTTCGCCGCCGCGTTCCGGCAGCTGCCGGCCGTCGTGATGGCGGACGTGCCGGACTTTGCGGACGAGACCGTGAAGATTCGCGCGTGCATGTTCCGGGGGCGCCGCTACCTCTACGCCGTGAACACGTCCGACGTGCCGCGCACGGTGCGCTACGCCTT
>ONTV01000175.1 GCA_900320855.1 uncultured Lentisphaerota bacterium
GAGATGCCTTCGGCCGCCCGGTAGACGGCGCATTTGGCGCCGGCCGCGCGCACGCGGGACGAGAAGACCCTCTCGCGCACACGGGACCAGTAGAAGGAATGGCGCAGCCCGACATAGGCGTAGGCGGCCGCTTTCCGAGCCAGAAGGGCGTCCGCCGCCGCGTTCGCGACGGAGACGTTGTCGCAGACGAGCCGTCCGCAGGACTGCAGATGGTCGGGCGTGCCGTAGTCGAGGAGGTCGGGATCGACGACGACGAGCGGAATGGAGACGCCGTTGGCGACGATCCGGTTGAATGGCGGCAGCGCGAAGTCGCCAATCGCGCCGTCAAACTCGGAAGGGTCGAGGGACGAAAGGTCGGTCGAGTTGTCCGGGCGCGTCACGATCGTGTGGAGAAGCCAGTTGCCGTGTTCGGACGCGAAGCGGCTGACGCCGTCCGCCATTTCCCGATGCGTGGACATTGACGGCAGGAAGGCGACGGCCACGCGGAACGTTCTCTCTTTCTTTGCCATTTTGGCAGTACTGTACCATAATCGCGGATGTAGGACAAGTGCCTGGCGGGGCGGATGCGGAAGCCCCTGTCCGCGAAGGATTTGCGCAAATCTGATATAAAAAATGCGCAATCTTGGATTGCCCGTTTGCGCGAATAAGGGTAAAGTACGTCCGTCAAAAATGTGAAAGGGCTTGTCAGATGGTTCAGGTTCAGATGCTTAGGAGGCGGGAAGACCCGTGGAATGCTCGGCGGCTTCGGCTTGCGCGGGCGGCTGTTTTCTTCGTGGCGATTGGCCTTGCGGCCTTGGCGCGGGGCGAGGCCGCCTTTCAGTCGGCCCAGCCTGTCTGGCCGGAAGGGCGCACGGAGCGGCCCAACGACTTCGTGGGGTTCCGCTCGGACTTCACGGTCGCGGCGGGCGAGAAGCCCCGGCTGCGCATCGCCGCCTCGACCCTCTATCGCGTCTACGTCAACGGTCGCTTTGTCGGGTGCGGCCCTGTGCGCGCGGGCCATGGCGTCTGCCGTCTGGACGAGTGGAATCTGAATGCGGTCGCGCGCATGGGGCGCAATGCGATTGCCGTCGAGGTCAGCGCCTTCAACCGGGCGGCCCTCAGCTTCACGGTCCAGCCGGCATTCCTTCGGGCGGAGGTGACGGCGGGCGGGCGGACGCTCTGTGCGACGGGGCGCGATTTCGTCTCGGTCGATCTGCCGCGCCTGGCCAACGTCTCCACGCTCTCGAACCAGCGTCCGTTCATCGAGGCCTATCGGCTGACGCCCGCATGGACGGACTGGCGGACGGCACGCGCGGTGGCGGGCGCGAAGCCGGCGCCGTGCGCGACGCTGAAGGTCGAGCGTCGGATTGCGCCCTATCCCGAGTTCCGAATGCGTGCCGCGCGCCGAATCTCGGAGACGGCGTTTGGCTTTGACGACCGTACTCCGCCGGAACGTCCGGCCCTTGCCGTTGACGGCTGGGACTTGCTCAAGCGCCTTCGCGATGTGCGCGTCACGGCGAAGGCGGACGACGGTGCGCCCACCGCCGTCGCCAAGGGCCGGGGCGCGATCTTCGACATTGGGTTCGATGACGCGGGCTTCGTGCGCTGCACGGTCTCGTGTTCGGAGCCGGGGACGCTCTTCCTCGTGATGGACGAGGTGCTGCTCGACGGTCTGCCCGATCCCCTGCGGCGCTTCGGTTTCCCCATGGTGTCCGTCTGGGAGCTGACGCAGCCCGGCACCTACGAGCTGGAGGCGTTCGAGGCGACGGCGTGTCGCTATGTCCATGCGTTCATGTCGGGAGGCGCGGCCACCGTGTCGAGCGTGGAGATGCGCGAGTACAAGAATCCCGAACCTTATGCTCATGTACGGTAAAGTATCACAAGAAAATTATGTCGAATTGACAGCCGCCTCCGCTATACCGAATAAGGAAATAAAGAGTCCTCAAATTTTGCGCTACTAAATGAAGACGAGCGGAAGTAATCTCCCGCTCGTCAGTAAACTTAACTATGCCATATCAATCCCGCTTCTTTCCCGCCACCGGCACTAAGAACAGCGCGGGCAACAGCAGGAAAGCGGTACAGACCAGCCCCCAGGGTATGGACACCTGCTGGGCTACCAGCCCCACAATAGGCCCGCCGATGATCTGCCCGAAAGAGTCCAGCTGTCCGCTGGTGGAAAAGACTGTGGCGCGCATTTTCTCATCCACATGGTCGTTCATCCAGGCGGCCAGCACAGGCTCCTTGATGGTGCGCATAAGCCCCGCCAGCAGGAACACCAACAACATGAACCAAAAGCTCCGCCCCACCGCGAAGAGAACCAGGCACAGGATATACCCGGCGCTGGTGGACATGACCACACTGGTTCGGCTGACAGTCCCTTTTTTCTCCATGCGGGCGATGAGCAACTGAGAAGCCAGAATACCTAAGCCGCTGCCGATAAGACTGATAACACCGAACCAAGTGACGCTGTTCAGCGGCCCGATAACGGGTATTACCGTGTCATCCAGAAAATGAGCGGTGGAGAGCCGGTCAAAGCCTTCACTGGCAAGTCCCCCGCATAGTGTGATTGCTAAGAGCGCCAGCAACACAGGTGCGCCTTTCACAAAGCCCAGGTTGAGCTTGAACAGGCAGACAAAGTCTTTAAGCAAGCCCTGCCGTTCCTCAATAGCAGGGGAGAAGTTGGTTTCTGGCATGATGCGAACCAACACCAGCCCCAACAACAAGCACAAACTGCCCCCCAAGATGACAGGCATTTGCAGGTTTATGTTTCCCAGCAGTGTGCCCAGCACCACGCCCAGAACGCCGCCGATTTGCCCCATTTGACTGCCCCGCAGGAACACCTTGTCTATGGGTTTGTCCTCTTCCTCCGAGGCAATCCACGCCTCCAGAGCGCCGGTGATGAAGGTATCACCGCAACCCCAGACAACCTGGGCCAGCAGAACCGGCGCGAACCACGGTAGCGCACCCTCCATCAGAAAGCCCAGGCCGTAGAGGAACATTCCAATCAGCACCGAGCGCCGACGGCTATACAAATCCGCCACCACACCGGTGGGTATCTCGAACAGAAAGCAGGAGGTCTCCAGAACCGTCCCTACCAGGACAAGCTGGAAAGCATCCAGCTGCACCACCTCCAGGTGGTACACGATGGAAAGCACTGTGGACATAGAAACCGCCAGGGAAAAGACAAATCGGAACAGCAGGTAGACAGAATATGCCTTTGAATTTTTAGCAAACATGAAGTTACATTCTCCTTTACGAATCAGTGGGTTGTTTTGTGAAACAAGCCCGACTGCCGCGCAGGAAGGGCAAACTTCTCAGCCCTTTCTAACAGTGATTTTAGAAAAGGCCTCCTAAAGTGCCCAAAGCGCCGTTAAAAGACTTGTTTCTGTTTTTTCAGTTTGCCATATGAATACCTCCGATACTGAAATTAGAACAACATGGCTGTTCTTCTTCGCGATATTATAGCAAATGGGCTTTGTGATAGCAAATGGGCTTTGTGTTGTCAATGTAAAGAGAAGCGAGAGCGAGAGCGAGGGCGCATCTGAGTAATTCACCGACTCTTGGGTCATGACGCCTGCCTGTAGAGGTACTTGAGTTCGTCGTTGACATACCAGACGTATGCCGCCACGA
>ONTV01000167.1 GCA_900320855.1 uncultured Lentisphaerota bacterium
GGGTCGCATTCCGGGAGGTTCGTGCGCAGGAGATAGGTTCCCTCGTCGTTCGCGCGGGCCTCGCGGATGCGCTCCCAGTCGAGCTTCCACTTGAAGGTCCCGGGAGTGACCTTCTCGCCTTCCCTCGGAATCGTGATGGAAATCATCTTCCATGATCCGCCCGCCTTCGATCCCGCGACCGCAAGGCGCTGGATCAGCTCGTCGCGCGTCAGCTCGCGCTGCGAGTCGTTCAGCTCGCCGAGGTAGAGCGCCTGGCGCACGCCTCTAGCGACCGCCTTCGGCGGCTCGGCTTCGCCTCGGGCGATACGGAAGACGCGGCGACCGACGCGCACGTTCTCCACCATGCTCCAGTAGGTGTGCTGCTTGCCGTCCTTGAACCTCTTTGTGCTTCGTAAAAACATGCGGCTATTATCGCATGTTTTCAAGGAGTTTCAAGGGGGTTGGTCTTCACTACACGGCATTTGCGGACACTATCCGCGAAGATTCGCGGCAAACCACCCCGTCACGTGGCGTTACGCCGCGAAAAAGTTCGCCGCCGAGGCGAACGTGGAAAGTCGGGCTAGAAGACCGATATGGCGCCTAGAGAATCCCTCTTCCCGAAGCCGCTTCCCTTTCTCTTGGATTAGGAGCCCCATCGTGTGCGGGAAGCGGCGTTTGGTCGCCTTCGTACCTCCTTCGTACTTTTTGCCTGTTTCGGCTTGCCTTTCGCGACGCGATTTGCCACAATTTGCGGGAATGGGTGGGGAAAGGGGCTTTCGCCGCCCGTGGAAAAAGCAAAACAAGCGAAAGGAGATTCGATGAATCGAAAGGGAGTTGGCAGACGCGCCGTCTGGGGCGCCCTGCTTGCGTATGCGGTGGTCGGCCGGATGCCGACGGCTCTGGCGGCGATTGTGTCCGTCACGGCACGGCAGGATGCGCCGAATGCGGCGGTCGTGGTTACGTATGAACTGGACGGCGAGGCCATCGTCACCGCCGACGTCCTGCGGGACGGCGCCTCGCTCGGCGCGTACGCGCAAGCCGCCTGTGCGGGCGACGTCATGCGGCGGGTCGCGCCGGGGACGCATTCGTTCATGTGGCATCCGCAGAAGGGGGAGATTCCCGTCGGCGAAACGGCGACGCTCGCGTTCGCGCTGACGGCGTGGGATGTCGAGACGCCGCCGGACGTGATCGTCTGCGACCTGCGCGATGGCGAGCTTCGGTACTATCCGAGCCTCGCGGCCCTGCCGGACGGCGTCACGGACGATCGGTACAAGACGACGGAAATCGTCTTCCGGCGCATTCCCGGCACGGCGGCGGGCGAATGGACGATGGGTTCGCCGACGGGCGAGGCGGGCCACAAGACGCAGACGTTCGGCAACTGGGCGTTGGAGACGCAGCACACGGTACGCTTCACGAACGACTGGTACATGGGCGTCTACCCGGTCACGCAGGCCCAGTATCTGCGCGTTCGCGGCAACTACCCAGCCTCATTCTTCACGAATGCACTGGCGCGAGCGAAGCGTCCCGTGGACAACCTGACGCTCGTGGACGTGCGCGGATCGGCGTGGCCGGAGAACCTGTTCGACGGCGCGAATTCGAGCAAGGTCGTCGGCAAGTTCCGCGCGGCGACCGGGCTTTACCTAGATCTCCCGACGGAGGCCCAGTGGGAGTTCTCCTGCCGCGCGGGCACGACGACGCCGTATGCGTCGGGCGCGACCGTCACGACGGCGGGTCGCTACAAGGACAACGGCGGCGAACCGTCCGAGGCCTACCCGGAGAATCTGGAGGGATTCGTCAGCGGCGGCGCCGTCTCGGCATACCGAAACTGGACGGCGGGCAATGGCGCGCCGGAGGTCGGCACATTCGAGCCGAACGCCTTTGGTCTCTATGATATGCATGGCGGCATATTCGAGTACTGCCTTGACTGGGCCGGCACGGCAGACTGGGATGCGACAATCGTCTACACGAATCCAGTTGGCGTGGTTCGGTCGTCCTCGTATGGCGGCATCACCGTTGTCGCGCGCGGCGGTGCGTGGTCCTCGGAGGCTATCGAATGTAGGAGCGCAGCGCGGCGTATTCAGAACTACCAGAATGCGGGCGGAAAGGACACGGTCGCGCCGCCGTTCGGTTTCCGCCTGGCCATTCAGAACGTCCCGCCGGACGTGCGGAAGGTGACGAAGACGGCGGCGGCGATTGCCGTCGCGGCGACGCCTGTCGCCGACGTCGCGGAGGGCGTGGCGTCGGCGGGGCTGGACGCGCGGACGGTGTGGCAGTCCGTCTCCGATTACGTGGACATTCTGACGGCCAAGCTGGGCGCGCTCCTGATCATCCGATAAGCAAGAAAGGATTCCGAACATGAAGGGCTTTGCATTTCTGGCGGGTTGTGCCGCCGTCTGTCTCCCCACGCTGGCGCAGCCGCCGCAGGTGTCGAACGTGACGCTGACGCAGGACGCCGCGACGCGGGAGGTGTCCGTTCGCTATGAGCTGGATCGCGACGCCATCGTGACGGTAAAGGTCTACACGAACGAGGTCGCGCTTTCGGGCGTGGCGCTGTCCGGCAACGTCTGTCGCCTCGTCACGAACGCGGTCGGTTCGACGGCGCACGAATTCCGCTGGCAGCCGATTGACGGGCTGGAGGACATCTGCCTGGACGCGGGGGCGGTGCGCGTGGCGGTGACGGCGTGGGACGCGGCGACGCCGCCGGACTACTTGGTGGCCGACTTGCGCGGAGAGCCCGTGCGCTACTATGCCGATGCATCCGAATTGCCGGGCGGGTTGGACGACGACCGCTACCGGACGGATCTCGTGGTCTTCCGCCGCATTCGCGCGGCCGGCGCCTCGTTCAAGATGGGTTCTTCCGCCAACGAGTTCGGTCGGATCGCCAACGCCGGAAACTACGGAAACGAGGACTTGCACACGGTCGCGTTTACGAAGGACTTCTGGCTCGCCGTCTTCGAGACGACGCAGTACCAGTACTGGCGGATGTCCGGCGAATGGCCCTCGACGTATTCCAATCTTGCGGCGCGCGCGACGCGGCCCGTTCACCGGATGAGCTACGAGACCGTTCGCGGCACGGCGTGGCCGACGGGCGGATTTGACGGCGTCGGCGGCGTTCTCGCGAAGGCCCGCGCCGTGACGGGGCTGCGGCTCGATCTGCCGACGGAGGCGCAGTGGGAGTTTGCGTGCCGCGCAGGCACGACGGCCAGCCTCAATGGCGGCATCGACCAGTCGATCTCCGAGGACGCGGATGGCGAATTCTCGCGCGTAGACGACCCCGCGCTCTCGCTTCGCGGACGTTACGCCGGGAATGGCGGGCGTCTTGCGGACGGGACGAAGCCGGATGCCGCGACGGCGGATGCCTCGCAGGCGATGGCGCGCGTCGGGTCGTTTCGTCCGAACGCCTGGGGGCTCTACGACATGCACGGCAACGTCGGCGAGTACTGCCTCGACTACTGCAACTACCGCGACGGGAATTTCGGCGGACTCGGCACGGCGGCCGTCACCGACCCGACCGGCCCCACGAAGGCGGCCTGCGCGGCGCATACGGACTGGCTTCCCGTGCGCCTCGTGCGCGGCGGTGCGTGGGACGTCTCGCCCCGTCGCTGCCGGAGCGCCGTGCGGCGGTATCAGATCGAGACGGGCGGCAGCGACGCATTCGGCTTCCGTCTGGCGATTCAGGACTGATTGAGAATGGGAGGATTCAAGATGAAGAAGATGACTTGTCTGTTTTGTGGACTCGTGGCGCTGACGGCGGCGGCGCAGCCGGAGATCTCGTCCGTCAGCATGATCCAGGCACCGGGCGGCGGCACGGTGACGATCTCCTACAGCCTCAGCGGCGGCCCGGCCGTCGTGACGCTGGACATCGTCACGAATGGCGTGTCGATCGGCCGTTTCGGGCTGGGCGCGCCGAAGGGCGACTGCAATGCGCTCGTCTCCGACGGTACGCATCGGATCAAGTGGCGTCCGGCGGACACGCTGCGCACGGTCGGCATTGCGGCGCTGAACGCGCAGGCCGTCCTGACGGCGTGGAGTCCGAACCGCATGCCCGACTATCTT
>ONTV01000019.1 GCA_900320855.1 uncultured Lentisphaerota bacterium
ACCCGCCACGGCCGCCCGACGAGCCGCCATACCCGCCGCGCGAGCCGTAGCTGCCCGCGCCATACCCGCCGCCGAAACCGCCGCGATTCCTGTAGCCGCTCCCGCTGCCGTAGGCGGGCGGGAAACCCGCGACGCGCTTCACGGTCACGAGCTGCGGCGGGATCTCCCTCAGGAAGACGGACGCCTCGACGGGGAACATGCCGCCGTCCGGCGTCTTGCGCATCTGCGGCGAGAAGAGGTAGAGCAAGTCCTTCGCCCGCGTGACGACGACATAGAAGAGCCGCCGCTCCTCGTCCATCCGACCTTCCTCGACGGCCTTGCCCGACGGGAACAGGCCCTCCGAGAGCCACGGCACGAAGACGACCGGCCACTCCATCCCCTTGGCCTGGTGGATCGTCGAGAGCGTCAGCAGATCCTGCGTCGGGTCGTTCTTGCGGACGTCGAGGTTCGTCATGAGCGCGACGTCCGAGAGAAACGCCTCCAGCCCGCCCTCGTTGCCGGCGATCTGCGCGGCAAGCTCCTTGAGGTCGGCGAGGCGGTCTTCGGCCTCCGCCTCCTCCCACGCCTTGCGCAGGTGGTCCTCGTAGAAAAGGTCGCAGAAGTCCTCGATCAGCTCGCCGACCTCGTCCGCCTCCAGGTGATCGTAGGCGCACTCGAAGCACTTCGCGAGCGGCGGCCAGAGCGGACGCGCCTTCGCGCCCAGCAGCTTGCCGAGCGCGTCGCGGCACTCCTTCGAGCGCCCGTCGAAGTTCCGCCCCAGCTTCTCCCAGTACGTCTTCGCGCTCTTCTCGCCGACGCCCGGCAGCAGTTCGACGAAGCGCAGGAACGACAGCTCGTCCGTGGGGTTCACGACGAGCCGCAGGTAGGCGAGGACGTCCTTGACGTGCAGCTGCTCGAAGACGCCGACGCCCGAGGTGATGCGGAACGGCACCTTCATCCGCGCGAGCGTGAGCTGCACGTCGATGGACTGGAAGTGGCTGCGGTAGAGGACGGCCATGTCGCCGTGGCGGTAGCCGAGCGCGCGCGCCTCGGAGACGAGCCTGTAGATCTCGTTCGCCATCGTCTTCGCGTCGTACACGCGGTAGACGACGGGCTTCTCGCCGCGCCCGCCGCGATGCGGCCGCAACGTCTTCTCAAACTGCTGCGGCGCGTCCTTCATGACGACGTTCGCGACGTCGAGGACTTCGGGCACCGAGCGGTAGTTGCGCTCGAGCTTGATCGTGCGGCAGCCCGTCCAGCGGCGCGGGAACTCCATGATGTTCTCGATCTGCGCACCGCGCCACGTGTAGATGCACTGGAAATCGTCGCCGACGGCGAGGATGTTGCGGTGCTTCGCCGCGAGGATGTCGGTGAACTCGGCCTGGAGGCCGTTCGTGTCCTGGTACTCGTCGACGAGCACGTAGAGGAAATGCTCCTGCAGCATCTCGCGGACGCCGGCCGTCCGCTCGCTCGTGAGGAGCTTCAGCCCGTTCACGAGCAGGTCGTCGAAGTCCATCGCGCCCAGCTCGCGCTTGCGCGCCACGTACTTCTCCGCGATCGCGGCGATCTTGTCGGGCTCGACCCCCGCCGCCTTCGTGAGCCAGCGCCGCGCGATGTCCGCGACGGGCCGCCGCTCGTTCGCCGCCTCGGAGATCATCTTCGCGACGAGATCCTTCTTCACGAAGTCCTTCGGATCCGGCACCGACGCCTTGATGAGGTCGCCGAGGATCTTCTTCTGGTCGTCCTCGTCGAGGATCTGGAAGCCGGGCGCATAGCCGAGCCCCGACCCGTAGCGGCGCAGGAGGCGCGCGCAGATCGAGTGAAATGTGCCAGACCAGATGGACGCGACGGCGTCACCGACGAGCTTCTCCGCCCGCTCGCGCATCTCGCGCGCGGCGCGGTTCGTGAAGGTCAGGAGGAGGATTCGGTCGGGCGTGACGCCCTTCTCGATCAGGTAGGCGACGCGGTGGACGAGCGTACGGGTCTTGCCGGTCCCGGCGGCGGCGAGGACGAGAAGCGGGCCGTCGCCGGCCGTCGCCGCCGCGCACTGCTCGGGGTTCAGGAGCTTTGAGAAATCAGTCATTCGGCGTATTATACCAAAACCCCCGACCCCGTTGTCCGCGCCATCCGACGCCGCTGGTGGCGCTCTCACGCCCCGACCTGCTCCACATAACGATCAAGCGGTCACGGCGCGTCACGATAGTCGTCCGTTACATCAAAGCGGAAATCCCGTATTGGCGGCGGGTGCCTTTGTGCCGAGGACGAGAATTTGGTAGAATATGCGGAAGTCCGTGAAGGCTCTCAGACCAGCAGCCGGTCGCGGCACACGCAAAAAGAAAAGGAGTTTCCCAAGATGAATCCCATTGTCCGACGCATCGTGACGGCGCTGACGACGGCGACGCTCGCCGTCTGCGCCATTCTCACCGCCCCCGTGGCCTGGTTCCGCCCCGTCTGCCTCGTGCTCGCGGCGCTCGCCGGGGTGGAGCTCGCCCTCCTCCTGCGGCGCAAAGTCCGCGAGGAGCGGCTGAAGACCTTCGTCGCGGCCCTTCTCTTCGGACTCCTGATCGCCGTGACGTTCTCCGTCCTGCCGCTCATCGCCCGCCGCGACGGAAGCGTGATGCTCCTCTACGTGATTGCCATCGTGAAGATCTCGGACATGGGCGGCTTCGCGTTCGGGGTGAGCGCGCAGCGCCTGCGCGGACAGACCCACAAGCTCTGTCCGACCATCTCGCCAAACAAGAGCTGGGAAGGACTCTTCGGCTCGATCTTCGGCTCGTGTCTCGTCTCGTGCGCGTTTCTGCCGCTCACGCAGTTCAGCGTGCCGAAGGCCCTCGCGTTCGGCGTCGCCGCCGCGCTCGTCGGAACGCTCGGCGACCTCATCGAATCCAAGCTCAAGCGCTGGGTCGGCGTCAAGGACTCGGCGACCTTCATGCCGGCGGGCCTCGGCGGCTTGCTCGACATGTTCGACTCGCTCCTGCTCGCCCCCGCCCTTCTCCTGCCGTTCATCTAACCCAACTGGGGCGGCTGACACGCCGCCCCGTCCGGGTCTCAATTACTCCCGCACCGTGAAGACGAGCCGGTAGACGCCGTCCTTCGGCAGGAAGGCGTCGTGCGGGCGCGCGCCCCAGCTGTCATCGCCGCCGACGCCCATCTGCACCGCGTCGATGTTGACGGTCAGCTCGTCCGCCGCCGCCAGCTCCCACTGGTGCTTCTTGCCTTCGAGCATCGTCTGCGGATACGGCCAGACGTTAAAGCCGAACGGCGCGTTCACCGCCTCGACCGTGAGGCTCCCGACCGTGAGGCGGCGGCACCCCGTGCGGTAGCCCTGCTCGCCCGGCTCGGTGTAGTTGTCGGGGTTGAGGCGGTCCGCCGGGTAGGCGATCGTGCCCGTCGCCGGGTCGGCGAGGCCGGAGACGAGCCCGACGGACGCCCGGTGGACGTCATAGATCGCCCCGGTCGCGCGGTCGGCGTAGTTCTCCCACGGGCCGAGGCCGAGCCACTCGACGGCGTTCGTCTTCGGCACGGTGAACGTGAGGCCGACGCGCGGAATCGGCGGCAGACCCTTCGGCACCGTGAGCGTCCAGTCCACGAGCCATGCGCCGTCTTCAAGGCGCGTCGTCTTGAGGTCGCTCGTCACGCCCTTCGGCAGCGTCTGCGCCAAAGTCGCGTCCTTCCAGACCTTGCAGACCTTGGGCATCCCCCAGCCGCGGTCATTGTCCGTCGGCGCGCGCCAGAAGTTGAGGGCGAACGACGGGGCCGCGACGCGAGACGCGAGACCCCCATTGTCCTCTGTCCGCTGTCCGCTGTCCCCCTTTCGGCCATTCGCCCATTCGGCCATGCGGTCATCCCCCTGGAACGGCTTGGCGAACGAATCCCACGCCACGCAGTCGCGCCCGTCCAGGAAGCGGAAGACGACCGAGTCGCCGCTGAAGTCCGCAAGCGCGTACTCCTTCTCCTCGCCCGGCGGCAGTTCGCCCAGCTCGAAGAGCCCGCGCGCGGCGGGATTCCCGTCGGCGTCGCGCGACGTCCACTCGCAGACGTAGTCGTCGAGGTCACGGAACGCGAACCCGTTGCGGACGCGCACCGTGCCCGTCGCGAAGTCGAACGCCTCGCACGTCATGTTCTGGTAGGCGTGCTTCATCTCGTACGCGCCGGGATGCGGATTGCGCAGCGCGTCGAAGAGGCCGTTGCAGTTGAAGTTGTCGTCGTTCGGTCGGTCGCCGAAGTCGCCGCCGTACGCGAGCCACGTGCCGCGCGCGTCCGTCTTCCAGAGGGCCTGGTCGGCGAAGTCCCAGACGAAGCCGCCCTGGAAGGACGGATACTTGCGCGCCAGGTCCCAGTACTTCTGGATGCCGCCGTTCGAGTTGCCCATCGCGTGCGTGTACTCGCAGAGGACGCACGGCTTCTTCGGGCTGTTCGCGACGTACTTCTCGACATCCCACGGGCGCGCATACATCACCGCGTAGATGTCGGTGTTGTCGCCGTCGATCGCGCGCTCGTAGTGGATCGGGCGCGTCGGGTCGGCCGCGCGCATCGCCGCCTTGAGCGCCGTGAAGTTCTCGCCGTCGCCGCACTCGTTGCCCATCGACCAGTAGATGATCGAGGGATGGTTGCGGAACGTCTCGACCATGCGCACGCCGCGCTCGACGAACGTCGCCTTGTAGTCGGCGCGGTGCGCCAGCGACTCCTTCCCGTAGCCGTAGCCATGCGACTCGTTGTTCGCCTCGCAGCAGACCATGATGCCCTCGCGGTCGCAGAGGTCGTACCATTCGGGCACGTTCGGATAGTGGCTCGTCCGCACGGCGTTGACGTTGAACGCCTTGAGGACCTCGATGTCCTTCTTCATCCCCTCCGGCGTCACCGCATAGCCCGTCGCCGGCTCCATCTCGTGCCGGTTCACGCCCTTGAAGAGCGCGCGCTTGCCGTTGACGTAGAGGACGGAATCCTTGATCTCGACCTTGCGGAAGCCGAACGAGACGGCCCGGTAGTCCGTGCCACCGAAGATCCACCAGCCCCACTTGTGCTCAATCGGCGTGACGTAGAGGTAGGGCATCTCGCTGCTCCAGAGCTTGACGTCCGGCACGTCGCGCACCTTCAGGACGTTCCCCTTCTCGTCGCGCACAGTGAACGAGCCGCGCGTCAGGTCGTCCGACAGCTTCGTCTCGACGATGAGGTCGAACGGCGCGGACTTGCTTTCGGAGACGAGGTAGACGTCGCGGAAGATGCCCGAGAGCCGCCAGAAGTCCTGGTCTTCGAGATACGTCCCGTCGCAGTGCTTGTAGACCTCGACCTCCAGCGTGTTCTTGCCGAACCACTTGAGGCAGGGCGTGAGGTCGAACTCGGATGGCAGGCGGCTGTCTTCGGCGTAGCCGACGGCCTTGCCGTTCACGCGCACGAAGAACGCGGACGAGACACCGTCGAAGTGGAGCGTCGTCTTGCGGAAGAGCCAGCGCCACGGGCGCGTGAACGTCGTCTTGTAGAGCCCGACCGGGTTGCGGTAGGCATACGCCGTCCAGTTCGTGTCCGCCGGCGGCGCGCTCACGCGCGGCGCGTCCATCGCGATCGGATAGCGAGAGTTCGTGTAGAGCGGCGGGTCGAAGACGCCCTGGAGCTGCCAGCAGCCCGGCACCGCAAGGCGCGCCGTCTTCTCCCAGTCGGCGATCTCGTGCGAGCGCTTCCAGCTGAAGTCCCAGTCGCCCGCGAGCGGCAGGATCCAGCGCGAATCGCTTTTCGGGCGCTTCTGCTGGAGGATGTCGAAGGACAGCTGCTCGGTCTCGCACGGCACGGCAACGCCGCGCGCGGGCAGGCGGTTGATCGCATTGACCTGCGGGTCTTCCCACGGCTCGGCGGCGGATGCCGCGCACGACAGGAGCAGGGTTGACCCGAACAGCAGCATCGACGGAGTCTTCTTCAGGGCTTTCTTCATTCGATCCTCTTTTTCTTCTTGTGGACGTGAGATTGCGGCAATCAGATCACCCGCAGCTTGACGGGATCTTCGGCGACGACGCCGGACGCCTTGATCTCGGCGAGCGCAGCCTCCAGGTCGCGCGCCTTCGCCTCGTGCGTGAGCGCGACGACGGGCGCATAGCCCGTCTCCGCCGCCGAGCCGGACGCCGACGCGGGGTCCTTCTGGGTCGCGGCCGAGATGGAGACGCCGTGCTTGCCGAGGATGGACGCGATCGTGCCAAACGCGCCCGGCTTGTCCGCGACGAGGAGCCGCACGTAGAACTTCGAGACGATGTCGCCCGCCGCGCGCAGCTTCAGCTGGCCTTCGGCATAGTTCGGGACGCCGCGCGCATAGCGCGTCTCGCCGTGGGCGAGGTTGCGCGCGATGTCGCCGATGTCGCCGACGACCGTCGAGGCCGTCGGCGCGCGCCCGGCCCCGCGCCCGTAGTACATCGTGTAGTCCGACATGTCGCCCTTCACCATCGCCGCGTTGAACGCGTCGTTCACGCTCGCGAGCATGTGGGAGAACGGGATGAGCGTCGGATGGACGCCGACCTCGACCTCGTCGCCGTCCTTCGCGACGACCGCGAGGAGCTTGATGCGGTAGCCGAAGTCGGCCGCGTACTTGACGTCGATGCCGTCCAGGTTGCGGATGCCCTCGACCTGAACCTGCTCCAGCGTCGGCTGGAAGCCATACGCCAGCGCCGTGAGGATGCAGGCCTTGTGGGCCGTGTCGAAGCCGTCGATGTCGAGGGAGGGGTTCGCCTCGGCGTACCCAAGCCGCTGCGCGTCCTTCAGGACGGCGTCAAACGGCGCGCCCTCGCGCTCCATGCGCGTCAGGATGTAGTTGCACGTGCCGTTCAGAATGCCGTGGATCGACTCGATGTCGTTCGAGGCAAGCGCCTCGCGGACGACGCGGATGATCGGGATGCCGCCGCCGACGGATGCGCCGAAGTAGAGGTCGACGCCGTTCGCCGACGCCGTGTCGAAGATCTCCTTCCCGTATTCCGCCAGGAGCTTCTTGTTGGCCGTGACGACGCACTTCTTCGCGTGGAGCGCATCGAGGACGAGCTTCTTCGCGATGCCCGTGCCGCCGATCGTCTCGACGACGATCTGCACGTCCGGATCGGCGATGACCGCCGCCGCGTCCGTCGTCAGCACGCCGTCCGGGACGGCGATGCCGCGATCCGTCGTGATGTCGAGGTCTGCGATTCGCTTGAGGGCGATGTCCACGCCCAGCCGCTTCGCCATCACGTCGCGATGCTTCAGGAGGCCGTCCGCCACGCCCGCGCCAACCGTTCCAAAACCCAGGATGCCAACGCCGATTGTCTTCATCTTTTTTCTGCCTTTCTGCCGATTGTGGAATCTTCCGAGAAGTTTTGCGTATTATATCAAATAATTGTGCTATACTATGCGAACGAAGTGACATGAAGTCGGAGGTCTCTCAAATGGCAGATTCAGGCGCAAAACAGGCGGGCGGGTATGCTTTCGGCACGTTTCAGGGCGTCTTCACCCCCAGCATCCTGACGATCATCGGCGTGGTGATGTACCTGCGCTTCGGCTGGATGCTCGGCAACGTCGGGCTGGGCGGCGCGCTCGCGCTCGTCACGGCCGGCAGCGCCATCACCTTCCTCACGGGCCTCTCGATCTCGGCCCTCGCCACCAACATGCGGATTAAGGGCGGCGGCGCCTACTTCATGCTCTCGCGCTCGCTCGGCCTCGAGTCCGGCGCCGCGCTCGGCCTGCCCCTCGCGCTCTCCCAGGCGATCAGCGTCTCGTTCTACGTCGCCGGCTTCGCCGAGGCGCTGACCCAGTCGGGGCTTCCCGTCGTCTCGGGCTGGGACGTCCGGGCGGTCGGCCTCGTCACGCTGGGCGCCATCGCCCTCGTCACGACGCTCTCGGCCGACCTCGCGCTCAAGTCACAGTACGTCATCATGGGCGCCATCGCCCTTTCGCTCCTCTCGTTCTTCCTCGGCCACGCGCCCACGCCGCCCCCGGCGGGGTCTGTCCCCGCGAGCGAGCCGCTCGGCCTCGCCCCCGTCTTCGCCGTCTTCTTCCCCGCCGTCACGGGTATCCTTTCGGGCCTGGGCCTCTCCGGCGACCTCAGGGACCCGCGCCGTTCCATCCCCCTCGGCACGCTCGCCGCCGTCCTCACGGGCTATGCCGTCTACATGGTCCTTCCGCTCGTCCTCCACCAGTTCGTGTCCGACGCGGCCTGGCTTCGGGCGGACACGATGATCCTGCTGAAGTGCGCCCGCTGGCCGACCCTGATCCTGCTCGGCGTCTGGGCCGCGACGCTGTCGAGCGCCGTCGGCAGCTTCCTCTGCGCCCCGCGCGTCCTCCAGGCCCTCGCGCGCGACCGGATCCTGCCCGCCGCGCTGGGGCGCGGCTTCGGCAAGACGGACGACCCGCGCCTGTCCGCCCTTCTCTGCTTCGGCGTCGCCGCCGCCGGAATCGCCCTCGGCGACATCAACGTCCTCGCGCCCGTCCTCACGCTCTTCAACCTCTCGACCTACGCGCTCCTCAACTTCGTCGCCGCCGCCGAGGAACTGCTCGCGAACCCGTCGTGGCGGCCAACCTTCCGCGTGCGCGCCGTCTTCCCGCTCCTCGGCTTCGCGGGCTGCCTGGGCGCCATGTTCCTGATCAGCCCCGGCTGGACGTTCGTCGCGCTCGCCGCCGAGACGGCCCTCTACCTCCTCGTCAAGCGCCGCCAGCTCCGCGTCCAGTTCGGCGACCTCCGCACGGGCATTCTGGCCGCGCTCGTGCGCTTCGCCTTCCAACGCCTCTCGTCCGACGCCCACGTGGCGCGCAACTGGCGGCCCAACCTCCTCGTCTTCTCCCGCCTGCCCATCCAGAACCCGCGCCTCCTCGAGCTCGCCAAGGGCATTTCGGGCGGACGCAGCTTCGTCACGCTCGCGAGCGTCCTCCCCGACGCGCCCGGCACGGCGCTCGACGCGGCCACGCTGCGGGACGCCGTCCGCCGCACGGGCGCGAACATGGACCTCGAACTCCAGCCCCGTCTGCAGCCGGCCGGCGACGCCTGGACGGGGCTTTCGGAGATTCTCCGCACCTACGGGTTCGGCCCGCTCGTGCCGAACACCATCCTCTTCGGACCGCCCGCCCACGAACATGCGGCGCCCTTCGCGGGACTGCTCGCGACCTGCGTGCGCGAGGAGCGGAACGTCCTGATCGTCGGGACGGCACACGCCGCGCCGGCGGACGGCTATCTCGACATCTGGTGGCGCGGCGGCGGCGACAACGGCGCGCTCATGCTGGCGCTCGCCGTCCTGCTTCGCCGCAGCGACGCCGGACGCCGCCACGCCCTGCGCGTCAACATGATCGTCCGCAACCGCACGCCCGAACAGGCGCGCGAACAGCTCACGGCCTTCCTGTCCACGGCTCGCATCCAGACCGAGACGCGCATCTTCGAGGCCGGCGACCGTCCGTTCACGGACATCCTCGCGCACCAGTCAACGGACGCCGCGCTCTCGCTCATCGGCCTTCGTCCGCCGAAGGACGGCGAGACGCAGGCCGACTACGGCGACTACCTCGCGCATCTCATGAGCGACCTCGCCGACGTGCCGTCGCCCGTCTACGTGCTGGCCGCCGACAAAAGCGACCTCGCCCAGATCTTCGCCTGACTCCACCATTCGCGCCCACATGAATCCTCTCGACCTCTTCGCGTCGCTCTTCACACCCCCAGAATTCTCAGGGAGCAAGGAGAAAGGAGCAAGGAGTAAGTGTGGTGGGCAACGTCTTGATTCTGCTTCGCCACACACCACAACGGCATCTCGCTCTCTCTCCATTCCTTCCTTAACGGGGTCGGCCGATGCCTTCCTGGCCCTGTCCCTCGCAGGCCCCAACCGCCTCGTCCTCGCGCTCACGCCCGGACTCCCCGAAGCCGACCGCCTCGCCGACGACCTTCGGCTTCTGCTTCAGCTTGAGGCTGAAGCTGGCGTCGAAGAAGGAGCAGGGAGAAAGGAGAAAGGAGCACGTGCGAAATCGTCATCTTCTGCTCGAATTCTCGAATTTCCACCGCTTTTCGACAATGACAAAGGCGCGCTCGGACAGCGGTTCAAAACGCTGGCCGCGCTCAAGGCCTGGGGTCTGTCCCCGTATCCCTGCGTTGTCGTCGCCGCCTTCCCCGCCCTCTCCACCCCCGTGCCTCCGGGGCCTGTCCCCAGCATTTGGGTCAGGGAGAAAGGTGTAATGAGCAAGGAGCAAGGAGAAAGTGCGAACGGTTCGTCTTTTGTTGCGCTGAAATTGACGGAACTCGCCGAAAAACTTGCCGAAATCGGCTATACGCGGACACCGCAGGTCGAACAGGAGGGCGACTTCTCCGTGCGCGGCGGCATTGTCGACGTCTGGAGCCCCGGCGACGAATTCCCCGTGCGCGCCGAGTTCTTCGGCGATGACCTCGAAAGCCTGCGCACCTTCAATCCTGCGACACAGCTCTCCATCGCCCGCGTCCACGAGGCGGAATTTCTGCCAATACGAGGAGAAGAAGGTGGAGTTGGAGGTGGAGGTGGAGAAGGAGATGGATTAAGGAGCAAGGAGCAAGGAGCACGTGCGGCGGGGGCAACCCTCATCGATTTCCTGCCGCCGGGGGCGGTGATTCTCGCACTGGAGCACAACGAATATGCCCTCGGGCCATTGCTGAAAAGGACTGCCGAAGGACGCGACGAAACAGGAACCGGACAAGAGACAGGAGAAGGACAGAGGACAGAGGACAGCCGACAAAGGCCGCTGGCGGAGAATCAGCATTCGACCATTCGACCATTCGATTATTCGATTATTTTCTCCGGCGATCCGCCGCCGGCGGGCGTGGCGACCTACAACTTTGCGACAGCCCCCCTTCCCGGCTTTGCCGAACTCGGCGCGGACGAGGCGCATCACCCCGAGCTCTTCGACGCCGCGCGCAAGCGGCTCGACCAGCATCTCGCCGCCGCCGAACGACGCGGCGCGACCATCGTCCGCCTCGATGACCTGTCCGGCGGCTTCGAGATCGGCAACCTCGTCGTCGTCACGAAAGCCGACCGCGTCTTCACGAAGCGGAAAGCGCACGTCCATACGAACGCCGCCGTCAACGCCGGGCCGCGCCTCAACGACTTCGACGACCTCGAGCCCGGCGAATACGTCGTCCACGTCGACTATGGCGTCGGACGCTACATCGGCTCGTCGGAGATCGTCGTAGCCGGCAAGCGAAGCGAGGTCTTCACGATCGAGTACGCCGACGGCGCGAAACTGCACGTGCCCGCCGCGCACGCGCACCTCCTTTCGCGCTACGTCGGCGTCAAGGGCGAGGCCGTGCATCTGCACCGCCTCGACGGCAAGCGCTGGGAGAAGGACAAGAAAGACGCGCAAAAGGCCGTCAGCGACCTCGCCGCCGCCCTCCTGGAGACGCAGGCGAAGCGCGAGACGGCGCCCGGCTTCGCCTACGATGTCCACTGCGACGGCCGCGACGCCTTCGACGCGGCGTTCCCCTACGAGGAGACGGACGACCAGGCCGCCGCCATCGCCGCCGTCGACGCCGACCTCGCCGCGCACAAGCCGATGGACCGCCTCATCTGCGGCGACGCGGGCTACGGCAAGACGGAAGTCGCCATGCGCGCGGCCTTCGTCGCCGCGATGAACGGCAAGCAGGTCGCCGTCCTCGCGCCGACGACCGTCCTTGCCGAACAGCACTTCGAGACGTTCACCTCGCGCTTCGACGGCACGCCCATCCGCATCGAGTCCGTCTCGCGCTTCCAGACGTCCGGCACGCACAAGGGGACATTCCAGCGGCTGGCGACCGGCGCGTGCGACATCGTCATCGGCACCCACGCGATCCTCTCCGCGCGCATCTGCTTCCACGACCTCGGCCTCATCATCATCGACGAGGAGCAGCGCTTCGGCGTACGCCACAAGGAGTTCCTCAAGAACCTGCGCGCGACGGCCGACATCCTCACGCTCTCCGCGACGCCGATCCCGCGCACGCTCTACCTCTCGATGACGGGCGCGCGCGACCTCTCGCTCCTGCGCACGCCGCCGCGCGCGCGCGTCGCCGTCGAGACGCGCATCGTGCGCGACGCGGACGAGACCGTCCGCGCGGCCATCGAGGCCGAGATCGGACGCGGCGGACAGGTCTACTTCCTCCACAACCGCGTGCAGACGATCGGCAAGGTCGAGCGGCGGCTGAAGGCCCTCTGTCCCCAGGCGCGGCTCGTCGTCGCGCATGGGCAGATGGACACGACCGCGCTCGCGAAGAAGATGCGCGACTTCGAGCGCGGCGCCTACGACATCCTCCTCGCGACGACGATCATCGAGTCCGGCATCGACATTCCGCGCGCGAACACGATCCTCATCGACCGGGCGGACACGTTCGGCATGGCCGACCTCTACCAGCTGCGCGGCCGCGTCGGGCGCGCCGCGCGCCAGGGGTACGCCTACTTCCTGCTGCCGCCGTCCGGCGACATCGACGCGGATGCGCGCGAGCGCCTGACGGCCCTCAAGCGCCACGGCGGCCTCGGCAGCGGCTTCAACCTCGCCGTGCGCGATCTCGAACTGCGCGGCGCGGGCAACCTGCTCGGCTCGCAGCAGTCGGGCCACATCGCCGCCATCGGCTTCGGACTCTACTGCCAGCTTCTCCAGCGCACGATCGCGCAGCTGAAGGGCGAGAAGGTGAAGGCGATCGTCGACGTGAAGCTCAACCTCGACTTCGCGAATCCGCGCCTGCCCTACGACTACATCGAGGAGGACGTGCAGCGGCTCTCGTTCCTCAAGCGCTTCGCCGAGGCGCAGGACGTGCGCGTCGTGCGCGCGCTCGCCGCCGAGATGAAAGACCGCTTCGGACCGCTGCCGCCCGAGGCCGAGGAGTATGTCCGCATCGCGCGCCTTCGCGTCCTCTGCGCCAACGCGGGCTACGAGCACATCGACGTCAAGGGCACGCGCGCCGTCTTCTACAAGGCAGGCGGACGGGAGATCGCCAAGGTCATCGACCTCAAGGGCCAGAGCCCCGCGCGCAAGCTCGCGGAACTCCTCGCCGCCGTCTGACGTTGGAGCCGAGGGTCGGATTCGAACCGACGCGTCCTTGCGGATCCTGATTACAAATCAGGCGCAGTCAACCACTGTGCCACCCCGGCAGGGCGTGTGAGATGCATAGTATACCATAAAATCATCGGGTGCGGGCGAATGCGCGGGCGGACGTGCCGAGGCGCAGTCCCCCCGACCCCGCGTCATGTCGCGGACGGCGGGAACGAGATGCGGTCGAGGAGGAAGGAGAGGACCATGTCATCGCCCATGTTGGCGCGATCGCTCTGGCGATAGGCGTCCTCGACCGCCTCGACGTTGCGGAACGCCAGGTGGCGCGGCAGCTTCCCCGCGACCATCATCTGCCGCGCAAAGCTCATGAGCGTACGGTAGAACGCCTTGCGGACGAGCGGGACGTCCGCGTCGTCGGCCTCCTCCTTCAGCTCCTTCAGGACGGCCGCGAGCGCCACCGCGTCCTTCGCGGCAAAGGCCGTCGCGACCCGCTCATAGGCTTCGCCCGCCAGAAGGCCGGGCGGCAACGGCAGGTCGATGCGCTGCGACCGCGAGACGATCGTCGGCAGGATGCCGTCCGGCTGATCCGTGAGCAGAAGGTACAGCGTCTGCGGCGTCGGCTCCTCCAGGGACTTCAGGAAGGCGTTCGCCGATTCGGGGCGAAGCCGGTCCGCGCCCAGGATGACGCCGACCTTCCAGCCGCCCGAGAACGCCGCCAGGGACATCGGCCCGACGATCTTTCCGCGCATCGCCTCGACGGAGATGATGCGCGCCTTGCCTTCCGGCTCTAGGCAGGCGATGTCGGGGTGCGAGCCGTTCTCGACCTGCGCCGTCTCGTTCGGGAAGAGCTTGAGGAGAATGCGGCGGACAAGCTCCGCGCCGTTCCCGCGCACGTCGCCGACAATGAGATAGCCATGCGCCGCATGTCCCGTGTCAATGGCACGGGAGATCAGCGAAAACGCTTCCGAGACTTCCATTTGAACAATTCCCTTTCGTCAGTTCCCGGCGTGCGAATAGGTCTTGAGGCCCAGCTCGATGTCCGTGACAGGCGAGACGTCGATCTGTCCGTCGTGGTCGGTGTCGGCGCCGTGGATGAAGATGTCGAGCGCCGTCTGGCGGTTCTCCGCCGAACCGCCGAGCATCTGCCCCGCCGGGATGATGAGGACCCACCGCGTGTTCCACGCCGAGCGCCCGATCAGCCGCGTGTTCGCGCGGTCGGCGTCGTCCGCCGAGCCTGTCATCGCCCGGAACGACGGGAAGCGGCGGATCCGCGCGCCCGGCTCGCCAACGCCCGCAAAACCGCAGGCAAGCGCCGAGAAGTCCACGGAATCGAGGGCCGTCGAGCCAATCGCATACGGCACGGGTATCACCTGATCGACGACGGGACGGTCAAGGACGAGCCCCGTCAAGTCGCCCGGCACGCGCATCCGGTCTGTCCCGACCGGCACGAGGTAGACGACCGGCGTCGCCGCGAGCGCGGCGGGCGCGCCCGTGACAAGCGGCGCATTGTAGCCGACGAACCGCACGCCCGCCGAGCGGATCTTCGTCGCGAAGTAGGAGGAGTCGAGCGCCGTATCGCCTGCCGTCAGGTCGCGTCCGAAGAGGTTCTTGCCGAAGTCGATCGTCGTCTCGAACGGGATGACGAGCGCGGGCTCGCGCACAGCCAGGCCGCCTGTCGCCGCGAGCGGCTGGCAGTAGCGGACGTATTCGGAGACGTCCCGCAAGTCGTCCACCAGATGCTTCTCCAGTTCCTTCTGCCAGTCCGCAAGCCCCGCATCGGAACGGTCGATGCGGAAGAGGCCGTGGCGGAGCGAGAACCAGGTCGCGTTCGACTCCGGGTTGTTGATGCCGAGGCGCGGCTTCAGGACCTGGTAGTTCGTCTGCATCCGCGCCAGGATGTCGGCAAGGCCCGCGTCGCCGTAGCCGACGCCTGTCTGCGGCTTGCCGTCCGACCCGAACGTGCCGAGCGCCCGCGCACCGACGATCTCGGCCTTGAAGGCGTCGCCCGCCTCCGCGTCGGACGAAAGCTGGGCCGTCTCGTAGTCGTAGGCCTGCGCCGCGAGGAAGGTCTGCCGCTGGGCGAAGTCGAACGCCGTCGCATAGCGCGACAGCGCGGCGTCCTCGACGCGGCGGAAGAGCATGTCGTTGTAGCGGAGTTTCACGATGCGGTTCACGCGCTTCGCCCGTTCGGCTTCGCGCGCCGACTGCAGCCGGTCGCCCTCCGCGACGAGCGTGTCGAACGCCGCGACGAGCGAATTCATCTTCGCCACAGCCGTCTGGAGACCGATCGCCGCCGAGCGGACTTCCATGACGGCATCGTAAAGTCCGTCCCACGCCGCGTTCTGCGCGTCGTTCCAGCTCGCATCGTCAATCGTCCCTTCGCGCGCATTCGACATTTCGTCAAGCACCGCATCTGTTGCCAGTTTGACGCTCTCAAGGGCCAAAATGGCACCGCCGACGGTGTTGCTGACGGCCAGATTGGCGTTGCCGAGCGACACGGAGATCGCGTACTGCGGCGAGAAGATGCAGGTGAGCCCCGCGCCGATGATGCTCGGCGTCGAGTTCATGGCCGTCTTGTAGGCCGTGTCGGAGACTTCCTTAACCAGGTTCAGCGCATTGATCGTATTCTGCATGATCAGGTCTTTTGCGATGTTCACCCCCGTCAGCGCGCGCAGGGTGACAGACATGCCGTAGACGGCCTCGTATTTGGAAAGCGTCGTATCCACCGTCTCGTAGGAGAGCTTCAGAAGCTCCGTCGCCCGCGTGTACGCGCCGGCTGCGTTCTTCGCGTCCACGTAGGCGAGCAAGTAGTCCGAATAGGCCTGCTGGAGCCGCCCCGATGTCGTGCGCGATCCCGATACGCTGCTCGGCTTGACGATGAGTCCGTTCGCCGAAACGCAGTAGACGAGGTCTTTCGTCGACCGGTTGCCGTTCCCCTGCGCGTAGTCTGCCATCGACTCGTAGGACCACTTCTTCTTGGTGTTTGTGTCATCGTAGGAGACGACATATTTCGCCGTGATGTCATCGACGCTCGTGAGGCCGTAGCCGGAAAGGTCCATGTACATGTAATGGTAGAGGTCGGGGCCCGTGTAGCCCTGCTCGTACATCTTGCCCGGCCCGATGTCGCCTGAATAGGGCGTGCCGTAGATGGCGATGAGCTGCGACTCGTAGTCGGCCTCGCTCGTCTCGGCCAGTTCCTCCTCGTCGGACGTCGCGTTCTGGATCTGCCGCCGGTAGTTCGCCGCCGTCTGGGCGCGGTCGAGAAGCTTCGCGGCGTTGCCGAGCGCCGTCTCGGCGCGCGCGGCAATCTGCTCGAAGTGGGTGGACGTCCCTTCCGCCACACCGGCGGACGAGATGTCGAACGGCGTCGCCGCGTCGGAGAGTCCCAGTGGATTGAGACCCGCGTCCAAGTGGTCCAGCGTCCGCTGAATCGCCTCGACGGACGTCGGGATCGCCGCAAGGTCGGTGACGGTCGTTCGGTCGATGCGCAAGAGCCCATCGTCCGAGAACGCGATCGAAAGGCCCGACTCGGCAACCCTCGCCCACTGCGGGCTCTCGACTTCCCACGGGCAGTCGCCGCCCGGCGTCTCGTCCGCCAGCGTCGCGTCCGTCGTGCGCCACGTCGTGCCGCGCGTGTAGAATGCCAGCGTCGGCTCGCGCGGGTTCACGTAGGCGCGCGCGGCGTGGAGTTCCGCGTCCGACCTGGACACGCTCCAGCCACGGATTTCGCCAATGGTCCCCGTGAATCCGCCGCCGAAGAGCACCATCGGGCGCGTCACGCCGATCTGATGCCCAAGATCCAGTCGCGCACGCGATGCGCCGTGCGTGTCGAGGACGCGAAGCGTCGTCGCGCCGGACACCGTGCGGTCAAGCGCGACAAGCGCGCCGTCCGGCAACGAGATCGTCTGGCCTTCGATGATCGGCACGACATCGTAGCGAACGCCGTAATCGACCTTCTCGACGTTCGGCGTCGTCACGATCTCGCCCGTCGTTGCGTTCGTCTCGACGACCGTGACATAGTTGGTCTCCGGCATGACGTAGTACGTGATGTTCTGGGCCGTGACCGTCGCCTGTCCGTCGCCCGTCGCAAACAACTGCAGAAAGCCGACGGTCGCGTCCGTGTCATCCGTCGCAGGCCGCCCGACGGAGAGCGCGTCCTCGTCCGGCACACCGGCCAGCGTCAGCACCACGCCCTTTCCGATGTTCGCCAGGTTCGTCGGCGCGGCGACCTGGAACTCGAACGTCCAGCCGTGCGCGAGGTCGGCGGATGCGGCCAGCGGCAGGTTCGTGTTGGAGAGATACGTCTCCGGCCCAAAGACGAGCCGGCTGCAGGCATCAGCTGTCTCCGCCTCGGGCAGGATGGCATTCGCGACCATCCAGTTCGCGACGGCGCCGATTGCGCCGCGCGTCGCCCATTCGCCGTAGCCGAAGTTGCGCGCCGTGTCGTCGTCGAGGAAGCCCGCGCCATTCGCGCCGCCGTTGTCGCGCCAAGCCTTGCGGGCCGTGCGGTCGGCGACGGCCGCCGCCGTGACGGCGAGCTTGTTCGCGATCTCGGCGAAGCGCGCCTCGTCGTAGTAGTCGACGTCGACGACCGCGTCCGCGACGAGCATCTGCGACTGCGAGACAGGCCACGTGAAGTTCGGGTTGCGCAGGAGGCGGTAGTAGGCCGTGAGGGCGCTCAGGTAATGGCCCCAGGCGTCGCCATGGCCCTGCGGATACTGGAGGGCTGCGTCGTTCTCGTCGATCGTCGCGTCGCCGTTCGACGAGTTGACGTTGTAGTTCACCGCATAGGCGACTTCGCCCGCCGTGATGCCGCGCGTGAAGTTCCAGACGAGGCGGTTGTAGAACGGCGCCGTCTGGACGGACGGGTTGTTCGCGCCCGTGCGGCCCCGGAGGAGCGCAAGCTCCTCGTCGAGGAGCGTCGGCACCTGGTTGTCGAAGCAGAAGAGTCCCGGCGATGCCGCGCCGTAGTCTATCTGCATCATTCCGGGCGCGGCCTCGCCCCACGTCGTGCCGAACCCGATCGTCGGATTGAGCGCGTCCGCATAGGCGTCGTTTCCGAGCAGCGTGTAGAGGTCGGCGAGGCGCTCCACCGCGAGCAGGAGCTGCTTGTTCACCTCCGCGTCGTTCACGCCCTGCGCCGCGCCGGAGGCGATGGACATCGACTCCGCCTTGTTGAGGAGCGTCTGGTAGAGCTGGATGAGCCCGACGGACGTGAGGTTGTCCTGGTTGAGCGCGACGTCGCCCATGTACGGTCCGCCGGCGGCCTGGATCATTGACGAGGCCGTCTCGGCGCGGTTCTCGTAGAGGTCGGTCATGCGCTGGGTGAACGGCGTGACGTTGTTGACGACGCGCTGGATCCACCCCTCGGCGAGCGTCGGCCCGCACCAGTCGCTCCAGGTGTCGCCCATCGTCTCCTTCGCCGCGCCGCCGACGGCCCGGTAGCGCATCACGTAAAAGGTGTTGACGAGGTTCGCGAGCGTGTCGCCCTGCTCGCCGAGCGTGAAGCGCGTCAGGCCCAGCATCTCGCCCGGATCGGAGAAGACGCGCGCGTAGGCGTTCGTGTAGTCCGTCGGCATCGCGCCGGACGCCGTCGGCGTCGCCTTCTTCCACTCGAACTCGTAGTCGTCGGCCTCGCCGGCGAACGATTCGGTGTAGAGGATCGCGAGCTTCTGCGAGAGGAGGTTCAGCGGATCTTCGCGCGCGATGACGCGCCCGGCGTAGTAGCGGTTCGTGACGGCGAAGACGTGCATCGAGATTGCGTCCCCGTCCTGTACGCCGAGCTGGCCAACGCCAGTACCGACGGGCGCGTCGTTCTCGATGATCGTGACGTAGCCCGCCTTGCCCATCGCCGTGAGCGCGTAGTGGTCGCGCGGAATGTAGGCGACCTCTGGGTCGAGCGGATCCGTCACCGTCGTCGGCGCGACGGGCGCGGACAGGCCGAGGCCGTCGATCAGCGCCGCCCACGCCGCGCGCTTCGCGGCAGACAGGTCGGCCGGCGGCAGGTTCTTCAGCGCATCGATCTCGGCCTGGTTGGCAACGTTCGGCCAGAGAATCGAACCGCCCGCGTTCGTCTCCTGCTTGCCGATGAGCGTGACGCAGTTCCTGACCGCCTTGCTGACGTCCACGTAGAAGCGGTCGCCGATGGACGGCGGCAAGTCCTTGAACGTGTACTTGCCCGCACGGAGCGTGACGTTCCCCGCATCCACCGTGAAGCCGAAGTCGGCCAGCAGCTCCGCCGCCGTCTTGTAGCCGTCCGCGCCGGACTCGCGCGCGACGGTCGGGTCCCAGAGCCGCACCGTGTCCGTCTCGCCCTGCGGCCAGACGACGGCCATCGACTTCGCGTTCCAGACTTCTGGCAGCCCGTTCGCGGCCGTCGTCAGCGTCTGGCCGATGCGCATCGTCGGCACGCCGGACGGCCACGCGACGCGCCAGGTCCAGACGGCCGGCTGGTTTTCGAGCAGATGTGCGCTCGGTTCCTGACCGAGTTCCGACAGCCAGGGGATCTCGGCATTGACGGCCGGGGTCGTCGCGAGACTCGGATAGTCGAAACCGGCCTGGTTGCGGTAGTACATCCGAATCGGAATCGTGCCCGCCGCACGCGCCCAGACCTGTCCCTTGCGGTCGCGGAACGCGCTCGCGTAGGGCTGGCTGGGCACGGAATCCCAGGAAACGGCCGGACACCACGGCGTGTCGAAAAGATCGATCGGGTGCGGACCCGGCAGCATGTGCCCGGCCTCCACGTCTGCCGCGAGGGCCATGTAGACCTCGTTCGTGAGGAGAACCGAGAACGCGCGCATCGCCGCATGTCCATTCGCCACGTACTCGGCGAGGACAAACGGCTTCGAGGTCGCGGCCGTATTGAGGTCGCAGCGGAGCGCCCAGGCGTAGTAGCCGCCCGCGCCGGAGGCGATGAAGGCATGTTCCTCGTTCGGGTTGTAGCCCGGCTTGGACATGTCGGGCTGACGGTAGACGGTCGGCGTCGCGTCCGCCGCGAAGACGCCCGTGCCGAGGACGGGCGCGCCCGGCGTCGCGCGCAAAACCTCCGTCGCCGCGAACGTCCGGCCCGACACGCGGTCGGTTGCCGTGCGCGGCGTCCCGCCGAAGGTCGGCTCCAGGTCGTCGTCCTCGAACGCGAAGGCGAACGTGAGCGCGTCCTCCTCGCCCGACAGGGCGGCGTGGAGCGTGTTCGAGGCGGCGGCCGCGTCGAACGTGCGCGCCCAGACGGCGACGTCGTCAAGGTCCAGTCCGGCGGCGGCCGTGCCTCCGCCGAGGCGGTTGCCCGCGAGGAAGCCGCCGAACGCCGCGCGCGCGACCGTCGTCGAGGCGGCGCACACGCCGTCCACGAACGCCGTCAGGTTCGACGCGCCGAACGAGAAGACGACCTTGTGCCAGACGTCCGTCGCGAGCGCGGGCGTCGCGAGGGACGCCTGTCCGCCCGCGTCGTCCGAGAGCGCGAGGCGATAGGCGACCTGTCCGGCGGCCGCGTCGAAGTCGGCCGTGACCTGCACCGTCAGCGGCGCGTAGGCGCAGGCGCCCGTCTCGTAGCGCGTCGTTCCGGCGCCGCCCTGCTGGGAGGCGAGAACGATCTGCGGCACCTGGTCTTCGGCCGGCCAAGCGATGCGGTAGCGCTGCACAAGCGAGGGGAACGCAATCGGCGTGGCCATCCCCTCCTGCTGGACGGTCGACGACCACCAGACCTCCAGCGGCTTCGCCGTGTCCGGCACGGTGTTGACCGCGTAGATGACGGACGCGAGGTCGTTCGACGTCGCCGTCCAGTCGTAGTAGAGATTCGGGTTGTAGTTGTCGCCCGACTCGGCGAGGTTCAGGAGACCCGGCACCGTCGTGTCGATGACGGGCGCATAGCCGCCCGCCGTGCCGCGCACGGAGCCGCCGCGCGGGCGCAGCTCGTCGCCGACGAACCACTCGCTCTCGGCGAGCGTGAAGAAGTTCGTGTCCGTGCGCGCGATCGACCGCACGGGGATGAACCAGATGTTGTCCTGTCCGCTGACCTTGAGGAGCGAGAAGCCCGCGCCCTGCGTCTTGAAGATGTCGCCCTCCGGCGCGCGCGCGTGACCCTCCGGCTCCTGGAACGACCCGAGCGTGACGCCATACCCGTCCGGAATCTTCACGGGCGCGCCCGCGATGAGCGTCGCGGCTCGGTTCGTGGGCCACGAGCAGGCGTAGTTGCAGCGCTCGAACGGCCAGCTGATGCCGTGCGCGTCCGTCTCCATCCAGTAGACGTCCAGCCGCCAGGCCTCGCCCTCGGTCGTCCGCAGCGGATAGACCCAGTTGTTCTTGGGGCTGTAGGAGTAAGCCCCCTTGTGCTGGTAGTAGTAGGTGCCCGACGTGTCGTTCGCGTCCGCACCGAGCGTGACGGGCGACGGGTAGAGCCCCGTCGTGTCGTAGCCCGTGCCGTAGGGCTCGATCTTTTCGCCGATGTAGCCCTTCATGTAGTTGACGCCCGGCTCGCCGACCTCGACGACCTGCAGGCGCTGCAGCGTCTCGTAGGAGCCCGAATCGTAGAACGCGACGAGGAACTGGCCCGCGACCTTGCCGCGCGCGTAGAGGCACGCGGAAGACGAGTCCAGGAAGACGCCGCTGACGATCACGTTCGAGTTCGTAATGCGCTGGCCGTTCTGGTCCACGACCTGCGTGCCGTAGACGGGCTTGACAATCTCGTCCGGACCGAAGAGGCGGATGTAGCGTCCGCTCATGTTGACGGGCGGCGCATTGTACGGAGCGTCCGTCCAGAACATCCGGTAGGGACGCCCTTCGCAGACGGACGAGATGACGTAGTTACGCGTCTGCCGCGAGCCATCAGCAAGCACCCACGTGAAGGCGTGCGTGCCGCCCGTCTGCGCGTAGATGCGCTCGCCCTTCGGATCGAAGACGAAGGCGGTCGCCTCGCCGTCCGCCTCAAGGTAGGCCTCGTAGGTCTTCGTCCAATCGACGCCGACCGGAGCGATCAGCGTTCCTCCGAGCCAGACCTCGGGCTTGATGCGCTCGAACGCGAAGCCCGCCTCGCAGGCGTCGAGCCGCAGAACGGGATTGCCCGCAACCGTTTCGGACGAGACCGTCGGCGCGGCGGATGCGCAGGAGACGACGGCGTACGCGCGGTTCGACGCGAGCCATTCGTTCGCCGTCGCGTCGCTCGTGTTGCGCAGGACGGACGCCGTCGGAAGCGACAGCGAATAGGACGGCTTCTCGTCCGCCGCCCGCCCCGGCCAGGGGACGGCGGCGGACGCAGCCAGCAGATAGAGGATCAGGCGCTTCATGGCGACAGGGAAGGATTCTCTGTTTTACTTCACGCGCATGATGAACGCGAGCTGATAGTAGGGCGGCAGGATGTTGACGGGCTTTCCCTCGCCTGTAGCCCCAGACTTGTAGACATTCGAGGCGCCCTTCTGTTTGCTCTCGGCGTCGTAGTTGTTGATGCGGCGCGAGACCTGCGTCGTCTCCCAGTCGCGACCCTCGAGCTGGTCGTCGCCGAAGTACTCGTGGCGATGGCTCGGCAACTGGGCGGTCGTCAGGGTAATCGACGAATTGCCGCCCGTTCTGCCGCATTCGGCCGTGGTTGAACCAAACACAAACCGATTGAGCAGATTCGGCGTGCCGTTCTGTCCGTTGCAGAGCGCCCAGCCGTCGGGAACGGTGCGGCCGCTCCACATGATGATGCCGCCGACTGGAATCGTGCCGTAGCCCTCGATGCCGCCGCCCGCCGCGACCTTGAGTCCACCCGAGACGGTCAGCTTCTTGTCAACCGAGACGTCCTGCGAGAACTCGACCGCGCCCTTGAACGTGGCCTTGTTCGAGACTTCGAGATTCTGGACGATCGCACGGCCCGAGACGCGGAAGTCGCCGGAGGCGGAATCGACGTCCTGCGCAAACGTCGCATAGGGCACGGAGAGGATCTGCTGGCGCGGCGCGATCTCGCCGGAGCTGTCGACGACGGTGAGGCCGACGAAGAGGTTGGTCGTGCGAGCGGCCTTGAGCGCGTCGACGAGGTTCGTGTGGGCCGTCGATTCCAGGACGGATCCGTTGCCGTCCGCGAGCGAGACGTTGAAGAGGCCGTTCGTGTCGAGAAGGACGGCGACCGAGCGTCCCCAGAGGGCGGAGGTCGTTTCGCCGGTGGCCTCGGAGTAGAGGCGGAACTCGATCGTCTGCTGGCGATTCGCGAGCACGCCGCCCTGGGCATCGCGCAGAACGCCCTGATAGGCGACGGAGACGGGCACGGCCGACGCCGCCAGCGTGAAGGCCGCGCATGCAGCCGCGAAGAAGGAACGGAGAGATATGGTTGTCGTTTTCATAAGATTGTATTAATGCTGATTGTTAAAGGATTAAATGCCGTTAGAGGGAACGAATAAGTTCAATGCCGGCGATTACGCGCTGGGCCGTGAAGCGGCCCGAGGCCTTGACCGGCCCCTGTCGCATCAGACCCGTGTAGATCCAGTCGCATGCGCCCGTCACCGTCTCCTGCGGCGACCAGGCCGTGCCCGTCGCCGCGTCCGGCTCCAGCACGACCTGCCCGCCCAGCGAGAAAAGCTCGGGCTTCACCGCGTTCGCGTAGTTCGCGAAGTCGTCGCCATCATACGGCAAGGGCTCGAAGTTCGCGTCCTTGCCGTCGAACATCGGATGCAGCGGATGGCGAAACGGGTTCGACGGACTCGACGCGCCAATGCGGTAGTCAAACGTCTGCTTCTGTCCCCAAGTCGCCCCGCCCGTCGGCGCCAGCGCCGCGAGATCGACCGGCAGTGCGGCCGACGTGAGCCGCCGCGCGTAGTCCAGCCCCGTCGGCAACGTCACCTGCGGCCCGTAGGCCGTCCGCGAGATCGTCCCGTCCGTCTTCTTCGTCCCCGCGACCGTGACGCGGGAAAGGAGATGCGTCGCGCCGTCCGCCGCGACGTGCGCGTAGACCCGCAGCTTCATCTTGCCGCCCGCCTTCACGCCCTCGACGCGCGTGTCGTCCGTCACATAGCGCGAAACCTTGTCGAGTTCGAGGTCGATTGCCCAAAGCCCCTGCGGCCAGGCGGAAACGTCCGGCGTCTCCTGCGCCGACACGGGCACGTGCGCGCGCATCTCCGTTCCGCCGACCTCGGCGACGCGCAGAATCGCGCCGCGCGTCGCGCCCGTCCCCGCGAACGCCGTGCGGTCGAGCGCGACGGCGACCCGCCACGTCTCGCCCGTCGCGAGCGTGCGCGTCAGCGGCGCGCCATTGACCACAAGCGCCTGCCAGTCGGGGTTCACGAGCGCCGCCGCCGCGTCACGCACGAGAAGCGGCGGCGGCGCCGCGCCGTCCAAGGACGGCACGAGCGAAAGCTCAACCGTCTTTTCCGCCGCGCCATCGTTGCGGATGGCCAGCTCGTCCGTCGTGCGCGCGTCGCCGAAGTCAATGCCGACGCGCGGCGTCACATGGAGAGGCCCCGACCAGTCCGAGACGGACGCGCCCGCCACGAGGACGGCCAGTCCGTCCGTCACCCAGGCGAACGCCGTCGCCCCGAACCCCGCGAGCGACGAGACCGTCGGCTTGTCTTCCGCCCCGGACAGCTTGTAGAACGTGTCGCCCCTCACGGCGGGACATCCCGCGAACCATGCCGAGGCCTTCACCTTCGCGCCGGGGTTCATGCCGATGCCGACGTAGTTGAGCGTGTCGCCCGCGTTCGTCGACTTGTGCCACGCGACGCGCGGCGCGGACGGCGTGCCGCGCAGCTGCGCCACATAGGCGGTCGCCCCCGTGTTGCAGCAGACAAGCACCATGTCGCCCGTCAGCGCCGTGAGCGATGCGGCCGCCGGGGCTTCGCGCGTCCAGGCCAGGAACGGCGCGCGCGTGACGGACTCGCCCGTCACGCCGCCCGTCGTCGCGCGCGTCTCGGCGAACGCCTGCGCGCGGTAGAGCGAGACGGACGGCACAGGCCAGTCGGCAAACGTCTCATCCGCCGAACCCGCCGGCGCGACCGGCACGTAGACGGCGTTCCATCCCGGCTTCAGCGTGACGGAGACGTCCATCGTCGCCGCCGGCAAAAGGGAGGGACATGCCGCCAGCGCAAAACCGAGAAGCGCGCACGCCATCCGGGTCAGCGCTCCCTTCCGCGCGCGGCGGCGGAAGAGCGCGCGCACCGCGTCAATGTAGGGGCGGTCGGTCGCGACCGGCAGCGTCTCGATGCCCGTCTTGAGAAAGAACTTGCGCAGCTCCTCCCCCTCGGCCTCGGCCCGTGCCGCGAACGCGCGCCGCACCGCCGCACTCGACGTATCGACAAGGACAAGCTCGCCCGTCTCGGGGTCCTCGAGCTCAACCAGCCCGACGTCCGGCAACGCGCGCTCCGCCGGATCGCTCACAGGCACGCCGATGAGATCGTGGTGCCGCGCCGTTGCACGAAGCAGTCTTTCAGCGCTTCTCGCCCCGTTCCTAGCACTTCCCGTCTCGTCTTCGGGTCTTTTCGTCCCGTTCGTCCCTGCCGTCCAGTCCGTCCCGGAAGAAAGCAAGAAGTCGCTCACCAAGAAAACGACGGCGCGGCGCTTCTGGACGCCATTCAGGAACTTGAGCGCGCCCGCGATGTCCGTTCCGCCCTGCGCATCGTCCTCGGCGGCCAGCACCTCGCGCACGAGCCGCATGACCGCGTCGCGCCCCTTGCGCGGCGGAATGTACTTGACGATCTTGTCGGAAAAGAGAATGAGCCCAATCTTGTCCTGGTTGCGGATGGCCGTCAACGCCAGAAGCGCCGTCACCTCGGCGGCGAGCTCCATCTTCGAGCGGCGGACGCTGCCGTAGCCCTGCGAGCCGGAGACGTCCACGAGGAAGAGAATCGTCAGCTCGCGCTCTTCGGCGAAGCGCTTGATGTACGGCACGCCCGTCTTCGCCGTCACGTTCCAGTCGATCGTGCGCACGTCGTCGCCGACCTGATAAGGCCGCACCTCGTCGAACTCGACGCCCTGGCCCTTGAAGGTGGAATGGTAGTCGCCCGCCAGCTGGTCGTCGATCAGCCGGTTCGTGAGGATCCGGATCTTCCCCACCTTCGCCATCAGATCTTTTACGTCCGTCATCTCAAACGCCTTCCCCGCGCCCCAGAAGGACGGAGTCAAAATTGCCGTTCGCGTGGATGCGGCGGATCGTCTCGGCGGCGAACGCCGCCTGGTCGGCCAACCCCAGCCGAATCGGGCGTTCCGCCGACAGGCCCAAGTGCGTCAGCACGATTTTGAGGATCGTCGCCGGATTCTCGAAGCGGGCCGGCGCGAAGACGCCCAGCGCGATGTAGACGTCCTCCATCGGCGCGATGCCGACGCAGATCGTCATGCCCTTCACGTCGCCCAGGCTCAGGCTCCGCTCCATGAGGAACAGGTCCTCGCCCGTCAGGAGGTCGCGGCACTTCACGCCGACGCCCGCCTTCACCGCCTGGATCTCAAGCCACGTGTAGCGGTAGTTCGCGTAATAGCTCGCCGCGCGCGCGTCTATCTCGCTCCACTCGTCCTTCTTGCTCGCCTGCACACGACGGAACGCCGGCCCACCGTCCTGGTCGTCCATCATGCACGCGAAGTCGCCGGCCACGCAGTCCAGCGTCTTGTCAAGTGATTCAATCCCATCCTCCGGCTTCAGGAAGCCCAGCCGCACGGCCGACTTCTTCCGCGCCTCCGGCGTCAGTTCCCGGATGACGTGGTGACGGATGAAATCCATCGTGACCTGCCGGACGTCATCATAGCGGAAGAGCTTCTCGTCACGCCACGCGGGATCCTTGACAAACTTGAAGTCAATCGGGCCGTTGTAGGTTGACGGCGGAATGTCCTCGGGCTGGATGTAGTCGCCGTCCTCCGCCTCGTCCGGATCGCCCGCGTCGTCCCAGTCATCCTCTTCCGCCTCGCCGCCCTGCCGCTCGAGGCCGAAGACATCGTAGATGTCCTCCCGCTCGAACTGTTTGCACAGGCCCATCTTGAAGAGCTCGTGCGGCGTCCGCCCGCGTCCTTCCCAGGTGCGGGTGACGCTCAAAAGCGGGCCGAGGGCCCTGACGAGTCGCTCCAGGTCGTCGTGGTCCGACGGTTCCCAGTCGCATTCGTCGCGGATGTATTCGAGCGCCGTGACGATTTTCGTGCCGTTGACGCGCGCGTGGCACTGGATGCCCAGCGTGTCCAGCTCCTGCTCGGCGCGGTCGAGGCGATACTCCTTCTTGACGAACTTCTCGAACGCGCGGCTCTCCTTCGTCTCCTCGGCTGCCATCGGCTCCTCGTAGAGGAGGAAGTCGTCTTCCGGCAGCACGTGCAGGTCGATCTTGCGGAAGCTGGCCACGGTGTCCGCGACCGTGCGCGTGATCTCGGCGTCCGCGTCCTTCGGCGGAGGCTGCCCCTCGTCCAAATCGCGCGCCGTCAGGTCGTGATAGACGATGACGCGCGGCTCGCCAGCCTTCAGCTGCCAGGTCGAGAACCAGATCTCCGGCCTGTCCAGACACTCCTCCATCGACAGGGGTTCTGAACCCAGCAACGCGAACAGCCGGTCGACGAGCGCGTCGAGTTCGGCGACCGTCATCGCGTCCGAGACCGGCGCGTCGTGGTCTTTCGCGTAGCCGTTGTAGAGCGAGACGAACTCGTCCATCGTGACGACGCCGTAGAGGTTCGCCGCCGCATTCAGGCACCGAAGCGCAAAGTCCTCGCGCGCCGTCAGCTCGACGGCGTCCGTCTCCTCCTCGTCCGCCGCGCCCTCGTCCTTCCAGACGCCGCCCGGCCCCACCAACGTGTCAAATGGTCTTTTCATTTTTCAGTCTTTCTTCTTATGTCAGCGCTTTCAACGCAAAGGTCGCAAAGGCCTTGACGCAAAGGCACGCGCGCCCTTTGCGTTTCCCTCCGCGTTCTTTGCGTTAAGCCAAGAGCGGAGAAGAACCCTCTACCCAAGGGGGTCGGCACGCCCTTCGCGGGCATGGAACGGACGGGCGGCACGCTGATCAGGACACCTCCTCCGTCTCCTCGTCCGGCACGACCTCGCAGGTCTTTGAATAGTCCGTGTGCGGCCCGCCCGCCAGCGACAGCTTCACGATGTCCACCACTTCACCGCCGACCATGTTGTCGGCCACCAACTCGGCGTCGTCGGGCGATTCCGCCATCACCTCGATGCGGGCGGTATAGGTCTCGGTGACATCAACAAGATAACGGCGCTTCATGTGAGGCTTTCTTTCAGCAGGCAAGGTCCAGCGGCAAGTCGGAAATGTCCTTGAGCCGCTTTCCGTCGATCATGTTGTTCAGCAAGACCATCGCCTCGTCACGGCTTTTCGACGAGCATTTCTCAACCGCCGACAAAAGCTCGTACAACGCAAAATGATAAACGCAGTCGATATCTCCTGTGCCAAGAGCCAGCGAGGCGATGCGCGAGGGCGAGGGCTCGGCAGTGACGACCATAATGTGCGGCACGCGGCCCTTGCGGTCTCGCATCAGGTTCAGGGCTTCCGTCCGGCTGTTCTGCGCACGGTCGCTCCGCATCGTCCACTTCGCCGAGATCGATGCATGGAGGATCGGCTTGCCTCCGTTCTTCTTGCGCAGATCGGCTTTCAGGCAAAGCGAATCATCGACAAAATTCGCAAGCCGGTTGATTTCATCGTCCTCGCACAAAGCACGGGCCACAACCACATCCGGCGACACCAGGTAGTCGTTGCCCAACGCCGCCTGAAGTTTCGGATTCTCACGAACAGCCTCCGCCAAGGCGAACAGGTGTTCGTACTGGGCGAAATCCGCCGTCTTGACGCGGCTCTTGTTTCCCAACCTCGCCACGCTCCAAGTACCGGGGCGTAGATTCTGCAACTTCGGGAAAGTCGTCTCAATGAACTTTGCAACGGCATCCTCAAAGCTGGCTCCGGCCGTCTGCCCTTTCTCCTTGGAACACGCAAATCTCGCGCCAAGGGAACTGGCAATCCCCTCGGCTATCGCACACGAAAACGCATTCTTCCTGTCGGCATTGGACGCCACACCCTCCTTGTCAAAGCAGAGAATGCCGTCATGGACAAGCCGACTGTGGAAAGCCTTTCTGGCTTCGGCAAACACGACCTCACGCCTCATGGTTCAGACACCTCCTGATTTGGGCACCAACCGCCTGTGCAACAGGCGGCGGAAACGCATTCCCGATCATCCGGCAGGCAGCCGTCTTGCGCGTCCCGAAGTCCCATGCATCCGGGAAACCCTGAATGCGCGCGATCATCTCCTTTGTCAGCCGCGGCGAGCCAACGAAACCGGGCGACGGCGGTTCATTCGCGATGCCAAGCCCGTCCACATCCAGCTCGGCCCACGCACGGCGCGCACGCGTCGGGCCAAGGTCAGGCCCACCATGTTTCTTGCTTCCGCCGACAATCGTCGGAGCAATGCGATTCGCGCGCGCAACCCACGCATCCAGTCCGCACCAACCATTTGCCCCCATCAGTTCGCGCAGGGATTCGCCCACGGTCGGCGCAGCCCTGCGGCTCGGTTCGGGATAGGCGAAGTCGAGCGGCTGGTCATTGCGGATGCCGACAATGATGACGCGCGGACGAATCTGAGGAACGCCATAATCGTTCGCCTGCAGAAGCTTGATCTGCGTACGATAGCCAAGTCGGGCAATCGAGTCGAGGATGCGCACGCGGTAGGCCGCAAATTTCGGATCCAGGAATCCCCGCACATTTTCCAACATCACGGCGCGCGGACGGATTTCCGAAATCAGGCGGATGGCCTGCGGAAAGAGATCTCGTTCGTCGTCTTCACCCAACTGGCGCGAAGCAACGGAAAACGGCGGACACGGGACGCCGCCGGCAAGGAGATCGACGCCTTGATACGGCGTGCCGTCAAATTGATGCACGTCCCCGCAGATGACATTCCACTCCGGCTTGTTGCGCCGCAGAACGGCACAGTAGTCTTTCTCGTATTCGACAAGCGCAACATGCCGGAAGCCGGCGCGGTCAAGTCCTATGGCCTGTCCCCCGGCCCCCGCACAGATCTCAACGCACGTCAGTTCGCCCGCCGCACGCGCCGCCGCCAGAAGGCCGTCGGCGACTTCCTGCCCGTAGTCGAAACCGAAACTGTCCTGGAAGAAGTCGTCCTGCACGGGGTCGAACGCCGTCGCCGTCAGGCCCTTTTCGATATAGGGCTTGAGGCTGTCGAAGAGCAGCGGCATCGAACGTCCGCCCGTCTTCGGATAGGGCTTTGCGTAAAACGCGGCGTCGATCCGGATGCGCGGACAGCGCGACGAACAGACATAGACCTCCGCCGTCTTGCGTCCGAGCAGCTTCAGGGGCGTCGTCGCCGCCGTCAGCTCGTAGAGAGCATACGTCTTGCCGTGGGCCTTCGACGGCGCGGCGAGGGAATAGCCGAGGGCCGCGAGCTTCGCGCGGTCGGCAACCTCCTTGAAGCGCGCCGTGAACGCGAGCGGACGCGCCCCCTCGGCAAAGAGAACAATGCCGCCGACGCGCGCGTGGAACGCGAGCTTGCCGCACTTCGGGAGCGGCAGGTTGTAGAGCCGCCTCCCGGCAATCCAGTCCGCGTTCTCCAGCCGGTACGTCCCGACAAGGACAATGCGCCCGGCGGCGTCTGCCCGCACCGCCGCGCGCATCGTCTCGCGATGCTCACTCCCGCTTTTCCTCATGCCGCATATTATACCAAAGTGCGTAAACGAAGCATCACGTTCGCCCGTCTTGCAGATATTGTTGACGATCCCCTGCCATTCCTCCCTACGGCACGGGGACTTCGGAGAGAATCTTGTCGATGACCTTGTCGGACGTCACGCCTTCGGCCTCGGCTTCGTAGGTGAGGAGAATGCGGTGGCGGAGGACGTCGTGCACGACCTCCTTCACGTCCTGCGGCGTCGCATAGGCGCGGCCGTGCAGGAGCGCGTTGCCGCGCGCGGCAAGGTTGAGCGCGAGCGTCGCGCGCGGCGAGGCCCCGTTCTGGATCATCGCGTTCGCCTCGCGCGTCTTGAAGACGATGTCGAGGATGTAGTCGCCGACCTTCTCGTCGCAGTAGACCTCCTTCAGCGTCGCGCGCAGCGTCGCGACGTCCTCCGGCGTGCAGACCGCCTTCGCCTCCGGCGTCGCCGCGCTCTCGGCGAAGCGCTGCATGATGCGCCGCTCGTCCGCCTTCGACGGCGTCTCGACGAGGCACTTGAACATGAAGCGGTCGACCTGCGCCTCCGGCAGCGGATACGTCCCCTCCTGCTCGATCGGGTTCTGCGTCGCGAGGACGAGGAACGGCTGCGGCAGCCGATACGTCTCGTCGCCGATCGTGACCTGCTTCTCCTGCATCGACTCGAGCAGCGCGGACTGCACCTTCGCCGGCGCGCGGTTGATCTCGTCCGCCAACAGCAGGTTCGTGAAGACCGGGCCCTTCTTCGGCGTGAACTCGCCCGTCTTCGGCGAATAGACGAGCGTGCCGACGACGTCGGCCGGCAGGAGGTCCGGCGTGAACGAGATGCGCTTGAATTCGAGGCCGAGCGCCTTCGCGAGCGTGTTCACCGAAAGCGTCTTGGCGAGGCCGGGGACGCCCTCCAGGAGAATGTGCCCGCCCGTCGTCATCGCGAGGATGAGACGATCGACGAGCTTCTCCTGCCCGACGATTACCTTCGCGACTTCTTCGCGGATCTTCGTGACGAGTTCGCCCTGCGCGGCGATGCGGTTCGTGGCTTCCTTGAGGTCCATTGCGTTGTCCTTTGCTTCTGCTTCGTTGTCAGTGAGGTTGTGCGGCCGTCGTCCAGCGGACGAGGCCCCAGAAAAGCGCGTGTTCCGTCACGTCCCGCCGCGTGACGCGCTCGTAGAGCGTCCAGAACTTTGACAAGTTGCGGTCAACCGCCGGCACCCAGCGGATCGGGAAGAGCGACAGGAAACGTCCGTAGCGGACGCCCTGCGCGTCCACGGCCGACTCCCAGAACGGCCAGAGGCGGAAATACGTGTCGTCCGGACGGCTCACCCAGAACGGGAAGACGCGCGTCTCGTCCGGCAGCAGCTCCACGAGCCGCCAGCCGAAGCGCGTGATCTCGTCCTCTTTCACGCCGTCGAGATAGCGGAAGTTGTCGATGTGCTCGTAGAGCGGGAAGACGCTCGTGCGCGACCGCCGCTTCAGCCGCTCGATCTCGACGAACGGCCATGGGTAGCGCCCCCGCCAGCCGTCCGGCGTCTCCGCATACGAGAAGAGCGGCGGCAGGAAAAGCCACTGGCGCTCGCGTTCCCGATCGACGCGCCCCACAAGCGGCCAGAACATCCAGCTCGTCCCCGCCCCGCCCGTGTCGCGGTCGGCGAACGAGGTCTTCCAGTTCCAGAGCGGCCAGAGGACGGTCGTGTGGTCGTCCGCCCGGTTGTGGCTCGTCACGTAGAACGGCCAGAAGCCCCAGGAGCCGTCGTCGCGCCAGTGGAAAAACGGAAAGAGGACGGCGTTCGTCGTCATCCACGCCTTGTCCTTCGGACGCGGCATGCGGTAGCGCATCCAGACGGGCCAGAGGACGAACTCCCAGTCGTACAGCGTCAGGACGTGCGGATGCCGCCCGTAGATCGGGAACAGCCCCCAATAAGAGGAATCATCCGCACTTTTCCCTACCGCACGTCTTCCTTCTTCTTCCTTCTTCCTTCTTCCGTCCACGCCGTTCCACCAGATCGGCATCACCTCGAACTGGTAGCCGCCGTCGGCGTTGGACTGGTAGTGCGTGAAGAAGCAGAAGCGCCACCAGTCGCGGTGCGCGGTGAAGACGGGCCAAAGGACGTCCGTCGTCTCCGCCTCCCGCGACCAGAACGGACGCAGGGCGTAGAAGTCCTGCGCGGGCCGCTGCTCGTAGAACGGCAGGACCTGGAAGGCCGTCGCGAGAAGGAGGTTAGCGAACACCTTTCTTCACTTCCTCGAATTCGCGGCGCTCGAACTCGGAGAGTTCGCCAATGCGCGACTGGACCTTGCGGATCGTCACCTTCGCGTGCTGCTTGTCGCCGGCCTTCAGCTGGACGCGCGCGAGCGAGACGAGCATGCGGACGTCGGCCTCGCGCCCGTTCTTGCCCTTCGAGAGCTCGCACGCCTTGCGGATGCACGACTCGGCCTCGGCGAAGTCGCGGTTCTGGTCCATCAGGATCGAGCCCAGCGTCTCCCAGGCGACGTACAGCCCCGGCGCGGCGGCGACGGCCTTGCGCGCGAACGTCTCGGCCTCCGCAAGCCGATCCGTCCGGCGCAGGACTTCCGCCAGGTCGTTCAGCGCGAGCGCGACCGGCTGCGGCGCGTTCGCGGCCTTGCGCAGGAACGTCTCCGCCTCGGCGATCTTGTCGCGTCCGAGCGCGAGCGAACCCATGACGTAGTTCGCGAGCGGCGCGTGGCGGTTCCGCCGCAGCACTTCGCGCGCGTGCTGCTCGGCGTTCTCCTTGTCGTCGAGCGAGATGTCGAGCCCAAGGACAAGATCCTGCGTCGCGGCGATGTCGGGACGCGCCTTTGCGGCGGCGGCGAAGGCGTCGCGCGCGGCCTTCTGGCCCGCCTCGCCCTTCTTGAGGAGCGCAAAGCCCTTCGTCGTCTGCACGTGGTAGTCGTTGGCGTCCTTCGCCTGCTTCTCCATCGCCGGCAAAATCGCGTCGTTGAGCTTCTTCTCCAGCGCGGCCTTCTCCTTCGGGTCCTTCGCCGCATCGATCTGCTGCATCGTCACGGCCGCGAGGAGCGACCACGCCTGCAGGCTCTTGCCGTCCTTGTCGAGGGCCTTCTGCACCTGCACCGCCGCCGCCGGGAGGTCGCCCTTCATCATCGCGACCATCGCGCGCTCGAGGTCTGCGCGCGGGCCGTCGCCCGCGAGCGCCGCCGCGCGCTCCAGGTAGTCGAGCGCCTTCGCGCTGTTCCCGTCCATCAGCTCCAGCCGCATGAGGCCGAGGAGCGCGTCATGGTCGCGCTCATTCTTCGCGAGGACGTCCTCGTAAATCCGGCGCGACTTCTTCTGGTCGTTCTCGTTCGCGTAGAGCGCGGCCATCATGTTGAGGAGCGACGACCGCTTCTCCGTCGGCACGAAGTCGATCGCGCGGCGAATCTGCGAGAGCGCGTCGCCGGGACGCCCCGAGCGCGCCCAGGCGTGGCCGAGGCGGACGAATACATCGGGGTTGCGGATGTAGCCGTAGTAGGTGCCGAGGCGCCAGAGGACGTAGCGGCGCTTCGCGTCGTCCACGGCCGACTTGAGGATGCGCTCAAGCTCGCGCTGCTTCGCGACGGCCGCCGGATGCTTCGTGCCGATCATCGCGACCTCGTTGAAGACGGCGCAGATGTTGTCGCGGTCGATTTCGCCGAGGACGAGTTCGTACATCTTCCAGGCGTCGTCGTCGCGGTGCTTGTCCTGCAGCCAGACGCCACGGTTGTTCGCGACGAAGCCGAGGTGGCGGCGGAGCGCCAGGCGCAGGCGATCGACGGGGTTCGCCACCTTGCCGGCATGGTAGCTGCCCCAGCCCTTCGGCGCCTCAAGAATCGTGTCGAACGCCTTCCACGCCGACCAGTCCGGGACGCGCGACTCGTCCGCGCCGAAGAACAGGAACTCCGGGACGGGCAAGAGGTTCGCCGCGAACCAGAGGTCGGGCGCCCCCCAGATCGCGACGGACTTCGCGACGGACGGATCGGCGGCGAACCAGTCCTGGAGGAACGGCAGGACGCCCAGCGTGAGCGTGACGCGCAGCTCGGCGTTCTTCGCGCCGCCGACGCCCTCCTTCTCGACGAGTTCGCCGAGGCGCGCCAGGTAGCCCTTGTCCGTGTCACGCACGAGCGAGACGAGATGGAGCGGACGCCCCGCCTCGGCCGCGACGAGCCGCAGGTGGTCGTCGAGCACGCCGTCCGTGACGAGCCACGTGCGGTCGCCGAGGTCTGCGATCACCTTGCGCGCAACGGCATCCGCAAACGCGCCACGGTCGCCGTCGAACGCAAAGAGGTTCCAGAGGCACGAGACGACGAGGACGAACGCGAGGACGCCGCCCGCGACGAGCGCGACGACGGCGCGGCGGCGCTGCCACCAGAATGCGACGAGGTAGCCCGCGACGCACGCCGCGAACGCGCTGGAGGCGACGGGAAGGATGCCGTAGGGCTCCATCAGCGCGGACGGCGACAGCGGCGTCGCGACCGCGAGGATCGCCACGAACGTGAGGGCCGCGTGGAAGAGCCACTGCACGAGCCCCGGCTTCTCGTCAAACGCCTTCGCGATCGAGAAGAGCGCCGCCGCGAACGGCAGCGTCGCGAAGATCGCGACGAAGAGCCAGCCCGGCGTCTTGCACCACGCCTTCGCCTCGCGCGCCAGCGCGCCGAGGTGGTCCGAGAGGTCAAGGCCGAACCAGCCGACGGACAGGAGCGCCGTCGCCAGCCCGACGAACAGGAAGAGGAAAAGCGCGAGATACGGCTTGCGGCCTTGCCGGAGCGCCGCGCAGACAAGCGCCGCCAGGTGAAGCGGCAGGAACGCGAGGACAAGCGCCGAATCGCAGAACGCGAGGCCGCAGAGGACGCCCATGAGCGGCGCAAGCCCCCAGACGGCGCCCTTCCGGGCGGAGAAGAACGGCACGGCGGCGAGGAGCGTCAGCAGCGCCCAGGCGAAGTCGAAGAGGCGCGGCTCTAGATGCGTCGCCGCGCTCCGCACGGACGGCGTCAGCAGGAAGACGACGGCAGCGACCACGCCCGCGAGACGCGCGAGCGCGCCCTTCTGCGGCGGGGCCTCGTCCGACCGGATGCGCGCGGCGACGAACGCCGAGACGAGCGCGAAGAGGGCCGCGACGGCGACGGCGCCGCAGACGGGCGCGACCGCGTTCCCGCCGCCGAAGAGCTTCGCGAACGCCGCGAAGAGCGGATACTCGCACGCGCCGACGTCCAGCCCCCGCCAGAGGGCCATCAGCCGCGCGCTGTCGCCCGGATAGGCGTATCCCGCAAGCGAGGCAAAGTAAAGGACGGCCGCGACGATGCCGAGGCCAACGGCGACAAGAGCGTTCTGCTTCATAGCGAATGAGTTCCTTCCTTAAGTGACGATAGTATAGCAGTTTTCGGGCGCACCCGCACGTCACCGCGTCCGAAGCGACTTCTTGACGAGCGCGAGCAGCGCCTTGCGCTCGTCAACCGAGAAGGCGGCGATCCGGTCTGCCCACTCGCGCTCGAACGCGCTCGTCTCGGAGCCAAACGCCAGGAAATGCGCCTTCAGCGCCTTCTTCGCCGCGTACAGGTACTGGCGGACCTCCGGGTTGAGCTCGTCCATCACCAGCGCATTCTCGGCCGCGAGCGCCGGGAAACGCGGCGAGACGAGGTAGGCCGTGAAGCTGTGGCCCTCGCCCGCACGGACGCCCGACGGCTGCTCATGGAGCTGGAAGCCATCCGTCCCCGCGAAGACGAGGCGCCCGGAGCCGACGAACCGGCGCTTCCACTCGATGACCTCCAGCTTGGCCTCGGCACCGCTCGGCAGCGTCAGCGCGTAGTCGGTCACCTGCTTCTGCACGATGACCGGCGTCACGGGAAGACCGTTGAAGTAGATCCGCACGTTCGGATAGCTCTTGAGGTAGAGCGCGAACTTCGCCGCCAGGTTCTGGACGGTCTCGGCCGCGTCCAGGAGCGAATCGACCGTCGCGCGCACGTTCGTGACGTAGACCTCCGTCCCCGTCGCGAAGCCCGCCGGCGCATCCTCCAGATCGAAGACGCCGGGACGCTCCGCCGCGCCGGAAAGCCGATAGGAGAGCAGCTCCTCGCCGACGCGCACCGTCGTGCGCCACTCGACGTTCTGCCCCAGCGCGAACGCCTTGAACCGTCCGCGCCCCTGCCGCCCGTGCAGCCGCCGCCCGCCGGTCGGCGTCCCCTTCCCCGCGCGCTTCCAGCTGCCGCCGAGGTTCCCGAACGTCTGGTCGGCGCGCAGGACGTCGATGCCCGTGCCGTCGTCCGAAACGCGCACGGCCTCGACCGCGCCCAGCGGATTCGTGACAAGATCGACCTTGACCTCCCGCGCGTCTGCATCCAGCGCATTCCAGACAAGCTCCTCAATCGCCGCAAGCGGCGTGCCCTTGAAAAGCGACGCGATGTGGTCGGCCTGGGCCTGAACGTAGATTTGTTTCATGGGAAGGTGGGGAAGTGGAAGGTGGGAAAGTGGGGAAGTGGAATGGCGATTAGGGGGGGAGCGGCGTACAAGCCCCCGCCTTCGTGACCTTCTCGATGCGAAGGCGGACGGACTCGAGGTCCTTCTGACAGGTCGCGACGAGCGCGCGCCCGTCCTCGAACGCCTTGATCATGGCGTCGAGGTCGAGCGCACCGGACTCCATCTTCGCGACGAGCCCCTCGAGCTTCTTGAGGTTGTCTTCAAACGCCATGGCGTCACATCGCCGCGAGGAACGCCTGCGCGTTGGTCGCGAGATCCCGGTTGCCGTCAATCTTGCGCAGAAGCCCCTTCTGCTCGTAGAACGCGATCAGCGGCTCGGTCTCGCGATGATAGACGACGAGGCGGTCCTTCACGGTGTCGGGATTGTCATCCTTGCGGGTGACGAGCGCCGTGCCGCAGTGGTCGCAGATGCCCTCGACCTTCGGAGGCAGCGCCTTCACATGGTAGCCGGCCTTGCACTTCGGGCATGTGCGGCGGCCCGCGATGCGGTCCTGGATGATCGTGTCCGGTACGTCCACGAGGACGACGGACTTGATCGGCGCGCCCGTCTTCTCGAGGATCTCGGCCTGCGCGACGTTGCGCGGGAAGCCGTCCAGCAGCATCGTGACGTCGCCCGTCGTCTCGGCGATGACGTCCTGGATCATCTGCGCGATGAGCGCATCGGGCACAAGCGCGCCCTTTTCCATGTAGCCCTTCGCCTCGACGCCGGCCGGCGTCCCCTTCGCGACGGCGCCGCGCAGGAGATCGCCCGAGGAGACATGCTTCAGATGCGCGTTTTCGCTCGCGAGACGCCCCGCGATCGTACCCTTCCCCGAACCCGGGGCACCCAGCAGAATGACGATGTTCATAGTGGGCGTATTATACCAAAAACGCCCCCATCCGCGCCGCCCGGTCACAAACAAGGCATTTGTAATCCGTGCACCTTCTTCTCCCGCCTCCAACTCCCGCCTTACTTTTGGTATTATGTCCGCATGGAAACCGA
>ONTV01000098.1 GCA_900320855.1 uncultured Lentisphaerota bacterium
TCAACTACGCGAAGACTGTCAACCCCAACTTTGAGGGCTATCCCGCGACCCCGGTCGAGGTCCTTAAGAGCGCCTATAACACGCGCGATGAATCGATCAAGGGCGGTCTTTTCAATACGGACGCGTCCTCGGGCTGGCCGCAGCTCCTGCGCCAGTACAACGCCACCAGCGGCAAGTCATTGACTGCGGGCGACTTTGCGGTTACGTGGGGCACGCGAGATGTGCTCTTCATGGTCGCCGACCCCGTTGCCAAGATCGGCAACTCCTACTACGCGACCCTGGACGACGCGATTGCGGCGGCGCAGGACGGCGAGGTCATCGACCTTCTCGCGAACACGACGCTCTCCGACTATGTGCTGGACAAGAGCGTCACGATTCGCAGCGCGGGCGAGACGCGCTACGAGATCAAGGGACTCAAGGCGATTGCCGGTTCGGGTGCTACGCTTGAGAACGTCTTCCTCAATCTCGACCAGACGCTGGACATCGGCGGAACGGACACGACGCTGAAGAACTGCGCGTTCGCGAAGTCGTCGGGCTATGCGACGATTGTCGCCCACAAGAACGCGACGTTCAGCGGATGCACCTTCACCGAGGACTACAAGGACAATCTCTGCATCGAGGCGAACACGGCGGTCGATTTGAACGGGTGTTCGGTGGTTGGTGGAGACGGGGAGCCAAGCGCGACGGTCTCGCTGGCGGAGATTGTCAAGTTGGAGCATGCAACTGCTTTCGCCGCGCTTAACGCGACGAAGGATGCGGACGGGAAGTACATGGCGGGTAAGTTCGTCGCGTACTCGACGGAGGTTCTGCGCGCACACTGCGCGGCGGGCTACGAGCCGGCGACGAACGGCGACGGCACTTACGCCATTGTCCCGTCTGACATTGTCTCGGTTGAGCCGATTAACGTCAAGGCGTCCTCCAGCGAAAATGCAGCGACTGTCAGCGTCCGCTTCTCGAGCAGCGTGCTGAACAGAGTGGAAGGGACGTCTCTCGAAGAAAAGGCTAGAAACCTCGGAACGCCGGAGGCGAACGGCAACCTCGCATGGGTGAATCGCGTGATGGGCCTTAAGGCCGACCAGGTCGTGCATGCGGTTGACGCCCCGCAAAACGAGAATCCGAGCGCGGGCGGCGTATTCATTCAGGCACCCGTTCCCGTGCTGAAGAACTCGGACGCGGTCGTCTCCTATTCAATTGACAGGGTCGATGCAAACGGTGACGTCAGCGAGGCCGGTACGGAGAAGACTTCCGGCAGCCTCCAGATTGACTTGAACGGCATCGAGACGAGTGCGCAGTTCAGGGTGAACGTGTTCGTCCGCTCGAACGACGGCACAGAGGTGGCGAAGCTCGTCTCCGAGAATACGATCGGCGTCCTGAAGACGGCGACGTCCGCGAAGAAGGCGATCATCGCCGTGCCGTGGCTGTCGTTGGCGAACGGCGGGAATATCTCGGTCTCGAACCTCGTCAGGACGGCGGGCCTGACGCCGGGCGACAAGCTGCACGTCTACAACAAGACCGAGAAGCGGTACGATGTCTACGAACTCACGGATGGCAAGGCGTGGAACCCGATTACGATCCACAGGATTGGCGCGGACGGGGCGGTCAAGACGGCCTCTTCTGGCGCATCCGAGGCAACGACAGTCGCGCGCGGCAGCGGTGTTTGGTTGGAACGTAAGGTTACGACTCAGCCAATCGTCTCCTACGGTCAGGTCCCGTCCGGAACAGTCAAGACGACAATAGACGCGGCCACGCAGGCGGGGCCGACATGGAACCTGCTCGCCGTTCCGACAACGGAGGCGGTCAAAATTAAGACGACGTTTGGCGCGTCCGAGGCGGACAAGCTCATCGTCCCGACGGCTGGTGCGCCGAAGATCTGCACGGTGAAGGATGGCGCGTGGTGGTATGAGAAATCTGTGCCGGTGACGGACGCGTCTGGCAATAAGCTTGGCGTGAAGGTCGTTCGCGAGAAAGTGACGGAACTCCCGGCGGGAACGGGCTTCTGGTACTTGAACGGCGGCACGGAGAAGAAGACGGTGAACTGGTAAGGCTTGAACACGGAAGAAAGGAACGAAGGCAATGAAGAAACTTCTGATGGCAATGGCTCTGGCGGGTGCGGCGATGGTCGCGTCTGCCGAGGACAGTTTCCTCTACTGGATGGTGGATGTCGGTAGCACGGAGAATTACAAATTCAATTATGCGACCATCAAGGCGGAGAACAAATCGGGGAGTACGAGCGGCTACCTTTCGCTTTATGGATCGGACAGTGCGGAGCCTCTCGGCACCAAGCTCTATGCGGCGAACTACGGCGTCGACGGAAAATACGACCCTGGCACGACGACCGGTGGCGGTGCGTTCGCGGGTCTTGAGAACTATGGAAGCGGTAGCCAGTTCCTCTTCGAATTGTGGAAGGACGGTGCGACGGATTCTCCGAACTGCGTCGGCTGGACGGGTTGGCTTACCTATGACAGGATCGCGAACAACATCTTCTCGGCGGGGAACATGTCGGGCGCGTCGCCGTTCACGGTCGGCTCGACGATGCTCGTGCCGGAGCCGACGGGCGGCCTCCTGACGCTGCTCGGGCTGGCGGTGCTGGCGCTTCGCCGCAAGCAGAAGGTCGCGTAAGAAAATTCCGCAGGCAGTTCTCATTTTTTCGACGACAGGGAAGTCTCGCAGAGAGGTTGCGAAGAATTCCGCACAAAGTTCTCATTTCAGGAAGGAGCGGGTAAGGATATGAAGAAGATTCTGGCAATGACGGCGCTGATGGCGTCCGTCTCGACATTCGCGGCGGTCAACGACCTGGTGCTGACGTTCTCGTCGGCGGGTCCGGACACGTATGCGGACGGCACGACGGTGTTGGACGGCGAACGGTATGCGCTCGTGTGGCTGCCGGACGGCTCGACGGGGTTTGCGCTTGCGGCGGACGGCACGGTGGCCGATCCGGCGCAGGGCAAGGTGATTCTCACCGTGCCGGCGGCGAAGGGCGGGAAGTGCCCGACGGTCGTCTTTGAACTCGACGCGGCGCTCGCGGCGACGCACACGGACGGCACGTGGGGGCTCTATCTCCTCGACACGCGCACGTCGGCGGCGGACGGCACGGTGGCGCTCGCAGACGCGACGGACGGTCGCGTCCGGGCGGTGAACGCGGTCGGCTCGGTTGCGGGTGCGTCGGTTCGCGTGCAGGCGAAGGCGGACGGCTTCTCGGCCTTTGCGCCTGTGACGGCGACGGCGGGCGGCGCGACGGTTGCCGCGACGGCCTCGACGTTGCCGAAGGACGTGCCGCAGCCGAAGATCAAGGGCATCCGCGTCGAAGGCGGCTTCGTCTACGTGACGGTCGAGAACACCGTGCCGTATCTGCGCTATAACCTCGCGGCGGGGACAGACCCCGCGAACCTGGGCGAAGCGAAGGCGGCCAAGAACCCCGTCAGCGGAAAGGCCGACGACGAGATCATCCTCGTCACGCCGGCGAAGGCGGGCGGCGCGTTCTTCCGCGTCAACCGCGACTGACGCGTGCGGGGAGGGTCGCGCTCCCACGCGACCATGCGGGCGGAGCGGCCGTGTGGCGAGCGCCACGGGGGTCGCCCGAAAAAGCTCGGAGCGAGCGGCTCCCCGCGCCGTAGCGACGGCCCGCCTCGGTGTTCAGATCGTGTAGTGGCGGAGGGCGTGGCCGTCGAAATAGCCGAACGAGCGCGACGTGCCGCCCTTGGGCAGCGAGACCGAGCCCGGATTGAAGAGCGTCAGGCCGCAGGGAAGTTTCTTCAGTTCGGAGATGTGCGTGTGCCCGTGCGCCAGCACCGTGCCGAGCCCGAGCGGCGGCAGGCGGTTCTCGTTCCAGAGGTGCCCGTGTGTGCAGAAGAACGTCTCCGCGCCCGCCTCGACAACGGCGTAGTCGGCCATCATCGGAAACTCGAACATCATCTGGTCGACCTCGGCGTCGCAGTTGCCGCGCACCGCGATGATGCGGTCTTTGCGGCCGTTGAGCATCTGCGCGACCTTCACGGGATCGTAGAAGTCGGGCACGCCGTTGCGCGGCCCGTGGTAGAGGAGGTCGCCGAGGAGGACGATTCGGTCGTAGCCGAGCGTGTCGGCGGCGGCAAAGGCCGCCTCCAGCGTCGAGGGGACGCCATGGATGTCGCTGAGGAAGAGTATGTTCATAGGCTTGCGCTCCGTCGCATATGATACCATTTTCCGGCGCGGTTTGGCGTTGGCATCCCTTGATCCCCGCTTCCGTTCGGCGGGTGCTGGGCGGATATGGTATAATACGAATTAACTGTACCGATTTCCAAACAGATTCCAAGGAGACTTGAGGACGATGAAGACAACGAACGAGCAGTTGAAGCTGGCGGCGGACACGGTCCGCTGCCTGTGTGCGGACATGGTCGAGAAGGCCAACTCCGGCCATCCGGGCGCGGCGATGGGCCTCGCCGACCTTGCGGTGGCGCTGTACCTTCGGCATCTGCGCGTCGATCCGGCCGACACGGCGTGGAAGAACCGCGACCGGCTCGTCTTTTCGGGCGGGCACGCCTCCGCGCTCGTCTATGCGCTCGCCCACCTGTCCGGCACGGGCGGCGTCACGATGGACGAGCTTCAGACGTTCCGCCAGCTTGGCTCGCGCTGCGCGGGCCACCCCGAGCGCGGCGTCATGCCGGGCGTCGAGGTGACGACCGGCCCGCTCGGACAGGGCTTTGCGATGGCGGTCGGCCTCGCGCTCGGCGCGAAGATGAAGAAGCGTCCGAACCACACGTGGGTCTTTCTGGGCGACGGCGACATGGAGGAAGGCATCAGCCACGAGGCGGCCTCCCTCGCCGGCACGCTGAAGCTCGGCGGGCTCACGGCGATCTACGACTTCAACGGCATCCAGATCGAGGGTTCCGTCACGGACACGAACCGCGACGATGCGAAGAAGCGCTTCGAGGCGTATGGCTGGAAGGTCTTCGAGGCCGATGGCCATGACTTCGACCAGATCCAGCGCGCCTACCTGAAGGCGCAGAAGGTGACGGACGCCCCGGTGCTCGTCATCGCGCGAACGGTGATCGGCAAGGGCGCGCCCACGAAGGCCGGCACGGCCGGCTGCCATGGCGCGCCGCTCGGCGCCGAGGAGGTCGCCGCGACGAAGGTCGCGCTCGGCTTTGATCCCGCGAAGAGCTTCTTTGTGCCGCAGGAGGTCTACGACCTCTTTGCCGCGCGCGCGGCCCTCTGCCACCGCTGGCGCAACAAGGACGTCAAGGACGAGAAGGCCGCCCTCAAGGCGGCGGGCGGGCCGGTCGCGCCGGAGACGGAGGACGCGTTGCGCGCGCGCCTCCTCGCGGTGCTGCCGACGTTCGACCCGGAGAAGCCCCTCGCGACGCGCGCGGCGAACGGCGCTGTCCTGAATGCGCTGGCGGACGTCTTTCCGACGCTCGTCGGCGGCTCGGCCGACCTCGAGGGCTCGAACAAGACGGGACTCAAGAAGTACGGCTGGATCTCAGCCGAGGACTTCTCGGGCCGCAATTTCCACTGGGGCGTGCGCGAGCTCGCGATGTCCGCCGTCGTGAACGGGCTGACGGCCTACGAGGACTTCCGCGCGTTCGGCGCGACGTTCTTCGTCTTCTCCGACTACTGCCGTCCGGCGATTCGCCTTGCGGCGATCATGAACCTGCCCTCGATCTTCGTCTTCTCGCACGACAGCTTCTACGTCGGCGAGGACGGCCCGACGCACGAGCCGATCGAGCAGCTCGCGGCGATCCGGACGATGCCGAACGTGACGACGTTCCGGCCGGCGGACGCGAACGAGACGGGCTACGCCTGGGTCGAGATGCTCCTCAACAAGAAAGGCCCGAGCTGCATTCTGACGACGCGGCAGAATCTGCCCGTCCTTGAGGGGACGCGCGCGGAGGGCGTCGCGAAGGGGGCCTATTCGATCTGGCAGGCCGGGCCGCAGACGAAGGACACGGTGCTGTTCCTCGCGTCGGGCAGCGAAGTCTCGCTCTGCGTCGCCGCCGCGCAGCGGATGTGGGACGAGAGCGACGGCCGGCAGTCCGTGCGCGTCGTCTCGATGCCGTCGATGGAGCGCTTCCTCGCGCAGAAGTGCACGTACCGCGACTACGTCGTGCCGGAGACGATGACGAAGCGCGTCATCGTCGAGGCCGGCTCGCGGTTCGGCTGGGACCGCTTCCGCCTGGACTTCAAGACGACGCGGTTCGTGACGAAGGACGACTTCGGCGCGTCCGCGCCCTACAAGGTTCTCGCGCAGGCGTTTGGCTTCACGGTCGAGAACGTGCTCGCGAAGGCGCGGGAACTCGTCTAGTCGAAAGGATCGCCGAACCATGCTGAACGCCCTTGTCCTCGCGGCCGCCTCCGCCGCTTCGCTCCTCGGCTCGGTCGCGGAGGAGGCGCGTTCCCGTGAGATGTCCTTCACGGCCGACCGCATCGCGGTCGACAACGTGACGAAGGCCGCCGTCGCGAGCGGCCACGTCGTCGCGGTCTCCGCGCCCTACACGCTGCGCAGCGACTACCTGGAGAAGACGGCGGGCGGCACGTTCCTCTTCGGCGACCCGACGTGCGCGACGACGTGCACGAATGCCGTCGGCCACACGCACTGGAACGTGACGGGCGAACTGGAGTACCGGGAGCACGAGACCGTCATCCTCCGCAATGCCTGGCTGCGGTTCTATGAAGCCCCGATTTTCTGGCTGCCGTACCTGTACTATCCGCTTGAGACGGACTGCGGGTTCAGCTGGATGCCGGGCTACCTGGGGCGCTGGGGCGCCTTCCTCCTGACGAAGACGCGCTATCATCTCGCCGGCGATCCGGGCCATGCGGACAACACCTGGTGGCTGAAGGGGGCGACGCGCCTCGACCTGCGCTACAAGAACGGCGTCGCGCTCGGCGAGGATCTCAAGTGGAATCTCGGCACGTTCGGCACGGGGTCGTTCAATTCGTACTATGCGTGGGACCAGGATGCGGCCGACCAGTACGGGGCCAAGGCGGACTGGGACTCGGGGCACTGGGGCAGCGACGTCAGGGAAGACCGCTATCTCTTTTCCGTCCGCCACCGCTGGGAGGCGACCGAGCGGGACGTCGTGCGCCTGCGCGCGACCTATCTCTCCGACTCGTTCTTCCTGTCGGACTTCCAGCGGAAGTCGCTGTTCAACCGGAAGGGCCAGTGGCTGGCGCTGGACAACAGCGGCGCGTTCTGGGAGCATCTGGAGGACGCCTTCTCCTTCGGCGTCGAGGCGTCGGGGCGGCTGAACGACTTCTATGCGATGACGGGCCGTCTGCCGGAGTTCTACCTGGACGTCAACCCGATGCCGCTCTGGGGCCTCCCCGTCAACTACGAGTCGGCGAACCGGCTGGGCTACCTGACGCGCGACTATGCCGAATACGGCGTTGGCACACGCTCGGTCTTCGGCTCGAATCCAGGCCTCTGGGCCAAGTACGAGGCCCTGCGGTTCGACACCTACCATCGCCTGACGGCGCCGTTGCGCGTGGCGGACGACCTCGTGTCCGTCGTGCCGCGCGTCGGCTACCGGGGCACGTACTGGGGGGAGACCGGGCAGACGGACGTGACGGGCGAACGGACGGCGGCGGACGCGGGCGAGTCGTTCCGCTCGATCGGCGAATTCGGCGTGACGTTTGCCGCGCGCGGCACGGCGTGGGTCAACGACGGCTGGCGGCATCTGACGGAGCCCTACCTGGACGTCCTCGCGCAGGAAGCCTGGTACAATGGGCTCGGCACGGGCGCGCGTCCGTATGTCTTTGACAGCCTTGACGCCTCGTCCACGTGGGAAGACCAGTTCGCGGGCCGTTCGCGCAACCTCCCGTATTCCTACTACGGCATCACGCCCGGCTGGCGCAACGTCTGGAGCGCGGCGGACGAGAAGGGCAACCTGCGGGACGTCCTCGACCTGGACGTCTACATGGCCGCCCAGTTCAATTCGGCGACCTTCACGACGGGGAATGACGCCCACCGCCTCGCGCAGGCCGGCGACCCGAACTACGGTCCCGGGCGCGCGGCTTCTCTGGCGGCCCGACGACGACATCTCGCTGGGGCTTCGCGGCGAATACGACTCCGACCGAAACCGCTTCGCCTATGTGCGCCTCTTCGCGAACCAGCGCCTGTCGAAGGACGTCTCGTATGCCGTCGGCTACACGCTCCGCGACCATCGCTACTGGGACTTCTCCTCGCATCCGTACCGTCCGGCGGCGATGCAGAGCGACGAGATGGGCATGGCCCGCATGCAGATCGTCGACCTCTCCGCGACGCACCAGGTCTGCGACTGGCTCGCCTGGGGCCCGCACATCCGCTGGGACGCCCGCGAGAACGAGCTCGACACGGTCGGCTGCTGGATCGACTACCTGACGGACTGCCTTGGCTTTCGCCTGATCGTCGAGTACGACAACGACTACACGACGATTGACAGGTACACGGTCGAGGATGACTGGTCAATCGGCTTCTACGTCTATCTGCGGGCCTTGGGCGCGAGCAGCGGGGACGTGTTCGGGCGCTGACGGAACGATGCGCAAGGCACGGCAGAGCGGATTTGAGCGGCTTGAGAGTTCGCTCGTCAAGCTGATTCAGGAGAAGGGCGCCGACCGCGACCAGCCGGGCGGCGTCCGCGCGCTTCTCGGCCTTCTCAAGGCCCTGAGCCTCGTCTTCGGCGGGATTGTCGCCGTGCGCGGCTTCCTCTACCGGACGGGCGTCCTCCGCCGCTTCCCCCTGGGCATCCAGGTCATCTCGATCGGCAACGTCACGGCGGGCGGCACGGGCAAGACGCCCGTCACGGAGATCTTCGCCCGGACGCTGGCGGCCGAGGGACGCAAGGTCGCGATTCTCTCGCGCGGCTACCGCCGCAAGGAAGCGCCGTTCTGGGTGCGGCTGTTCACGCAGGTCGTCTCGAAGCCGCTCGTCGTCTCGGACGGCAAGCGCGTCCTCCTCGACGCGGCGACGGGCGGCGACGAACCGTACATGCTCGCGTCCAACCTGCCGGGGGTCGCCGTCGTCGTCGACCGCGACCGCGTGAAGGCGGGCCGCTACGCCATCCAGCGGCTTGGCTGCGACACGATCATCCTGGACGACGGCTTCCAGTACCAGAAGCTCAAGCACTCGATCGAGGTCGTGCTCGTCGATTCGACGAATCCGTTCGGAAACGGCCATCTGCTGCCGCGCGGCATCCTGCGCGAATCGGCGCGGCACCTGAAGCGCGCGGACATCATTTTCCTGACGAAGTGCCGGGGAGACGTCTCGGCCGTCCGGGAGGAAGTCCGCCGCTACAACCGGACGGCGGAGATCGTCGAATGCAACCATGTGCCGAAGGTCTTGAAGGACGTCTGGAGCCGCGAGGAGTTTCCGCTCGACTGGCTGAAGGGGAAGACGACGTGTACGCTGTCGGGCATCGCGTCGCCGAAGGGCTTCGAGAACTCCCTGCGCCATCTCGGCGCGAAGGTCGTCTGGTGCGAGCGCTATGCCGACCACCACCGCTATGACGCCTCGGAAGTCCTCTACGCGCTCAACCGCACGGCAGACATGGGGGCGGACGCGCTCGTCACGACGGAAAAGGACGCCGTGCGCTTCCCGCGCCTTGAGACGACGCCCGTTCGCTGCCTCTACCTGCGCATTGCCATCGAGATCCTCTCGGGCGCGGAGAGCTTCCGGGCGATCATCGACCGCATCTGCTTCAAGAAATGACGGCGAAGCGCCGGAGG
>ONTV01000122.1 GCA_900320855.1 uncultured Lentisphaerota bacterium
TTAGTTCCACATGGAAAGCCGTATGCGGGAAAACTGCACGTACGGTTTGACGAGGGGGCGGGCGCACCCGACGAGGGGCGTTCCGCTCTACTCTACTAGATTGATGTAGTAAAGAGCTTTTGATATACCATCTGTATGAGGCGAGCGAGACTTATCGAGAGTGCAAGGTGCTACCATCTGATCAGCAGATTGGCGCACCGGGCTTTTTTCCTCGATGTTCTTTACCGAGACGCTTCGCACCCTATAAGATTGTCGCAAAAATAGTCTGTCATGAGTTACTCTGTCAATCTACTATGTCAATAAGCTGCCCCTATTATACTCTTGGGCGAAGGGAAGTTGTCGCCGGGCTGAATCGTGTAATGCCCGGCGCACGTCACGTAGAGGCCCCAGTTCTTCATCATGGGCGTGACGGGAAAGTATTTCGACCCTCTTTTAGCCCTTTACTGGCCTAACTGAAAACTGCTATACTACCAACCAATCACATGAAAGCACTTGCCTGACTCTGCTACGCAACTCGTGTTGCGTTGGCTACTTGAAGGCGAGCCTTATGCCTATGAATTCAGTCTCCCTGTTGATAGCCTCGCTGTGGACGAGCTTTGTCAATCCTGACGAGGCGTGCAAACCTTGGACTTATTACTTCTGGTCGAATTCATTGACCGACAAGGAGACGATAACCCTCGAACTTGCCGACATCCACCGTCTAGGCTTCGGCGGAATTCTGCTCATCGACTCGCGCGGCTATTGGGATGATGAAAACCACGTCAAGAATCCGCCGGCCACCATACGATGGGGAAGCGAAGAGTGGCTTGATTTGATTGAGCACACGATGCGCGAATGCGCGAAGAACGACATGGGGATGACCTTGAACATCGCAGCTTCGGGCGGGCACCTTCGGGGAGATGCCGAAGTTGGCGACGACGCGCCGAAATTCTTGAACTGCAAGATGTATTTGCCCGGCGACGAATTTGAAAAGCCCGACCTTCCCAACTACAAGGATGTTGCAGCATTCGCGATAAGGACTGCGGAGAAACCCGAGCGGCGCGATTGGCTCGATGCAGGCGATGGGCAGATGTCCATGGAGGGCAATTCCGGGAAAAGCACGAGCAAGACGGTTTCTGAAGTTTTCAAGGCGCTTGAGGTTCGCGAGATTAAGTCGCCGAAAGAGGCGAACGGGCTTGAAGGGAATTGGGTCGTCCTTCGGTTAGGGCGCGCAACCGCGAGGATGTCATCAGAGAATGTGGACATCGACGTATTGGACAGGGAAGCGGTCGCGCGCCATCTCGAGAGAGTCGTCGGCAGGCTCATGAAGCGCGCCCCCGAGCTTATCGGCAAAGACAGGACGCTGAGAGGCTTGTATAACGTCAGTTGGGAGGGACTCATGCCGACATGGAGCAAATTCTTCGAAGCGGATTTCAAAGAGTTCTGCGGCTATGAACTGCGCGACAAATTGCCGGTGCTCGCCGGCTTTGAGTTGAAGGGGGTCAACAAAGAGAAATTGATGAAAGATCTCCGCCGTGCACGGGGCAAGATGATGGTGAGACATCTCTATGCGGCAGTCAAGGAATGGGCAAACGCACGAAACATGATCGCAATTTCAGAATCCGGCGGGCCATGGGGCGGATCCAGCAAGCGCGATCCGCGGACATTCGGAGAGTGCGACCAATACGAGTTCCTCGCGGCCAACGACATTCCGCAAGGAGAGTTCTGGCCGGTCAGTCCGAATCTTCCGTCAGAGACAGTCTCCGGCAGGGCCAATAACAACGGGCGGTTTTTCATGCGCGGCATCGTAGACGCGGCGCATCGCGCTGGACGGAACATATCGTCCATTGAAGCCTTTACGCACATGATGTATCACTGGTCGGTCGATCCGCAATATCTCAAACCGCTCTCCGACCAGGCATTCGCCGATGGCATAAATCTGGTTGTGTGGCATACCTACACCACATCACCGGCGAAATATGGCGTGCCCGGGCTTGAATATTTTGCCGGCAGCCACATCAACAGAAATGTGACCTGGAACCGGTACGCCGACAGCTTTGTAAAATACCTGTGGCGTTGCCAATCTCTGTTGCAGAAAGGCAAGTGGGTGGATGACGGCGAGTTCCTGCCCAATGGCGACAATTACTTTGGCTGGGGGCGCCACCGCAAGGACGAGAAGGCGCAGTTTACCACCACCCATCGCATCATAGGGGGTTGCGACGTTTTCTTCGTCGCTGGCGAAGGCGCTGGCGAAGTAGAATTGAATGCGAAGGCTGACGGTCGTTCAGTCGAGATCTGGGACGCGGTCGAGATTCGCCGCCGGCGTGCGAAGTGCCGCGAAGAGAATTCAAAGACCTTCGTTGCGCTTGATCTGCCGTGCGGTGGCAGTGCCTTCGTGGTGTTCGCTACGGCGGATGCGGCAATAAAAGAAGAGCCGGCAGAGCGCGGTGTTTCGGCAGCAATGCCAATCGCCGGCAAGTGGGAGGTCGCCTTCAGCTATCATCCCGGGGTGAAAGCCGAACCACCGGCAGCAATGTCAATGGATAAACTTGTCGAATGGACGACGGTGCCGGAGCTCAAGTATTTTGCCGGAACTGCAATATACGTAACGACCTTCAATGCGGAGAATGCAGATAACGGAAGATATCGGCTGAGCCTTGGCGAGATACCGTCGGGTCTGGCAAAAGTAAGGTTGAACGGCATTGATTGCGGAACCGTATGGTGTGCGCCATGGGAGATTGAGGTCGGCGCGGCAGTCAAGAACGGGGAGAACCGCCTCGAAATCGAATATGTCAACAATTGGCACAACAGGCTTGTCGGCGATTGTTTTCTGGAGCCGGACAAGCGCGTAACAAAGTCGGTGCTTAGATACTGGAATGTCGCGCGGCAAAGGAATCCCAATACATGGGCGATAAAGCCCACCATCTGTTCCGGTCCGTCAATTTCCGATGAGTTGCAACCATCGGGACTCCTGGGCCCTGTAATGCTAAAACGATATGAGTAAAAGGAATCTACGGAGAGGGGCTCGACAATGAAAAGGCTAGTCTTGGGGGTTGGTTTTTGCACGTTGACGGCGATGGCGGGCGAGTATCAGTCGTTGCAGCGAATCTGGGGGTGCAAGGGTCAGCTAATTGATATACCTTACTCCTTCTCCTCTTCCTGTTGACAATAACATGAATTTATCGGGGTTCTATCGGGGGGGGGGGGGGCGGGGGGTGCGCCGGCGGGCCTCTGACATCGTGTGGCCGAAGCGGGCGCGGAAGGCCGCCGCGAGGTGCGAGGCGCTGAGCTGGCCCGCGCGGCGCGTGATCTCCGCAAAGGGCAGGTCGGTCGTCTCGACAAGGCGGCGTACGGTTCCGAGGCAGGTCGTGCGGATGACGTCGCCGACAGACCGGCCAAGGGCCGCATGGAAGCGGCGTTCGAGCGTCTTCAGCGAGACGCCCGCTTCGGCGGACAGCTCCTGGGCGCGCAGGGAAAGGCCCTCCGCCTCGCGGATGCGCTCCAGGACGGCGATCACGAGCGTGTCGTCCGTCTGCATCGGCAGCGTCGAGGCGCGGGTCACGATCCGCTCCGGCGGATAGGACAGACGGCGCGCGGGCGGGCGGCGTCCGTCCATCAGGGCGGCGAGCGCGGCGGCGGCGCGGTAGCCGGCGCGTCGCGCGTCGAGGCGGACGGAGGCGAGCGGCGGGAGGCATGTCTCGCAGAGCGTGGGGTCGTCGTTGACGGACAGCACGGCGGCCGCGTAGGGCACGGAGATGCCCGCCGTCCGGCAGGCGTCGATGACCTGGCGGCCGCGCGCGTCGTGCGGCGTGAAGATCGCCAGTGGCTTCGGCAGACTCCTGAGCCAGCGCGCGACGTCCGCCCGTTCAAGCGCCCAGCTTCCCGCGCGTCGGGCGGATGGTCGAGGACAGGTCACGAGGGAATGCCCGGCTTCGGACAGGCGCGCGGCGAACCCCTCGCGCCGCAGCCGCGACCAGTCCGGCTCGGCCGCCGTGCTTGTCGCATAGCGCATCTGCGGGTTCGACGAGAGGACGGCCGGGACGAATCCGAAATGGCGGAATCCGCGCGCGAGAAAGTAGTCCGCCGCGAGGCGTCCGACGGCCCGGTGGTCGTTCTCCATGCGGACGCAGGCGGCGAGCGGTTCGCCTGGCGCGACGAAGACGTCGAGCGGATCGAAGAGGACCTTGGGCGCCGGATGCGCGGCGAGCCGCTTCGCTTCGCGTGCATTCGGGACGCGCGCGAGGATGCCGTCGCCCTCCCAGCCGTGCGGCAGCTTCTGGTCGCCGATGCCGCCCGGCGTGAAGTCGAGCTGCCACGGTTCATGTTCCCGGCTGTAGGCGATGACGCCCGCGAGAATCTCCCGCGAGACCTCCAACGACGATTCCATCAGTAGGGCGACTCGTTTCATGGCGGACAGTATACCATTTTCGGTTGTGGGGGTGTGTCCAAAAAGAGATAGGCGACTTCTTTTTTAAGATATTGCCGAGCCATATGCCATTCTGGTAAAATTCGTCCGACAATTCGCAAAAGGAGACCTCGCCTCATGAAACACCTGCTCATTGCATTCGTTTCCGTTCCATTGGCCTTTTCGGTCGGTGCCATGCCGTCGGTCGTCCCCTCGGGGGAGATCGCGACGCTGTCCGCCGACGAACCGCTCGCGCAGACGACGGTGGTCGAGGGCGAACTGCGCGTGCCGTCCACGGCCGAGGGACGGACGTTGCCGCTCGTGAAGCTGGACGGTCGCGGCACGGTGGTCGTGCCGTCCGGCACCGTCACGCTGGAGACGGGCGGGACATTCGCCTACGGGATCCCGAGCAATGTGCTGGCGAAGGCGGCGCTCTGGGTCGATGCGTCGGTCGCCGCGTCCGTGCAGGGCGTGGAGGGGCTTCCGGGACGCGTCGCGCAGTGGCTGGACTGCCGCGAACCAGACTTGACGCTGACGGGCGAGGCGGGCGCCTACGCCTACACGCGGCTCGTTGCGTTCACGAATGTTGCGCATGCGTCGGCGGACGTCGCGACGTGGTTTCCGTCCTATGTCGCGGCATCGGGCGGTGCGAACGCCTTTCTCGACTTCGGCGGCTACGGCAGCGGACAGTGCCTGCGCTGCCGCGACGCGACGGGAAACACAAAGACGATTGACGTCACGTGGGCGTTCGTCGCGTATGGGACGGAGAACTACCAGTGGGGCTTCCTCTTCAACGAGGCGAACGCCTCCTTCGTGCCGGGCGACTACAGTGGGGACGGTTTCAACAAGACGCGGTATTTCGCCCATCTCAACGGCGGCGGCAACACGCCGCGTGCGCGGACGGGGCGCTACCGTTGCGACCGCGAGATCGTTGATCCGATGACGACCCTGCTGACGGCGGGCTTCCATGTCCTCGACTTCCCCATCTCGGACGGGGATTTCCACGTCAGCGGATTCTTCGACGATCGCGGAAACAGCGGGCGGCAAGGCGGTGGACGGCTCTGCGAGGTCGTCCTGTTCACGGGGGCGCTCACGGAAGCCGAGCGGCTGGCGGTCGAGACGTATCTCTACCGCAAATGGGTTGCGAAGACGCCGTCTTCGGAGCTTTCCGTCGTGGCAGGTTCGGCGGCAGAAGTCCGCCTTTCGATTGACGCGGAGGCGTCTGGCTTGAATGGGGCTGTTGTCGGGCGTCTCGTCAAGACGGGTGCGGGCACGTTTGCGGAGGCGCCACTCGATGGAACGGAGCCTGCGGAGGCGCGGCAGATGCGCCTCGATGAAGGCGCAGTCGATTCGCCGCATGCGACGGCGTTCGTGGCGGCGAGCGCCGCGACGTATGAGACGGCGACGGGCAAGGTCGTGCGTACGGCGGCTTCGACGGCGGGGACGCTGGCGAAGACCGGCGACGAGGAGCTTTGCGTCGGGTCGCTGGCGGACGATGTGCAGGCGCTTGACGTTCAGGCGGGCGTCCTGCGGCTTGCACGGCTCGCGCAGCCGACGAATGATGTGCCGGCCGACCTCATGGGCGCTATCGAGGATCCGTCCTTCGAGGCCTTCGCCGACAAGGGCATCGGCCCGGACAATTCGGCGGGCTGTGAACTGTCGCCGGATGCCGCGCTCCATGGCTGGCGGGGGACGGGCGTCGGCTCGAAGCCGTACGTCGTCCGTTGGGCGGGCGCCGACACCTACCACACGCGGAAGGGCATTCCGTTCCCCGACGGCGACTATGCGATGGTGCTGCACATCGATTCCGGCTGCCAGACGACGGTGACGCTGCCGACGGCGGGCGTCTACCGC
>ONTV01000099.1:0-965 GCA_900320855.1 uncultured Lentisphaerota bacterium
AACCAGCAAGGTAGGTGCAGGCCGACTCGTGAAACCAGCTGCGGTAGGAGCAATACTGGACGTCCGCCTGCGGCCAGTCCCAGCCCCAGTACAGGTCTTGAAATTGAGGAGCAGACTGCGGAATGCCCTTATAGTTCTTGCCGTTGAGCCAGTAGGTCTGGCGGTAGGTCGTCGGATAGACGCCGCAGTAGTAGTCCTCCGTCAACTCCACGAGATGCGTCCGCTCGGAGGCACGGTAAGCCGCCGATCCGACCTCCGTCGAAGGAGATCCCATGCGCCATTTGACGCCCGCCGCCGGAATCCGACGCAAAACGAGGTAGTCCGTCTTGTATCGGACGTCCGTGATGCCGCCCGGGATAGCCTCGGCCGAGGTGTAGTAGCGCGCACCGCGTTCCGGCTGGATGAGGTCGATGACCAGGTAGTCCGGCGGCGCGTTCGTCGGCCACGCCTTCAGCGTGACCTTCACGGCGCCGGCATCGAACGGCCCGAAGCCGCTGTCGGTCGACGGCTGCCAGACGAGCGTGTGATTGCCTGTCGGCATCAACCGGTTCGCGCCGCCCGAGACGACGAGGAGATCCGACGCGGCCATCGCCGCGCCGTTCGTCGTAACCGCGTCCAGCGTGACGACGGCCGGTTCGCCCGACAGCGTGTAGCTAACAGTGACAGCGCGTGTTGCGCCCTGCGTCACGGCATTGACGGAAATCGCGGGCGTCGCCTGCGCCGTGGCCGCCGCCCCAAGGAAAAGCATCGAAACGAGAGTCTTCATTTTCCTGTTCCTTTCTGGAAAACCCTACCGCATCGCCGCCGCCGGCGCATAGAGACGATAGCCCATTACCCAATTGCGGCCGACCTCTTCGCTCGCCGACGCATCCGTCAGATACTCCTGGTCGGCTTTCGCCGACGAGGCGGCCACGTATGTCGCCGGACGACAGGCATGCGCCTTCGAGCAGTAGCTGCCGCCACGT
>ONTV01000099.1:980-8881 GCA_900320855.1 uncultured Lentisphaerota bacterium
GCGGCAGATGTCGCGGCAGTATTCGGCGACGTTGCCGAGCATGTCGTAGAGGCCGAAGGGATTCGGCTTCTTGAGGCCGACCGTGTGCGGCACATGCTCACCGACGGATTCATCGAACGAGTTGTTCACGTTCCAGGCGTAGTCGTCGAGTTCCGCGTACCAGTTGCAGTTTGTCGCGCCCTGCGTGTTCACGACGAGGGCGTCCTTGTATTGCGCGACGGGACGCGTCCAGTAGCCCGGCCCCAGCGTCCCCGCGCGGCACGCGAACTCCCACTGCGCCGACGTCGGCAGGTCAAAGCAGAAGCCGAAGTTCTGCCGCCAGGCATAGAGGAACGGCGTGAAGGTGCCCGGGTAAAACGTGCAGACGCACTTCGTCGTCTTGTTCGTGTTCAGCTCGAAGCCGTCGCGAGGCCAGTACTTGTAGTCCGTGAACGCCGCGTCTGCCGCGCCCGGACATCCTTCCTCGTGCATATAGCTACGGAGCCTGCAGAACTGGATGTTATCTACAGGCCAGTCGTCGCGGCGAATGTCCATGAACTTGTCGCTCGACCAATGGCCAAGATTGTACTTCTTCTCGTTGTAGCCCGCCTGCGCATAGTTGTGCTGGGCGCATGTGACGGGGTAGATGCCGAGGTAGTAGTCTTCTGAAAGGATCGCCCAGCGGAGGTTCTCCCGCAATCCGACCGTGTGGCCAAACGCATCGTCCGGCGAACCCAGCCGGAACTCGACGTTCGCCGCCTTGATCTTGCGCATGACGAGGTGCGTCGTCTTGCACATCTCGTCCGTGACGGCAAACGGCATCGCGTTCGTGTTTGCGTAGTAGGCGGGCACAGCGTCCTTGTCAGCAAGGTTTACGACCAGATAGTCCGGCGGACAGTTCGTCGGCCACGCGCGCAGACGGACATCGATGTTCGCCGGATCGGCGCCCGTCTGGTTCGTGAAGATAAACTTGGCCATGCCCGGCTGAACAAGGCGGTTGACCGCGCCCGACGTCACGTTGTAGCGCGACTCGTCGAGCTTTGCTCCCGACGTGCGGTCGTAGAGCGCAAACGTCACGACCGCCGGCTCGGCGCCGAGCGTGTATCGGACGCGCACGTCGCCATTCTGGCGCGGCGAGGCCGAGACATTGGAAATCGACGGCATGGCGTACGCGGCCGACGCGCACGACACAAGTCCGACAAGGAGAATCTGCCGATATTTTTGCATGGAACCCTTCTTTCTCATTCAACGTATGATGAAGATTGACCCGAACGGCAAAATGCCCGATACGAGCGCCTCAATCCACGCGGGGGACATCCATGCGCTGTCCGTCGCCTTCGCGGCGGTGACGGCAGACGCCGGCGCGTATTTTCCACTCCGATCGGCATCGTTGAACTGCCACGGATGATCCGTTTCCTCGGCGGCCGCGCCGAACGCGAGAGCCGCCATCGTCAATGCACAACTGAGTCTTCTCATATCCATCCTCCTTTGGAGTTAGTTTGTAAAATCACTTGCAGACGGAACCGACACGTTGCCCCAGCGATCAACCGAGCGGACGGAGTAGACTCCCTTCTCGCCCTTCACGTCAAGGCGCGTCGCGACCGTCGAGGCGATCTGCCTCCCGTCGCGGAAGACGCGGTAGTAGACGTGATCGAGGTCTTTCGCGGCGTCCCAGACGAGCACGCCGCCTCGGCGCGCGACGCCCGAAACCGGGGGCGGCGTGCGGTCAACGTAGTCAGTCGTGAAGAACGTCAGCGAACGCGGCGGCAGGGTCGCCGCGAAGACGCCGTTCGTCGCCGCGACCGTCCCCTTCGCCGGCTGAAGGTCGTTGAAGGCATTCATCGGTGGCTTCGCCGAATCGTATTCGTAGACGCGCAGGGGCTTCTCGAGCGGATGCGCGCTCGAGACCTGCACCGTCTTCTTCCCGCCCCAGTTGACGACGGCGACCGAGCAGGAGCCGTCCGGGTTCGTGACGGCGCCGACGCGCAGGTCCGCATCCGCGAACGCGGGCTCGAGGACGCGCGCGCCCTTGCGAAAGAGCTTCACGAGATAGCCCATCGTGTAGAGGTCGGGGTAGGACGAGTAGTCGCCGTTCTCGTCGTCCCAGCGGAAGAGCCCGTTCTTGTTGTAGCGCACGTCGAGGCCCCAGCCCGAAAAGCGCGCGACGTCGTAGCGCGCCTTCTCCTCGGCCGTGTCGCCGTCCTCGCGCAGGAACGGGTCGGGATAGTCGACGAACGTCCAGCTCACCGCGTTGAGCACGCCCGCGTTCAGGGCGGCGAGCCCCATCTCCGCGCGGCTGATCGCGACCTCGCGCGCAAACGCGCTCATCGACCAGCGCCAGCCGCCGTGCCCGTCGTCGCGCATGTGCCCCTCGCGGTACGGCACGTTCATGCCCGTGATGCCCCATTCGCCGAGCGACAGGCGCTTCTCCTGGCCGAGGCAGAGCGAGACGAGGTTCGTCAGGTGTCCGTAGAGTTCGGCCGTGACGCGTGCCTCGCCCGGCTTCGACGTGCGGTCGTAGTAATGCCAGCAGTAGACCTCGGTGACGTCGTTGAGGTTCTTCGTCGCCCAGACGACGTCGTCGACATGGCTCGGCATAGCCGAGTCGGGCGTCATGAGCCCGATGTCGAGGCCCTCGCGGCAAAAGGCCGCGTGGAGGCCCCGGCAGAGCCGCGCGAAGACATCGCGGCGCTTCGAGAACCAGCCCCACGTCGGGCCGGACGCCATCTCGTTCGTGAGCGCGTAGTAGCGGATCTTCGTGCAGTTCCGCTCCTTGACGAGGTAGGCGAGGTTCTTCGCGACGCGCGCGCAGTAGCCCTCGACGTCAAAGTCGTCCGTGACGACCGGCATGCGCCCCGGCACGAGATAGAGCGTCGTGCTCGCCCGGCGGAACGTCGCGTCGTAGTAGTCGGCGAAGGCGTCCATCGCCTCCCGCGTCCAGTCGTGGAAGCCCGCGAAGAGCCGCGCGTAGGACGGCGCAATCTCGCGGAAGGACTTGAGGACGCGCTCGTCGCGGAACGCGGCCGACATCATCGGCGTCATCGTCGCCTCGGAGTTGTGGAAGCCGAAGCCGCCCCAGAGCCAGCGCATGCGCGGTTTCGCGAGCGCGACCTCCGACACGTCCGCCGCCAGCGCCGACAGGCCCAGCGCCGCCGCGCCCAATCCGAACAGGAACCGTCCCTTCATCTCGTCGCCTCCTTTCCGCGCCTCAGCGCTCCCGCATCTTCGAGGTGTCGTCCTCGCAGGCGGCGGGGTAGAGCTGCACCGTCGAGCCGCCGTCCATCACCACGCGCGCGCCCTGGAAGCCGCGCGCGCCGTCGGACGCCAGGAACGCGACGGCCTCCGCGACGTCCGCGCCGGTCGCCTCGCGCCCGTTCGGCACGAGCGAGCGCCGCCGGGCCTTGATCTCGTCCGTGAGGAACTCCCAGCGGCTCGTCCAGATGAAGCCCGGCGCGACCATGTTGACGCGCACGCCCTTCGGTCCGAGGTCGACCGCGAAGGCCTTCATCATCGCGTCCATCGCGCCCTTCGACGCGACGTAGGTGATGCGGTTGCGGCTCACGCGCTCGGACGAGTTGGAGCCGACGAACACGACGGCGCCGCGCTGATCCGTCTTCGGGTCGCGCGCCTGCCGCAGGAAGAAGCGGTTCGCCGCGAGCTGCACGAGGCGAAAGCCGCCGAGGACGTTCACCTCGAGGACCGACCGGAACTGGTCGTCCGTCGTCTCCAGGCACGTCCCCTGCCCGAGGCCGAAGTTCGCCGCGTTCGAGACGACGACATCAAGTCGCCCCGCTTCCTTCTCAATGACGTCCATCATCGTCTCGACCTCCGCACGGCGCGAGACGTCGCACGTGAGCGCCCGGAAGCCGGAGAGCCCCCGCGCCTCCAGCGCGCGGACGCCCGCCGCGACGGAGTCGTCGTTCGACCCGCAGAGGAACACCCTCGCCCCCTCGCGGAGGAAGAGGTCGACGATTTCCAGACCCGTGTTCCGGCAACCTCCGGTCACCACGACAACCTTGTCTTCAAAACGGTTCATGTTTTTCACTTCCTTTGACCGCTACGGCCGTCAATCGGACGGCCATCAAGCGTATTGTTGCGAACGGTTGGGCTGTCCATGTTGTTGAGAACAAAAACCCGCTCGGCGATTTCCTCCAGCACATTGCCCTCGATGAGGACATCTGAGAACGGCACAGACCTCGCCGGCGGGTGATTGACCGTCATCACGGAAGACTTGATCCCTCGGTTGACGCGGCGAATCCTGTTCTGCCGAATGACGAGATTGGCGGGCGCCGGTCCTTCCTGGTAGTGCAGCAGACCCGAGATCTCAATGCCGCGATAGACCGAATCGATCACGTTATCCGACACAAAGGCATTTGCGCTCTGAATCTGAATCGCGACACCGCGCAGGTTCGCGAAACTGTTGCCCGTGCAGACGAAGCCCGTGCCTTGATTCATCAGAAGATAAAACTGGTCAGGATAGTCGGGAGTCTTCTTCGTGCCGAGCCTGATGGCCCTTGTCTCAAGCTGCGTATGCTTCGGGAACGGCATATCGGCCCACGTTTTGAGCCCATCGGGAAGCGGACGATCGAATGTCGTGACGCCAACGACCTGTGCGTCGCGGCGTTCGGTTCGGCACGACAAAACGCGCGCTTGTCCGAAGTACATCCCGTCCATCGAACGCACGAAGACCGCCAGCATGCCAGGACGTTCGCGCTCCCAGAACGGATCATGCTCAATTGTCCGCTCATCGACCTTTGCGGCGATTATCGCGCCCTTGCTGTGCGAATTGACGCCGTCATCGTTCATGTTCGTGAAAGAGCAGTTGGCAAGGTAGACCCCACACGAACTAAAGCAGCCGTCCGCGTTCGTCGAGAGGTTGTACTCGTCGCGCAACGGCGAGATGCGACACGAGACAACTGACGGATAACGGCTCGCGCCGACTGAAAAAGCTCCCGCGCGCGAATTGCGCACCCAGACGCGCAAGCAGGTAAAAAGCGTGCTACTGCGGCAACGCAATGCCTGAAGGGCGTTGTTTCGGTCAGGATAGACAAACGTCGCGCCCAGATCGACATCCATTTTCTTCGTCGAGGCATACTCAGGCGCGAAATGTAGGCGATAACGTCCATCACCAAGGTCTTCGCACCGATAGTCATACCAGAGGACGGGCTTGCGGATCGGACGGTGATCGGAATCAAACTGGACGCAACTGTTCGGGTGTCCGATGCGAGCGAACCGCAGGTCGTTCGGACGAAGCGTGCCGGAATGGTGTCGAATCACGATCCACCCACCTTCCCTCGAGACGTCCTCGACCGTTCCTTCGACGAACGGCGTTTCCTTCCAATAGATCTGAACATCCTGCAACGTCGAATTGTACGACTGCGTGAAGCGGATGCCATCGCCATCATAACGTCCCAAAACGAGCTTCGTCGTCTCCTGCGTCGCACCGGCGATCACGCAGTTCGAGATCGCGCCGGAATCAAAATGGGGCTGGAAATCAGGGTTCTTTCCCACCAGCAGATAGGTTCCGGCTGGAATCGAGAGGACACTCGGCGTTCCATTGAGCGCGCGCACGGCAGCAAAGGCCCGCTCGAACGCCGGCGCGTCGTCTGTCACGCCGTCGCCCTTCGCGCCAAAGTCCGCGAGATTGAGCCGTCTCGCCGTCACGGCAGGATTGAGCGGATTCGTCGTCCACGCCGCACGCTCCAGCGCAAAGTACCGCAAGAGCTCGTCCAGTCCCTCCAACGACGCCTCGGCGCGACAGAGTCCTGTCGCATCGTCATAGGCAATCTCGCGCTCAATGGATGCGCACAATCGTTCGGCCATGAAGAGCCGCTTTTCGATGCGATCGCGCTGCGGCGTTCCTGACGCGTCCCGAAACGTCGCGGCCAGTTGCCGCCGTTCGTCTGCAAGTCGCCGCGCTGCTGCCGCCAGAAGCCTTGGCAACGACCTCCTCAGATCCTCCCGACGCGCCGCATCCAACGCGCTCGGCAGATACTGCACGGGCTCCACGCGCACAGGATCGCATGGAGGCTTGTGTGACAGGGCCTTTTCTGCCGCTGGCGCACAACCGGCCAAAGGCAAAAGAGCAAGCAAAAGACGTTTCATTCGAACGCAACCTTTCTTATGACGCTTTTCTGACGACATGGACGGCAAAGCCGCCTGGTTCCTCGGCCAAATAAAACGACTGGAGAAACCGACCGTCTTCCGTCCGGCGAATTGACTCCTCACGTACGGGAATGCCGCGTGAACAATACCAGGCGAGTGCGCGTTCGACCGAGCGAGTCGCGAAGCCTATGTGCCCCTTCGCGCCATAGAACGGCTTTTTCATGCATTCGACGGCCGTACCGGCAAATGCGGAGCCTTGGCCGTCTCGGACACTCAGACGGAACAGGTCTGCAAAGCGCGAGGTCGTTTCGGACGCCTTCTCCGCATCTCCCGCGTTAAGTCCGACATGCGCAAGCGAGAAGCCGAGCGAGACGTCCACGCACTGTTTGCAGAGGCCCGTGATCTTCGCCCAGTTGCCGGCAACGATGTCGGACGTCTTCGCCATGTAACTGCCGCCGCACGCGGCGACGAATGGCTTGTCGAGATAGGTCCCGATGTTGTTGAGGCCAAGACCTCCGGTCGGTATGAATCGGACGTCCGGAAACGGTCCGTGCAACAACGTCAGCGCGGAGATGCCGCCGGACTGCTCGGCAGGGAAGAACTTGAGCGTCTTGAGCCCCATGCGGACGGCCGCCGTCATCTGAGTCGGGTTGACGACCCCTGGCACAATCGGCATGCCGACCGTCTGCGCCGCGCGAACGATCTCAGGATCAAACCCGGGCGAAACGAGGAAGTCCGCGCCCGCCTGTTGCGCGGCAGAAACCTGCTCCTCGAAAAGGATCGTCCCGGCGCCAATCGCCATGTCGGGGTGCGCCGTGCGAATTGCCCGAATCGCATCCAGCGCCCACGGGTTACGAAGCGTCACTTCGATAGACGAGATTCCTCCTGCAACGAACGCGTCCGCGAGCGGAACGGCCGCCGCAAGCGACGGAATCGCAATCACGGGAAGGATGCCGCTTTCCGAAACTTTATCCAAAGCCTTGCTGTCCATGCTCTTTCTTTTGTCTGTTCTCATTTGTCTGTTCTCATCGTTGCACACGGCCCGATCCGTCGCCAGCCATCAGTCGCTTCACTTCGTCAACGGTCGAGAGATTGACGTCCAATTCAATCGAATGCTTGAGGCAGCTCGCAGCGGCCGCATACTCGATGACGTCCTGTGACTTGAACCCATGACCGAGCGCGTAGAGAAGCCCTGCCGCAAAGCTGTCGCCTCCTCCGACGCGATCGACGACGTGGACATTGTAGTCGCGAGAGAAACATGATTTTCGTCCATCATAGAGCATCGCGCCCCAAATGTTGTCCGACGCGCTGATCGAACGGCGCAAGGTGATGGCGACAGTCCTGAGGTTGGGGAACGCGGCCTTCAACTTCTGAGAGACTCCGACATAGCCTTCTCGCGAAAGTCGGCCTCCCGTCACATCCGAATCGTCTGCCTTGATGCCAAGCACCTTCTCCGCGTCCTCCTCGTTCGCGACGAGATGATCGACGTATCCAAGAAGCCGCGTCATGACGGACGAAGCGGTTTTCGTGTCCCAAAGGTTCTTGCGGTAATTGAGGTCGCAGGAGATGCGCGCGCCCGCTCTTTTCGCGGCCTTGCAGGCATCCTCGCAAATGCGCGGCAACTCTCCGCCCAAAGCCGGGGTGATGCCCGTGAAGTGAAAGTAATCTGCGTCCTTCAGAAGCATCGACCAGTCGAAATCGCCGCGCGACGCCTCGGCAAGGCCCGAGTGCATCCGGTCGTAGATGACTTTCGATGGACGCTGAGACGCGCCCTTCTCGCAGTAGTAGATGCCCAGGCGTTCGCCTCCGCGCACGAC
>ONTV01000100.1 GCA_900320855.1 uncultured Lentisphaerota bacterium
TCGCCAACATCTTCGACCAGCCGCTTGAAAAAGCCGCGCGGCTGTGCCCCTACGGCCGCCAGGCCGTCATGCGACGCCACCTGAAGCCCGTGAGGCTTATGGACCAGAGGCTGCGCGATTCGCGGCTGTTCAAGCTTGCAAGTGGCGTGATGGGGAAAATCCGCTCGCGTTAGGAGCTGCATGGTCTACGACTGCTTTACCTTTTTCAACGAACTAGACCTCCTGGAGATCCGTCTGAATGTCCTTCGCGATGTCGTGGACCGGTTTGTGCTTGTGGAGGCGGGCGAGACGCACACAGGGAAGCGGAAGCCCCTTTATTTCCGGGAGAACGCCGCACGGTTCGCGGCGTTCGCGGATCGGATCGTCTACGTTTCGTTCGACCGCTTCCCGGAGGGCTACGGTCCATGGGAGCGGGAATGCCATCAGCGCAACGAGATCCTGAAGGGCCTTTCCGGTGCCGCCCCGGATGATGTCGTCCTCGTTTCGGACCTTGACGAGATCCCGCGACCCGAGCTTGTGGCGGAGTATGCGAGGAAGCCGGGTGTCTGGAGCTTCAACATGCGGTCGTTCGGGTTCTACCTCAACTGGGAAGACGTCCGCTGCCGCACCATGTGCGGCACGAAGATGCTGGCCTACCGAAACCTACTGACGGGCTTCGACGGCGAGGAGACGTTCTACAACGAATTTCTGCCTCAATCCGTCAACGCGGGGACGACCGTGTCGAAGATTCGCCGGAGGGCGTTCCCCAAGTCGCGCGGTGGGGAGTGCCGGCTTCCGCACGCCGGCTGGCACTTCACCTGCCTGGGCGGGGCCGCTGCCCTGCTCGTGAAGATGAGGGCGGTGGCCCCCCATCACGGCTTCGATCCGGACGATCCCGCCCTGACCGTCGGACGGCTGCAGGTCTTGCTGGAGAAGGGCCAGGGGCCGGCGCTGAAGATGAACTGTTTTGCCGTGCCGATGGACGCATCCTACCCCGCCTATCTGCTCCAGAACCGGGACCGCTACCGGCATCTGATCTTTCAGGAGACGCCGGCCTACAGGCGGGCCGTGCGCTGGGCGCGGCTGGCCCGGACCGTGCAGGGACGCCTGATTCAGGCGTTTGAACGGCTTGTCCCGGCCCGCGTCCACAATTTCCTCCATCTCATTCGGGTAAGGTTGGCAAAATGAGATTCCAAAGGTACAATTGGTTTGCCGTCCTAAGGTGGAAGCTCTACAAGCTTTCCATGTTGCTGACGCTCGGACGTATCGGCGGCTGGGGGCTTTATCTCAAGGTCGTATACAGGATCTGCGACAGCTTTGAAGAGGTCGTGCGATCCCATGTGGAGTCAATACGCCTGCTGTCGGCGGCCTACATCGAGCATTTCGCGTATGGAAACGACTATGGGGGAAGATTGCGTCCTGAGGCTGTTCTTCCTCGCCGGTACGCCTACTGGCTGAAGGATGTCGCCGTCTCCCCAGCGTCGGGCGCAATGTGGATCTGCGGAGAGCGGGTTCTCATCGAGAGCCTTGGCACGAACATGGAGTTCTGGGATCTCGGCGGAATGGTCGATGTCATGCGCAAGCCGCGCAGGGCGTCGGTTTCGGGCCCCGTTGTCCCTCTGCCAAGCCTCTCCTACTACCATTGGCTCCTGATTGCCCTGCCCCAGCTGCTGATCGCGCAAAGGGAGGCGAAGGGCAAGGTCAAGGTACTGCTGTCGAGGGCTCCTGCGGGCTATGTGACGTCCGCTCTCGGTTTTCTTGGCTTTGCGGAGGAGTCGCTGATCCGTTCGGACGAACCGCTTCGGGTGGACGAGACGGTTCTCGTCGCCCGGAATTCAGATGCGGGCGTTGTCTTCAGAGAAGACCTCGCCGTCCTGCGCGCGGCGATCCTCCCGCGCCTATCGCCCCTTCCTCGAAAGCGGACCCGGAGGATCTACGTCTCGCGGCGGCTTGAACGGAACCGCGCCATCCAAAACGAAGACGAAGTTGAACGCCTGGCCGAACGATACGGGTTCGACGTGTGCTATTTCGAGCGCATGGCATTCGGCGAACAGATGCAGGCCGTTGCGGAAGCGTCTGTTATCATGGGCGTGCATGGAGCGGGTCTCTCGAACATCGTCTGCGGGAAACCGGGGCTTCGGGTTATCGAGATCCTAAACCCCGATTGGTTCAATGCCTGCTTTTCCCAGATTGCCCTGCAGTTGGGGTTTGACTACAAAAGCCTTTTGCTGACGCGGACACCGCAGGGGAGGCTTGAGGCTCCTGTCGCGGAAATCGAATCGTGTCTCGCATCCCTTTGAGGTGCGTCATGGCCAATGTGATTACTTATGGGACATTCGACCTTTTTCATATCGGGCATCTTCGGCTGCTCGAACGCGCGAAGCGACTTGCAGGGCCGGGGGGGACCTTGACGGTCGTGGTGTCGAGCGACCTGTTCAACAGAAAGGAGAAGGGGAAGGTCTGCACGATCCCCGACGTCCACCGAATGGAGATTGTCGCGGCTTTGAGGTGCGTTGACCGGGTGTTGCCCGAAACGTGCTGGGAACAGAAGCGAAGGGACATCATCGACAACGACATCGACATCTTCGTCATGGGAGACGATTGGAAGGGGAAGTTCGACGATCTTTCCGACATTTGCCGCGTGGTCTATCTTCCGCGTACACCTGACGTGTCCAGCACGGAATTGAAGAACAGCCTGCGGGAGGAGAAGGAATGAAGTACGGGTTGCCGATCCGCATCGACCTGCCGAAGGGGTTTCTGGAAGCGGAGACCCGGTGTGGGTATGAGGTCCCGGTCAAGCTGAAGAAGATCTGGGCCGTCCATCTCGACTTGATGAGCATCTTTCTCGAAGTTTGCCGGGCGCATGGCATCCGGGCGTCCGTCTTTGCGGGGACGTTGCTGGGCGCGGTGCGGCATGGGGGTTTCATCCCCTGGGATGATGATTCGGACGTCTGCATGGACCGTGAGAACTTCAATCGTCTGCTGGCGCTTCCGAAGGATGCGTTCCCGGAGCCTTATTTCCTTCAGACTGGATTCTCGGACCGGAGATTCTTCTGCCCGTACGCGCGTCTGCGCAACAGCCTGACAACGGGAGCCATCGTCGGTGAGGATGACCCCGACTACAACAACGGCATCTATCTTGACATCTACGTTCAGGATGGGTATTCCCACAACCGCCTTGCCGTCTATGTGCAAAGCAAGTTGAAGGCGGTGGTCTGGGAGATGCTGAAGGCGGTGTCGGGGGAGCGGCGTCCCCGCACCGGCCCTGTCAGGTCCCTGATTCACGCCTTCAGGCCGTTGTGGCGGGCGGTAGGCCATGATCGGCTGGTGAGGTTTCACAACAGGATCCTTTCCTGCTTGACGGCTACGACGGACCGCGTGGCGAACTTGACCCATGACCGGGACGTGTTTTCAAGGTATTGGCAGCTGAAGGACGAAATTGCGGATCTCGTCTACCTTAAGTTTGAGCATCTTCACGTGCCGGCTCCGGCTAAGTACCATGATGTATTGTCGAGGATCTACGGGGACTACTTGAAGCTCCCGCCGGTTCAGGCGAGGGGCCGATGGCATCAGGATCAGATTCTGTTCGACCCCGAAACCCCCTACAAGGTCTATCTCAACCGTAATACCTCTATGTGCCGGGCCTGGTTCGTGACGTTTGCGGATTCGCGCATGCGTCGTCCGCTGCGACGAATCAGAAGGCAGGCCCTGGCGATGGGCTTTGCGCCAGATCGTATTCTCGCTTTCACCGAAAAGGACCTTGATGCGGAGTTCCGCGCGAAGATGAAGCCGCATCTCGTCAAGGGATCGCGTGGCTTCGGTTATTGGTGTTGGCGTCCACAGGTTGTCTTACAGGCCTTGCGAAAGATGGCGGACGGTGAGATTTTGCTGTATGCGGATGCCGGATGCCATCTGAATCCCAAGGGCCTGCCGCGTCTGAGGGACTATCTGTCGATGGCCGACGAGTCGGATATTGTCGCCTTTCAGGGGCGCTCCTTCCTGGGGACGGAGAACTTCGACCCTCTTCACCATTTCAACTCCGTGGGCATGTGGACGAAAGGCGATGTCCTCGACTTTTTTGGCGTGCGCGGCAACCGTGCCATTATCGATTCCGGCCAGTATTCGGGCGGTGTCTTCCTCGTCAAGAAATCACCGCGAAGCGAGGGGTTCTACCGGTGTTATCTTGCACTTGTCGAAGAGCATTTCGAACTTCTGGACGACTCGCCCTCCAAAAGCCCAAATCTTCCTGAATTTCGCGAACACCGGCATGACCAGGCCGTCTTTACGCTTCTTTGCAAGGAATATGGGATTCGGACGCTCTCGACGTGCGAATACGGCATCTATGCTCCCTTGGCCCCCGCCTGTTTCCAGAATGATCCACGTTGGTCGTGCCGTTCATTCAATGAAATGGAACGATTCCCCGTCCATGCTCGCCGCGATACGAGCTTTGGCATTCGTGCGTATGTGCCATACTGCGTGAAACGGGCCATTTGGTGGCTGATGGAGCGATTCGGTCGTCATTGAAGGTCCTGCCAATGTTCAAGACCCTCAAAACGACACTATGCATGGTTGCCCGGGAGAGGTTCGTTCTGCCGCATTATCACGCATATGTTCGCATGAATCGAGGTCCAGAACGGCGTGTGGTTCTGCCATCCGATTCGCTAGATCCGGAATTTGTGGCCGATCCCTTCCTTTTCAGGAAGAATGGAAGTACGTGGCTGTTTTTTGAGGGGCTGTATCGAAATCGGGGATACCGGGGGCGCAACAAGGGCGTGATCGCTTGCCTGAAGCAGGCTGACGGCGCATGGCAAGACATTGGAATCGTCTTGGAAGAACCGTGGCATTTGTCTTACCCGCAGATTTTTGAGGTGGACGGTCGGACGTACATGATTCCCGAGTCGGGGCAATCGGGCGCGGTCTCGCTTTACGAGAGCATGGATTTCCCACGAGGTTGGGTCAAGCGCGGGGACTTGATCGTCGGAGACTGCAACTATGTTGATGCCTCCCTTGTGCGCGAGGGGAACGACTTTTATTTGGTCGTCACCCCGGCAGAGGCGCCGCAACGGCCGGAACTGTGGATGGCCGAGTCGTTGATGGGGCCATGGACGAAGCATCCTCAGAGCGAGGCGGTTTCACCTTCGCTCGCCTTGCGGCGAAACGGTGGTGCATTCCTACGCGAAGACGGTGGGCTCTTTCGCATCGCACAGGATTGCGAGGGCGGATATGGGCGGCGGCTGTTTTGCGTTCCGGTTTTGCGACTTGACAGCGGCAGCTATGCCGAGGGGCGGCCAGAGCTTCTTGCGGCGGCGATTGACTGGCCGCAGCCTTTACCGCACCATACCTACAACCGCTTGGTGACGGAAGAGGGCGTGCTTGAGGTCGTGGACCGCCACTACGACACCATGAGGCCGCCACGCGCGTTTTTCATTTCGACGTTTTGGTTTATCGTCGATGGCCTGCGTTTTTTGATCAAGTGCCTGGGGTGGGCGCAAAAGGGAACGCCAAGCCATGCCTGAGGCGCGCCGCGAGACGGTTCGCCGCATGACGCGGCGGTGCGACGGCTGGGACTACCGCCAGCGGGCGATCTACCAGGTGACGCTCGTCCAGGCCGACCGCGTGCGGCCCCTGCTGGGGCGGCTCGTGATCGACGATCCGAAGGCGCCGCCCGAGGCGGTGACGGCGCGCGTCGAGCCGAGCGAACTGGGCGCGGCGATTCTCGCGCACTGGAAGCGGCTGGGCGACTTCACACCCGAGATCAAACCGCTTTTCTGCCAGCTGATGCCCGATCATCTGCACGCGATTCTTGAGGTGACGCGGCCGATGGCAAAGCCGCTCGGCAACGCGATCGGCGGGTTCAAGACGGGGTGCGAGAAGATCTACCGAGAGCTTGCGCTCTCGGCACAGAACAAGGCGCTCTCGGAACGGAACAGGCGGGCTTGTTCGGCGCCCGAAGCGCAAGCTTCGGGGGTATCCCGCCTCTGGGCGGCGGGCTTCCAAGATTCGATTCTCTTTCGCGCCGGGCAGCTCGGCGCGATGTTCAACTACCTGCGCGACAACCCGCGCCGGCTCGCGGTCAAGCGGCTCTTCCCCGATCTCTTTCGCGCTGTCGCCGCGCTGCGCCGCCCCCTGCCGTCGCTGGGCGTCGTCGGCGCGTTCGCGGCCCTCGGCAACCGCTTTCTGCTCGACCGCCCGCTCGTTCAGGTTCAGGTCTCGCGGCGCGACTTCGCCTATCGCCGCGAGCCGAAGGCGGGTGGCGGGCTCAAGATCGCGCGCGACGCGGCGGGCGAGCCGCTGGTCGCACAGGAAAGCGCGGCGTTCACGGCGAAAGCCGAAGCGCTGCTCGCGCGGGCGCGACAGGGTGCGGCGCTGCTCTCGCCGTGCGTGAGCGAGGGCGAGCGCGAAATCGCGCGCCGGGCCTTTGCCGAGGGTCTGCCGCTCGTCGTCTTGCGCAACAAGGGCTTTGCGCCGCTCGAAAAGCCGAGCGGGCGGCATTTCGACGCCTGCGCCGCCGGGCGGCTCTTGATGCTCGCGCCGGCGGTGTGGCCGCACGTGCCGGGCGAGAAGCCGATGACGCGCCGCGACGCGCTGGCCCTGAACCGCCTCGCCCAGGCGCTCGCGGAGGGGGGCCGGGGGCTTGCGCCCTCAGCACAGAACAAGGCGCCCCCGGCACAGAACAGGGCGTGGCCCCAATCGCCTATCGCGGCGTGACGTTCGCCGATGTCGATGATTGGGCGCGCGCGGCGGTCAATCTCGCGCCTCGCCCGCGAGTCTGCCCCGCGCCCGAAGCGCGAGCTTCGGAGCGTGCGTTGTGCGACTGCGCCAGGTGATGTACAGGGTCGTCAGTGCCAGCTGAGCGACGGAGAAGGCCAACGTCAGCTTGGTCATGTTCGCCAATGTCGCTACCTGGAGGCTCTTCATGGCGGCAACGGTCGATTCGGGCAGAATGCCGATGAAGAAGTCGGCACCGGTGAACGAAACGAGGAAGATTGTCCAGAAGAAGTTTAGAACAAGGGAAAAGGCGGCGATCCCAAAACGACGACAGGCCATTTCATAGGAGACGACGATACCACAGCCGACGACTATTCCCGTGTAGAGCGTCTGAAGGGGAAGGAGGTTCGCGTAGTCCAGATAGGGGCGCCAGGCGTCTGTCAACGCGAAGACGGGTTTCGCCGTCAAGGCGAATGCGAGTGCCAGCAAAACGCCGCTGCAGACGGAAGCAAGCACGCCATGGACGAGAATGTGAGGGTTCCGCCTTCCGTTTTCGTGCGCTTCAGAGGCCAGCGGAACCAGGACGGCGACCACGGTGCCGCCGAGGTATCCGGCAATTTCGGCGAAGCGCGTAAGGATGTAGTAGGCCGCAGATTCGGTCTCGGGCAGGCGTTGCCGGTAGATGGTCGTGGTGACGGTCGTAAAGAGCAGGTTGAGCCCCATGTAGACCGCCACCGGCCAGAGGTAGCGGAGGATCTCCGGCAGGTCCGTGCGCCAGGACGTGTCGTAGGGGTGGGGGGCGAGGCGGCGGCGGAGCGAGCC
>ONTV01000101.1 GCA_900320855.1 uncultured Lentisphaerota bacterium
CCCCCGGATCCGCCAACGGAAGCCGCCCCCGCCAAACTCATCTCAAAATCCCAAACCGCATTTTGAGAAAATATGCAGAAAAGATGCAGTGAAGTTTAATGTTTTGTGCTTGACACGGAACCTTATGCCAGTCTAAAATATTGACGTTAGCTTTTAATCGGGTATTTTGCCCGGTTTGGACTGATAATTTATCGGAAAGGAAGGAGGAGAACAGGTCATTGAGTCCCATCATTGCGATTATTCTGATCATCCTGGCGCTGGTGATCGGCGTGGCAGTCGGTTTTCTCTATCGCCAGAACGTCACGGAAAAGAAAATCGGCCGCCGATTGGAATGGCAATTGGAGTCGCCTGAAGGTCAAAAGGCGGCATGTCCTTAGCGGACGACGGACGAAAACATTACGCGGCTATTGGATGGCAGTGATTTAAAACGAAATGTGTAATGGGTCATGGTGATTCAGTTTGAAGGCGCATCCACGACCATCCGTAGTGGCAGGGCGTGATCTGACTGGAGTTCTTCCTTGAAAGCCTGGGAGTTGGCGACGCTGCGTTGCCGGCAAAGAAGTCCACGCCGTGCCGTTCGTAGATTTCTATGGTCGAGGCGTGGTGCGATGTTTCCACTGCTGTGCGCTCGCCCTTGTTCGGTCCGGACAGGTACTCCCACTGGCGCTTGGTCTGCACGAGGCTCTCGCCGTTGGAGCGCGCGACGGCACGCACCGTCTCGTGCTGGCAGTGGAGCGCGTCCGAGCAGACGAGCGCGTTGGTGAGGTCCATCTCCGACAGGAGCCTGCGCCCGACGGGCATCTCGCATTTCCCCGTCTCTCCTTCCTTGCGCGAGACCGGGGCCACGGCCAAGGGCGCGCCGTCCTCGATGACGAGGCGCAGCGTGTCGCCCCCGGAATGGGTCTCGCCCATATCGCTGAAGACGATGCGGGACAGCCTCGGCGAGATTGTCGAGGGCTTCCGGCCCTTCGTCGCCAACGTCAGGGAGCTGCTGCGCCTGGAGCGCACGAGGTTCATATCAGGGCGCCCGAGAAAGCGCAGGCCGCCCGACCCGGCGGCGTTCCTGCCGGGCTTAGGGCCCTAGCCGTCCCCTCAGGCGCGACCTTTTTCATGGCCGTTCCCATCCCCTTTGCAAAAATCCGGGATAAGGGTGTCAAGGCCCGCGCCGCAAAAGCGACCTTTCTGGACGAACGTATCGAGGAGCGCAATCCGACGCCCGGGAAGACGGAACAAACACGCCGCGCCCTACATCTGGCTCTCAAGCCCGTCGGACGCCCCTTCGACGATCGCGAGCAGCAACCCGTGGAAAGTCCGCATCTGCGCTCCCCGGAAGTCTTCATGGCTCGCGGGATCGCCGTTGCAGAGCGCGACGAGGCGCGTGCCCGGACGCGTCGTGAAGCGGATTTCGCGGTCGGCGTGCGGGCAGAGCGTCCCCGCCGCATCGACGAGCGAGAGCGTCACGAAAGTCAAGCGGCCGAATCTGCGTTCGCACCGCGCCACGCGCGCCGGCTCCCCCGCCGTCCGCACCACGTCCTCCGCCCACACGCGGCCCTTCCGCCACGTCTTCACGCGCAGTTCGCCCGGCGCGTACTTCACGTCGTCCCACCGGAAGCGGTGCTGGTGCTCCCTGCGGCGCTCACGTCCCTGCGAGACGCCATTCACGAAGAGTTCGGCCTCGTCGCCGCTCGTGTAGACATGCACCGGCGTGATCTCGCCTTCACGCCCCGCCCAGTTCCAGTGCGGCAGGATGTGCGCCGAAGGCACGTCCGGGCGCCACTGCGCCTTGTAGAGCCAGTAGCGGTCTTTGGGGAAGCCCGCCAGGTCGAAGATGCCGAAATAGGAGCTGCGCCCGCCCGCCGCCGCGCACGGATCGGGCTCGCCGAGGTAGTCGAAGCCCGTCCAGACGAATTCGCCGTACACCTGCGGGTTCCGCTCCTGATACTCGAACTCGACGTCCGGCGGATAGTCGTTCGGGTGGGGTCCCCACAGGTCGTAGCCACTCATCTGCGCACCGCGGGTCATCTTCTCGCGCCCCTCGTTCCGCCGCCGCATCAGGTCGCCCTCGCATGTGATCGGCGAGGCCACGACGGGAAACGCGTACTCGCCGCGGCTCGAAACCGTGGAGCAGGTCTCCGTGCCCACGAGGCCGATCGCCGGGTTCTGCCGCGTGAACGCCGCGTAGCGGAACGGCAGGTAGTTCGCGCCGAAGGCATCCACCGTGTTCTGGCAGCCGTTCCCCATCGGCTCGGGCTTCCAGCTGCCGAAGGTGACGGGGCGCGTGGCGTCGAGGCCCTTCACGATGCTCGTCAGCTCCGTCGCGATGCGAATGGCGCGCGCGGGGTCCGCCTCGTCGAACTCGCGCAACTCGTTTCCGATGGACCACATCACCACGCACGGGTGGCTGCGGTCGCGGCGCACGAAGTCCGCCAGGTCGCGCGCGTGCCACGCCGCCCAGAAGTTCGAGTAGTCGCCCTTCGCGAGTTCCCACATGTCAAACGCCTCGTCCATCACCATCAGCCCCATCTCGTCGCAGAGGTCGAGCAGCGCCGCCGCCGGCGGGTTGTGCGCCGTGCGGATCGCATCGCACCCCATCTCCTTCAGGAGCGCCAGCTGCCGCCGCGCGACGTCGCGGTCGAACGCCGCCCCCACCGGGCCGAGGTCGTGGTGCAGGCACACGCCCCGCATCTGGCGATGCACGCCGTTGAGGAAGAACCCCCGCGTCGGCTCGAAGACCGCCGTGCGGATGCCGTAGCGGAACCGCTCCCCGAACAGCTCCAGCTCGTACAGCGACGGGTTCTCCGGCGACCAGAGCCGCGGATTCTCCACCGTGAACGTGAAGTTCGAGACGCCGCCGCGCCACGCGAACGACACGGCCACGCGCGCCTCGGCCTCCGTCGCGTCCAGCGTCCGGACAAAGAGCGTATTGGGCTTCACGTGGTCCGCCGCGCACACCCTCACCGTCACGTCGCGGAAGATGCCAGATCCCGGATACCAGCGCGACGAACCCGGCACGTTCTCCGCCTCGACCTCAAGGACGTTCCCGCTCGGTCGCAGATGTTCCGTCACGTCGATCGTCTCGCTCGCGTAACCAAACGGCCGCCCGCCGACGACCGCGCCATTGAGCTTCACCACGCTCCGGCATTGCACGCCGTCCAGCGTCAGATACGTCCGCCCGCCCTCCGGCGGCGTGAACCCGTCAAACGCGCGCCGATAATATCCCTTCCCGACAAACGGCAGATCCCCTTGGTGCGGGCACGTCCCCGCCGGCAGGCTCCCCCGTTCGATTCCCCAGTCGTGCGGCACCGCCACGGGTCGCATCTCCGCCTCTCCCTCAAGACGGAACAGCCATCCCTCCGAAAGCACCGTCTCGCCCCCGATGCCAACCAGGCATCCCACGCACGCACACGCCATCAGAACGCTCTTCTTCATCATTTCCAGCCCTCTCATTCTCGCAATCGAAGTCGTCCATCCCCGATACGCCCTCCGCTCAGTAGGAGAGGTCGAAAAGCTCGGCGACGGACGGTTTCTCCCCGTTGACGCCCGCACCGAGCTTCGGGCTCAGATTCCCGTAGACGCGGCGGGCGGGCAACTCCGCCGCGCCCTGGAGGACGCCGTCGAGGCAGAGCCGCAGCTCACGGCAGTCGGAGGCGATCCCGACCCGCACGGGCACCCCCGTCGAAAGCGGCTTCTGCGAGGTCACGCCGACGCGGAACGCATCCGCCCCGTCCCCGCCCGCGTAGGCGGCGCACAGTCTTCCGTCGGACAGCAGCGTCAGCTCCGGGCCCTCCTGCCAGCCGTCCTTGACGAGCAGCGGATGCTCCGCGCCGTCCCGCGCATGCGGAATCACCGTGCACGCAAGCGCAAACGTCCCCATCGGCCACTGCTTGTAGGGCAGCTGCGCGCGCGGACGCGGCGATCCCGCCATCGAGAACGCATGCCGGCGGATGGACAGCGGCGAGACCTTCGCGGCGACGACGCGCGTCTCCCGGACAGGCCACTCCTCCTCCGGCGTGAGGCAGGGCCTCGCGCCCGGCTGCCCGCAGACCGCGCTGAGCCAGTCCATCGTCACCGGCGTCTCCACGACGTTCATTTCCCGGGGGGTGACGTCCTCCACGCCGGCGAAAGGATAGAGGACGCGCGATTCGCCGTGGGTGCCGTCCGTAAACTCGAACTGCACCCAGAACGCGTCCGTCGCCTTCGGGGCGCGGCTCCTGACGCGGACCGTCCGCCCGGCCCCCTTCGGCTCCAGGTCGCGGAGCGTGCAGTCGGCCTCGGGCACGACGCCGACGTGGCCGCCCCCGACCTCGATCATCCCCGCGCGGATGACCTCCTCGGGCGTGAACGTGCGCGTCTGCCCCGCCGACTCGAAGGTCAGGCGCGTCTCGGGCGTGCAGGCAATCCGCGCGGCGAAACGCATCCAGCCCGCCGTGCAATTGGACTGAAGCCCCTTCCCATTCCACCACCAGAAGGTGGAGTTGTTCTTCTCGAACAGCTTGACGGCACAGTCGATCGTGCCGTTCTCGGGCGTGAGCCGAACCGTATGCTCCCCGCCGAACGTCAGCGGGAGGATGGTGTTCGTGGACACGCCGAACAGCCCGACCGGACGCTCGTTCATGTAGAGGGTCGCGCGACGGACGGGCGCGGCGGCGGGATAGTCGCAGCTCGCCGCAAGGACGCCGTTCGAATAGCTCACGTCGAGCGAGCACCCGATCCTCCGCCGGTCGAGGACGGAGACCTTGACCGTCTCGGGACTGCGGAGGAACGGCGTGAAGAGAAAGACGGGCGGGAGGACGGCGCGGCAGACGCCCGTCGCGGACTTCACCGCGAATTCCGGCACGAGCACGGGCGAGGCGGCAAGCTCCGTCGTCGGCACCAGCCATTCGACGCGCGCCCAGGGCTCGTCGGCGAACGTACGCACGGGCAGCGTGGCGACCACCTTGCCCGCGAAATCGCGCAACCGCCCGACGACCTGACAAGGCCCCTTGACCGCCGTCGGCGGGCGCAGCGCCTCAAAGCGGTGGACTGTCCCCGGCACCGTCTCACGCAGATAGGCGAACTGCACGTCGTCGTCCTCCGGGGGCGGCAACCCCTTGAAGGCGCGCGAATAGGCCCGGATGAGCCTCCGGAGTCCCGTCGTAAGCCTCCGCGGTTCGAGCGTCGTCTCGTCATGGTCGTTCCAGGTCGTCAGGTGCAGCCAGTCCGTCCGCTCGCCCCAGCCGGCGGCGAAGCGCGCGTGGAGCGTGTCGAAGCCAACGTGTGGTTGGAAGAGGCAGTTGCGCATCCAGCCCCCGAAGTACCCTGGCCACAGACACGGCATGAACATCTTGCCGTGCGCGTCGCAGAAGTCCGCCGTCCGCCGCAGGACGTCCGCAAGCCGCTCCCTGCCGCTGAACGCCTTGGCGACGAAGCTGAAGTAGTAGGCAGCCTCGAACTGGTCGGCGTATTCCGCGAGCTTCGCCTCCGTGAATTCGTCGAACATCCGCTCGACGTTCGCGACCAGATAGAGCGGATAGCCCGCGTCAGCGCATCCCTTGCGGATTTCGGCCCATTCCGCCGCCGACCAGGCGAGATAGGTGTAGGTGCCCACCACGTACTTCCCGCCCATCTTCGGATAATTCGGATGATTGCCGTAGAGCCTGAGCATCCGGACGAACTCGTCGACCTGGTGCCCGACCGTCGTCTTGCGGTCGAGGCAGATGGCGACCTGGAAGTCCGTCCCCTCCGCCGCCTTGAGGAAAGGACGCAGGTCGCCGTAGATGGACTCCCCTTCCGGCAGGGCGATCACATCGACGAAGAAGCCGTCGATGCCCGTCGCCAAGGCGCGCCGGACCTCATCGCGCAGGGAATCCTCGCCCCGGTCGTGCAGCGGTTCGTTGTAGAAACGTTCGGGGACGAGCGAAACCATGTCGGGCGTGTACCATGCGACGTAGTGCGCCCACGTGAATTTCCGCCCGGAGAGGTCGGCGCCCGCCGCGCAGAGCGTTTCCGCGCAGAGGCACACGACCAACAGCAGCCGCCGAACCTTCGGAAAGAGATCTCGTATCGCCGACATCGCCGTCCCCTCCGCCTTACCGCAGGATGAACAAGAGCCCCACGGGTCTCGTGTTCACGAGATAGGCCTCGCCCTCCTCGACCGAGAGTCTGAAGCCGTTCTTCCAGGGCTTGCCGTTCAGCGTCGCGGTGACTTCAACGCCGCTTGCACCCGTCACTGCGGAACCGAGCCTATAGCGTTCCCGGACCGGTCGGCTTCCCGTCAGCGTGACATGCACCCGCCCCTTCGAGAGGTCCACGCCATCGCCCGCCCATTTCACGGCCTTGAGGTTCACGCCGTCGTCCATCGTGACGTTCCACGTCCCCGTCAGCGCGTACTTGCCCGCGAGCGTGCCCGTGCCGTTCACCGTGCCGGCGATCTCGCAGGGCGTCTCGCTCGTGTTCGTCAGGGTCGCGCCCTCGCCCACGTTCAGCTCGCCGCCGATGAAGCCGTACGGCGCCGCGCTCATTCGGATGTTGCGCTCGTCAAAGGGCACCTTCGCCGCGTTCGGGCGCGTCACGTAGAGAGAAGCCGTTTCATCTTTATGACGGCCCCAGCCGCCGCTACCGTCGGCAACCGTGACCTTGAACTTGTGCCAACCGGCGGAAACCGACACGGTAACGGTTTCCCGACTCGACCAATAAGGGGTCGCAAGCACCGGCTTCCCGTCGATCTGCACACCGATGCGGTCGTCAAAAAGCCCTTCAAACGTCCAGTCGCCGGCTTCGTCGGCCTCAACATAAGTCCAGCCCGTATAGCTGTTAAGCGAGCCCTTGATCCAAGCCCAGGCTGCACGCCCATCCGTGTCCTCATGCGAGATGTGGATCGCCTGCATTGAGTTCGTGACCATCGAGAAGGTGTAGGTGTCGTTCGACCCCCAATCATCCGTCACCTCTGCGAATTTCGTGTAGCGGCGATTCCAGCGGACGGTCGAAACGGGGCGCATCTTCAGCGTCGTGGAGTCGATCGGCTGATAGTCGGCCGCCGCCGTGGAGGTGGTTGCGCCCTTGCACCAGCCCGCCGCCATCTTCCTTTCCTTCCAGTCCTCGACGAGCGGACCCGAGCCGCCACCGCCGTCCGTGCACGTCACATTGAGGCGATGCCAGCCCGAATCGAGATTCATTGTTCCGACGCCGACCCTGGCCCAACTGCTGGCGCCTTCATTGGACGCGACGAGCGTACCGTCGATCACGATGTGGCCAAAGTCATCGTATTGCACCGCGAAGGTGTAGTCCCCCGCCTCGTCCACATAGAACTCGGCTTCCTGACGGATAGCCGTGCAGACCTGTTTCGCGCCCTCGCCGGCCGGAGGAAGCAGCTTCTGGAAGCCCCGCGTGAAAAGGCTCGGAAAGACCCCGGCGGCTTTCCAGAAACTGGGTGGCTGATTGACGGGCCTTGCAGATTGTGATACCATTTCAGGCATGAAAGCGACTACCGAACATCCATATCCGAAGAACTTTGAGGAGTTC
>ONTV01000103.1 GCA_900320855.1 uncultured Lentisphaerota bacterium
TTTCTCAAACCTCCAACTTACTCTGACGTATGGACAAAGGACAACGGACAGCCGACAGAGGCTGCGCAGCCCTTTGGCAAGGGCAGGAAGGACGCGGGCGTGACGGGATGGTGCGGAATCGTCCGCACGTCAAAGCGCGGCAGGAGGTCGGCCAACGTCAGCGCCTCGCCCGGCTTCGCCCATCCACACGAGGCCGCCAGCGCCCCCAGCAGCGCCTCCGGACGCATCCCCGCCGCCCGGAACGCGGCGATGCGCGTGTCGCCATGCCGCTTCGCAAGCCGCCGCCCGTCCGGGCCGACGACCAGCGGCAGATGGAAATAGGACGGCGCCAAGGGCTCGCCTGCGGAAACCTCCCGCGCCCACGGCAGCAGCGCGCGGGCCAGCAGGATCTGCGCGGGCGTTGCGGGCAGGAGGTCGTCGCCCCGCACGACCTCCGTCACGCCCATGAGAAGATCGTCCACCGTGCAGGCAAGCGTGTACCCCGCGCCATCCGCATCCCGCGCCAGCGGAAAGTCGCCCAGCGTCGCGGCGACGTCCTGCGAACAGCCCCCCGCGAACGCATCCTCGAATCGCACAACCGTCCCCGCCGGAACGGCAAAGCGCCAGCAGGGGAGAAGGTTTGGAGGTTTGGGAGTTTGGGAGTTTGGATGTTTGGGGGTTTGGAGGTTTGGGCGTTTTGGGGTTTGGGGGGATGACGTTTTGAAGGTGAGGGCCTCTTCCCAGGAGGCGAAGCGTCCGCGACACGTGCCGGGATAGTGGAGCTGCTCGCCCGCGTGCGGCGCCGACTGGGCGGACTCGACGTCCCGCCGCGAACAGACGCAGGGATAGGCAAGCGGTGCGCCCGGCGCCCGCGTGCGCAGATAGTCGAGAGCCGCGCGGTAGATCGGCTTGCGCGCGCTCTGGACGTATTCCTCGTCCCAGTCGAAGCCCAGCCACTGCAAATCCTCGACCGCCTGCGCCGCAGCGCCGGGCTTGTCCTTCGGATGGTCGAGATCCTCCATGCGGAAGACGACCCGTCCGCCCCGCGACCGCGCGCGCAACCACGCGACCATGAACGTCCGCACGTTCCCGAGATGAAGGGCACCCGTCGGACTTGGCGCCAGACGCCCCGTGAAACGACCCCCGACCATCTCGTCCGCCCGCCCGGTCACGCCGTGGGGAGAGCCGACGGACGAATCACGTAGGTCTTCCCGCACATGTGGCAGGTGACGTCAATCGTCGGCGGCAGCGTCTGTCGCTCCGCCGCGCTCAGCGCCGCAAGCGTCGCCCGCGCACGCTCGGCTGAACAGCGGCAGCCGAACGCAAGCGGTGCCGTGCCCTTGAGCGTCGCCCGCTCAAGCCCAAGCTGCTTGAGAAGATTGCGCACGGCGACGGCCAGCGACTTGAAGCGGACGCCGAGGACGCCTGCGCCGGAGGCGTCCGGCAGTTCCTCGACCAGGATGCCGCGCGCCTCCAGGATCTCGACCTCGTCGGAGACGGACGCCTCCAGCTGAATCGTCGCCTTGCGCTGGAGCGATCCCGCGAGATAGCCGTCGAGGGAACTGGAGATTCCCTGCGAGAGGATGCGTCCCGGGACGGAGCGCGTGACCTGAATCTGGCAGTCGCCGAGGACGGCCTTGTCCTTCGGCGCGCCCAGTCCGTCAAAGTCGTCGAGGATCTTCCTCTCCGTGTAGCCGCGCAACGTGCCCTCGCGCGTGCATTCGACGTTGAGCCCCCCAAGTGGCCCCGTGCACTTCATCTGCACGCTGACCGTTTCGCCCGGCTCGCTCGTCTCGCCGCCGAGCAGGGCCACCGCCGCCAGCCCCTTGGCGAGGTAGTGTGCCGCCGTCGGCCCGCAGAGGTGCGCCCGCGCCAGATCCTGCGCCGCGCTCGTCACGTCAACGACCGTGACCGCGACCTTCTTCTCGGCGTCATACCATGTCTCGCGACAGTCCTTCATGCGCGTCCTCCCGTCGCCAAAGCCTTAGGCGAAGCCAAGGACATGCCGCATCGTGTAGATGCCCGCCGGGCGTCCCTTCGCCCAGACGAGCGCCTTGAGCGCGCCCGCCGCGAACGCCGCGCGGTCCTGCGCCTTGTGCGTGAGCTCGACGCGTTCGAGGTCGCCCGCGAACAGAACCGTGTGGTCGCCGACGACCGACCCGCCGCGCAGCGCATGGATCGCGATCTCCCCGACGGGCCGCTCGCCGATGTCCCCCTGCCGTCCGAAGATGAAGTCGTCGCCCCGTCCGCGCCCGGCGGCGGCCGCCTTCGCGAGCATGAGCGCCGTTCCCGACGGCGCGTCCTTCTTGTGGCGGTGATGGAGTTCAGTCACCTCGACGTCATAGTCGGCGCCCAGCACCGTCGCCGCCCGCTGGACGAGTTCAAGAAGAAGGTTCACGCCCAGCGAATAGTTGCCGCTCTGCACGACGGGGATCTTCGCCGCCGCCGCGTCCACCGCCTTCTGCTCGTCGGGCGTCAGGCCCGTCGTGCCGATGACGTAGGGAATTCCCTCAGCGGCCGCCCGCGCGACGAACGCGGGCACGCCCGCGTGGTACGAGAAATCGACGACGCCCTCCGTTCCCTGCGGCCAGGCGCGGTCGTACCCGTCGGCGACGTCAACTCGCGCGACGACCTCCAGCCCCGCCGCCTCGGCGAGTTCCACCAGCTTTCTTCCCATGCGCCCGGCGGCGCCGACAATCGCAATCTTCATGATGTTCCTCCCTGTGCCGCGCGACGCGCGGCGAAATGGCGGTTATTATCCTAAAAATCGCGGTTGAAGTCAATGGCGCAACGGAGAACACGAAAATGGTATACTATGTGGACAATTGGTTTTCTTCATTTTCTCTCATCGTCATGCCAAAGATTCTCATCGTCGATGACGAAAAGCCCCTGCGCGACATGCTCGCGAAGTGGTTTGCTCCCGTCTACACGTGCTTCACGGCGCCGGACGCGACCGAGGCCCTGCGCCTCGTGCGCGCCAACCCCGACCTCGCCGTGATGATCTCCGACGTGAAGATGCCGGGCGAGAGCGGCGTCGAGCTCCTGCGGAAGGCCAAGGCCGAGAATCCCTCGCTCGCCGTCATCCTCCTCACGGCCTACGGCACGGTCGATCTCGCCGTCGAGGCGATGAAAGACGGCGCGACCGACTTCTTCCAGAAGCCGATCACGGACATGCAGGCTTTCGAGCGGCGTGTCGCGAAGGCCCTCCAGGCCTCCGACCTCGATCGGGAGGTGACGCAGCTCAAGGATCGGCTCGGCACGGAACTCGAACGGTTCACGGGCCGCTCGCCCGCGATGCAGCGCGTCTACACGCTCATCCGGAAAGTCGCCCCCTCGGGCGCGACGATTCTCATCGAGGGGCCAAGCGGCTCCGGCAAGGAACTGGCCGCGCAGGCCATCCACCGGCTTTCGAAACGCGCCAAGGGGCCGTTCATCGCCGTCGAATGCGCCGCGTTTTCGGGAGACCTTCTCAAGTCCGAACTCTTCGGCTACGAGCCGGGCACGTTCACGGGCGGGCTCAAGGACGGAAAGAAAGGCTGCATCGAGGAGGCGGACGGCGGCACGCTCTTCCTCGACGAAATCGGCGAAATCGACCTGCCGACGCAGATTGCCCTCCTGCGCACGATCGAGACGAAATCCGTTCGCCGCCTCGGCGGCGCGGCGGAGGAACCCGTCGATTTCCGCCTCGTCGCGGCGACGAACCGCAACCTCGCGAAGATGGTCGCCGACGGCACGTTCCGCGAAGACCTCTACTACCGGCTGAACGTCATCGACGTGCGGATGCCGGCCCTCAAAGACCATGCGGAGGACATCGCCCCGCTCGTCCGGCGCTTTCTGAAGGAGTTCTCCGCCGCGAACGGCGGAACCGTGACGGACATCGAACCTGCGGCGCTCAAGGTCCTCGAAGGCTACGCCTGGCCGGGGAACGTCCGCCAGCTCCGCAATGCCGTCGAGAAGATGGTCGTCCTCGCGTCCGGGCCGCAGCTCACGGTCGCCGACCTGCCCGCCGACGTGACGGCGACGGAGCGCGCGGAGGACACGAGACGCGAGACGCGAGACGAGGGGGAGAACGAGAGGCAAGAGACACCAGACGCGCGCGACGGACGCGAGGCGGGAGACGCGAGCGGCGAGCCGTCGTCGCGCGCGGAAACGGCGACCATCTCGCCGCTGGCCGAGACGGAAAAGGCCCAGATCCTCTCCGCGCTGGAGAAATGCCGCAACAACAAGTCGAAGGCGGCCGACCTCCTCGGCATCTCGCGCCGCACGCTCCACCGCAAGCTCAAGGAATGGGGCCTCGCCTAACCCCAAGCCTCCCCAACGCCCAAACTTCCAAACCTTCCAAACCCCCAAACCTTCCAAACGCCCAAGCCTCCAAACTTCCAAACCTTCCAAACCTTTCCATGCCCAACGCCTACTACGAGAATCTCCCCACACAACAGCTGACGATCCGCAGCCGGCTTCTGAAGATCCCGAACCTGAAGCTCATCGAGAAGATCGGCGACGGCGGCATGGCGACGGTCTGGAAAGCCTGGGACATCCCGAACCAGAGGCTCGTCGCCGTCAAGATCCTCAACAAGGAGCTCGCAAGCGATGGCGCCGAGGTGCGCCAGTTCCGCGCCGAAGAACGCATCATGGAGGAGATCAAGCACCCCGGCATCGTCCAGGCCTACGACTTCGACAACGGCAACGGCAACTGGTATTACATCATGGAGTACGTGGACGGCTACACGTTCGCCGAGCTCCTCAAGCGCAAGCAGCACGTGCGCGAGACGGACTGCCTGCTCATCTGCGAATCGATCGCCGCCGCGCTCGACTACGCTTGGAACGACCACGGCGTCGTCCACTGCGACGTGAAGCCCGAGAACATCATGATCAACACGGACGGCGTCATCAAGCTCACCGACCTCGGCATCTCGCACCGCTTCGAGTTCCGGGACGGCCCGCAGAAGGCACCCGACCAGGTCCTCGGCACGCCCGCCTACATCTCGCCCGAGCAGGTCTACGGCGATGTCGAGCTGGACTGCCGGGCCGACATCTATTCGCTCGGCGCGACGCTCTTCCATCTCGCGACGGGGCGCGTCCTCTTCCCCGGCCTTGACACGGAGAACATGATGCGCGCGCACTGCGACGAGGGCACGCAGGCCCGCGACCCGCGCGCCTACCGTCCCGAGCTCTCGGAGGGATTCTGCCAGCTCCTCGAATCGATGCTCGTCAAGAACCGCGACTACCGGATCGCCTCCTGGAAGAGCGTCTTCCAGACGTGTCGCGACATCGAGGACGGAAACGCCTTCAAGCCGCGCGACACGGCAAACGCCAATTCGTCAATCAAGCTCCAGTCGGCCTAACGGCCCACCGCATTCCGGCAATCGCCTGCGCACGGGCAACAGCTCTCATTCGTCGTCGCTAAAGCTCATTCGGTAGCCGGACGGGAGCCGCGCGGCAAAGGCGGCGAGCGCCGGGCGAACGCGCGACCACGCCGCCGCCACCGACTCGCTGTCTCTTGGATCGCCCGTCACCGTCAGGCACAACTGCCCGTCGCGCCGCCGCACGCGCCGCTCTTCGGACGTCTGCCGCTCCGCATCGACGAGCTGGGCCAGCGGCACGGCTCCGCCGCCATCCGTTCGCCACAGCCAGGCGGCACGCACGCCGACAAGCGTGTCACGCTCGTTCCGCTTCGCGCGCAGCACAATCGGCAGCATCTCGTCCCCCAACGGAAACGCGCCAACCGTCACGCCGTCCGTCGCAAAGCGAAACGCACGCGCAATCTCCGCGCGGTCGAGGCCCAGCTTCGCCGCGCGTGCCTCGGAGATGACCGGCTCGATCACGTCCGCACGATTGCGCCAGTCCGTCTGGACGCGCATCAGCCGTCCCTCGGCGCGCAGGATCGCACACGCCTCCTCGCCCAAGGCGCGCAGCCGCGCAAGGTCGGGCCCGAAGAGCCGCACACGAACTTCGGGCTCGGCTTCGCGTCCGCGTCGGAGGCGACGGCAGACGACATCCGCGTCCGGCGCCAGCGTCGGCGCGACACCCGCGATCTGCCGCATGAGTTCCGCCCGGCGACCCGCGTCATCCACATCCACGAGCAGAAGCCCATAAGCCGGATTCGGATCTTCGGGAAATTCAGACGGCGACAGGCGCAGCAGTCCCGCGCCAACGATGGACGTCACGCCCGTCACGCCGTCCTGCTTCGCAAGGAAATCGGCGATCTTCGCGACACAGCCGTCCGTCCGCTCGATGGCCGTCCCCTCCGGCAGCCAGACGGAAACCACAAACTGCGGATGCCGCGCACCCGACGCGAGGCGCCCGGACGGTGTGGCGAGGACTTCGGCGCACAGGCCAACCGGCCACGCCGAGAGCCGTTCGCGCAGACGACGCGCCACGGCGTGGCCCATGCGCGCGACATCGCCGTCCGTCCCCGCCGAGAGAGCAAGCGCCACGCACGGACGTCCCTTGCGCCGCACAAGGACAGCCGGCGGATCGGCGTAGTCGAAACGGGCCGCACAGACGTCGCCGAGGGCAAGGCCATCCGGCAGGCGCGCCCGAACCAGGTCTTCAAGCGTGGTGGCGCGCGGCGCAAGGTCAAGGCGAATGCGCTTGTCGCCGAGACGCAGACTTCCGGCATCCGTCGGCACCGTGCGCCCCGCGAGCGCGGCGGCGACCGTCTCCGGCGAAAGGCCGAGCGCGGCAATCTTGGCCCGCGAGATCTCCAGCGCGACGATCTGCTGGCGGTCACCGAGAAGATCGACCTTCGCGACGTCCGCACAGAGGCGCAGATCGCGGCGGAGCGCCTTCGCATAGGCCTTGAGGTCGGCGGGCGAGAAGCCGTCGCCCGAAAGCGCATAGACGACGTCATAGACCTCGCCGTAGTCCTCGTTCACGACTGGGGCCGAACAGCCGGGCGGAAGCGGCGTACCGCCGACCCGACGCTGCAGCTCGTTCCACGCCTGCGGCACCGCCTCGGCCGGCACGTCGTCGCGCAACTCGACCGTCACGACCGAGCGCCCCGGATAGGACGTCGAGGCCGTGCGGCGGACACGCCCCATCCGTTCGGCCGCCGTCTCGACCGGATCCGTTACACGCGCGGCGACAGTCTCGGCCGAAGCGCCAGGATAGTCCGTCACGATCTGCGCGATACGAACCGCAGACGCCGCGCCCGTGCGAGGGGCGAAGGTACGAAAGATGCAGACGCCGGCCACGGACAGCATCACAACGAGACCGATCGCAACGACCTTCCGAGGGACGAAGCCCCTCACGCCCGCCAGGGATTGCCTCATCTTATCCATGCGCAACATTATAGCACAAGCGCCATCGCCTGTACATTCAGCGTCCGGCGCGTTCTGCGCTTTTGCTATAATGTCAGCACCATGAAACCGCCCATTCCCCGCTCAACGGACGCGAAGCCTCGGCGACAAGGAGAAGAAAGACCGTCCTGGTCTTTCATACGTCATTCCGTTCGTCATGGAGCGAAATGCTGGAGGGCATTCAGCTCCATGCCCACGCACGGCGGTGGAATGTCTTCGTCGCCGAGCATGAAATGGACGGCCCGGCAATCGCCGACCTGCTGGCATTCTGGAACCCCGACGGCGTGATTGTCGAGGGGGCAATGGACGAACAGGGGCTCTTCAGCCCCGACGTCTTCGGGACTGTGCCGGTCGTCTACCTCGCGAGCGACCGAACACGTCTGCCGTCCGACGCCCTCTGCGTCAACCATGACTCGTCCACGTTCGGCCTCGCGGCCGCACGCGAATTCCTTTCGCAGCGCCAGCGTTCGTTCGCGGCTTCCGGCATCGTCAGCCGCCAGTCCACGCGCCGTCTGCCACGCGCCAATGCCGACGTCTCGCGGGCCCTGGAGACCATCCGCCGACGCGCGTGCGACGGACTGAAGCCGCGCGACGTCTTCGCCGAGGCCGGCCGCTCCCGGCGGCTCGTCGAACTGCGCTTCCGCGAACTGACGGGGCACTCCGTCCAGGACGAGATCCGATTCGTCCGCCTCGCGCGCGTGAAGGAGCTCCTGTCGCGGCCGGATGTGCCGCTGGAGTCGGTCGCGGCGAGATGCGGCTGGAAGTCGACGGCACAACTGCGCGTCCTCTTCAGGACGGCAGAAGGCCTGTCGATGCGCCAATGGCGACGCGCGAAACTTCAGCAGACGCCACAGGCGGACGAGCCGGGAAGCCCGGAACCGCCCGTGCTGCGCTAGGCGCGCGCGGACGCGATCTCGGCCAGC
>ONTV01000066.1 GCA_900320855.1 uncultured Lentisphaerota bacterium
CGCCAGCGCCGCCGCCGCCTCGCGCACCGTGCGCGGCCCGGCGCACCCGACGGCCTCCGCCGCCAGCATCCAGGCGTCGCGCGCCGCCCGCCACAGGCCCTCCGCCCCCTCGGACGGCAGGTCGCCCGTCGGACGGAACTTGAACGCGACGGCCGCGTCGTAGCGCGCGTCGCCGAGGCGCGCCGCCCGTTCGCCGATCGTCCAGGCGTAGCGTCCGTCGGCGAGCAGACGCGCGTCGCCCGCGCCGAGGACGGCCTTGTTCACGTTCCGAAGAAAGAAGTCGACCGACGCGGGCGTGCGCGGACGCCGGGCTTCGCGCGCGGCCAGGACCAGCCCCATGCCGCGGTTCATCAAGAGCCGCACGGCCTCCGTCCGCGGCAGTTCGTCCGCCGACAGCGTCCGCACAGAATCCAGCAGACCCGTTCCGCCCAGCAGGGCGACGTGTCCGCGCTTGAGCTCCTGGATCATGAGGCGGTGCGTGTCCTTCCTGTAGTCCGCCGGATTGCGCGGACGGCAGAAGTCGACGTCCACGCCCAGGACGGCCGCGTGCTTCGCCGCGATGGGGGCAAGCGCCCGCGCGCAGGCGTCCTTCTCGGCGGATGACGCGCCGTCCATGAAGACGAAGAGATCGAGGTCATTGTAGGGCGCGGCCCGCCCGTCCGCCGTGAAGCGGACGCCGCCCTCGCCCCGCCCGTAGCCGCCGCCCAGCCAGACGCCCGCGAGACGCGGCACGCCACACGCGCGGACATCCGCCGCGAGCTGCGGCAACACACGGTCGAGCAGGGCCTCGAGCCCGGGGTCGCGCACACCCGAATAGAACGCGGCCGTCGCGTCAGAGAGCATGCCGCCCCCCTTCTCCGCCGCGCAAGGTGTGCCAGCGCTTGCCAAGGCGACGCAGCAGGCTGCACTTGCGGTGCGCGAGGCTGGCCGACAGGACGTCGTCCGCGAGATTCACGCTGACGCCCGTAAGCGGATCGATGACGCGCGCGCCGGCGACGATCTTGTTCTCGAGCTCAACGGCACGGGCGACGTAGGTCTGCGGAAAGACGATCGCCCGGTGCAGGCGCGCGCCGCGGTCGAGAATCGCACCCTCGCCGACGATGACCGATCCGTCCAGCCGGCAGTCATGGTCAACGAGCGTGTTGTCGCAGAGGAGGACAGGCGGCTTCACCTCGCACCGCAACCGGATCTGGACGTTCATGCCGAGGACGACCCCATGGTCGGACGCATACCCCGGCAGCACGCAGTCGGCCGGATCCTCGACCAGGCGCAGGTTCCACTCGAAATAGTCGCGCAGCGAGCCGATCCGCACGCGCCGCCCGCCGTAGGCGAACTCGGCCCCGTCGAAACGGAGCGCCGCCGCCGCGGCGTCGCCGGCCGACAGGATGCACGAGAGGGCGAGCCCCCAGCGGCTGCCGTCGCCCAGCCGCCGGACGAGCGCGGCGTCCTCGGCCGCGCCGACAAGCCGCACGGCCGTCGCGCCTGCGCGGGCGCAGGCGTCGAGCTGGTGCTCCACGAGCGGCTTGCCCGCCAGCGGCAGCGCGAGGACGCTCGTGTGCGGGAAGCAGCGGGCGACCCAGTCGGCCGGACGGCCGGAGACGATCACGGCCTCCATCAGTAGGCCCCCCTTCCCGTCAGGATCGCCGGCACGGTCTTCAGCAGGATCGCGACGTCGCGCACAAAGCCATGCGAGCGAATGTACTCCTTGTCGAGCGAGACCTGCCGCGAAAAGGGAATGTCGCTTCGCCCGCTGATCTGCCAGAGGCAGGTGATCCCCGGCTTCATGTCAAGCCGCTTGCGGTCTTCGAGCGTGTAGACCCGCACCTCGCTCGGCACCGGCGGACGCGGTCCGACGAGCGACATGTCGCCGCGCAGGACGTTCAGGAGCTGCGGCAGCTCGTCGAGGCTCGTCCGCCGCAGGAACCGCCCGACGGGCGTCACGCGCGGATCGTTCCGCATCTTGAAGATGACGCCGTCCGCCGACTCGTTCCGCGCCAGGAGCGCGGCTTTCCGCGCCTCCGCGTCCACGTACATGCTGCGGAACTTGAAGAAGTCGAAGTGCCGGCCGAACAGGCCGACGCGCACCTGGCGGAAGATTGCCGGTCCCGGCGACGTGAGGCGGACGGCCAGGGCGATCGCGGCGAACAGCGGCGAGAGGACGACGAGACCGAGCCCTGCGACGACCACGTCGACCGTCCGCTTGAGCGCATACGAACCCCAGACGGTCAGCCGCCAGACGACGCCCTTGGCCGCGCGACGCAGACCGTGCTGCCGCCGGTCCTCGAATTCGCGGACGAGGGCCGCAAGCTCTTCGCGCGTCACGGTCATGCGCCGGCCTCCCCGCGCCCGTCGCCCGCCCTCGTCAGGTCGGCCTGCAGCGGCACATACAGGGTGTTCTGGTTCAGGCCCTCCAGCCGACGGTAGCGGCTGTCCGAAATCAGCTTCCACTTCATGGCATGCCCGCGCCCATGCGTCGCCAGCGCCGCGTTCTGCGCCGCGAGGCGCGCATCCGGCCGCTCGCCCGCCGCCTGCGTCCGACGGGCGCTGTCCCACGGCGTGCCACGGTCCAGCGTCTTGACGGCCAGCAGGTCCTTGCCCGGCTCCTTCCGGGCGAAGAGCAGGATCCGCTCGTGCCGTCGGGCCGTCTCGTCCAGCCCGTGGCAGACGATGTTCATGAGATGCTCGCCCAGCAGCAGCTCGAGCCGAAGGCCCAGCTCCTCCGAGCCGAACTGCGCCGCCGCCCAGGCCGCCGCCTCCTGCGCCGCGCGGTCGACGTCGGCGGCTTCGGGGACGACCGCGCGCACGAACACGCCGTCCTGCGGCATCGCCTTCGCGAGCGCAAAGACGAAGATGTCGTCCTGGCGGACGGCGTAGTCGCAGTCCACGGCCGCCTGATAGAGCTCGACCGCAAGCTCCGACACGTCCTTGCCGTGCGCGCATTCCGCCGCCAGCGCCTGCATCGTCTCGTCCAGGAACGTGGCCGGCACGAACCTCGAACCGGCCGCGTCCGCCGTCAGGTCGGGCAGCCCGTCCGAATGCACGAAGAAGACCGCATCGTCCGGGAAGCGCGCCGTCACGTCGTCTTCCGGCCCGTAGCGCACGTCGGGCAGGAGGCCGACGGGCAGGCTGCCCCGTCTCTCCGGGTTGAGGTTGAGCCGCGCGCCCGTCGCGGCCCGGCGGCAGACGAGATCCGGATAGCCGGCGTTGTGGAAGCGAACCTCGTTCGCGGCAAAGTCCCACACGACGACCAGCCCGGCCATGTAGGCGACGCCGGACAGGTTCTGGGCGAAGAAGCCGGCGAGCTCCTGCAGGACGCGATGCGGGCGGACGGACGCCGGGGACAGGGTCTCGGCCAGCTGCTTCAGGAAGACCTGAACGCCCATCATCGCAAGGGCCGCGTGCGTGCCATGTCCCGAAATGTCGCCGAAGACCGCCAGCAGGACGTTCGGCGACAGCGGCTCGCAGACGAACAGGTCGCCGCTGACGCGCTCCAGCGGCTGCCAGAAGCTGCCGTACCGCCAGCGGGGCGCGAGGTCGGCCCACAGCGGCAGCGCCGCGCGCTGCACGAGGCTCGCGAGCACAAGGCTGCGCGACGTCTCCGTCTCCGCCTCCTGACGCGCCCGCTCGGTGCGGGCGACATGCGTCGCCCGCGCAAGGACGTCGAGGATCTCCTCTCGCCCCGCGCTCTTCGAGAGGTAATAGGAATGCGGATCCTCTCGAATCCGCTTCATCAGCTGGTCGCCCGCGTTCACGAGCGCCGTCCGGAAGACGAAGGGAATCGCCGTGTTGCGCCGCCGCACCTCGTCGCGGAGCATGAAGCCGTCGACCGCGCCCATCATGACGTCGGTCACGACCACGTGAAACGGACGCGAGCGAACGTCGGCCAAGGCCGCCTCGGGCGAATCCGCCTCGACGACCTCGCAGCCGGCGCCGCGCAGGAGCGTCGCGAGCATGAAACGGACGAACCGCTCGTCGTCGACGACGAGCACGCACAGCTTCATCGGGCTCTCGCGCGCCGTCATCGCGACGCGCCCTCCGGCGGCGGTGCCTCCGCCGCCTTCGACCAGCCCTTCCAGCGCTGCCGGTCGAGGAACGCGGCCACGCGCGCGCGCGCGTCTGCCGCGACGGCCTCCGCCGCCGCGCCCGGAAGCGCCGGCGGGTAGGCCACGACCAGGCCGTCGTCGGGCGAGACCTCCGTGCCCAGGTCCGCCAACGCGCCCGCCAGGGCGCGCGCGCCCGATTCGCCCGCCCCGACCAGCACATAGGGCCGGCCATCCGGGTGGTAGGTCGCCAAGTAGAAGCGGATGGCCTCCGCCGTCTCGCGGACGGCTTCGGTTTCCGACGCCGCGCGGACGACGGGCGCGAAGACGCGCGCGCCCCGGCCGAAGGGCTGCGTCTGCGCGGTGACGCGGCCATGACGCCGCGTCGCCGACGGCTCCGCGCCCGGCGCGACGAAGATGACGTCATACGTCGCGAAGTAAGTCGGCACGGCGTTCTGCCGGACGACCCAGTTCTCGACATGGGAATAGGGCGAAGGCGGGGTCGAACACCCCGCCAGCAAGGCCAGCGCGAGGGCCCGCGCCGCAGTTCCAAATCTGTTCAGAATCGTCTGCAAAAGCAAAGAAACTCCGTCGAAAATGAGTATAAGTATATCAAAATCCGCTACAGGAGCGCAAGACGCGCCGCGCCCTTTTTGGTATAATGTCACGAATCTCGTCAAACTGTCGCAAATGGAGATACGTCAAATGCGCTTCAGTCGGTCATCTTGGTTGAAGATTTCGGTTTTCACGGCGATTCTCGTCGTCTTCGTGGCCTCGTGCCTGTTCCTGGCGCGTCACTACGACGAACTCGACGCCTGCGCGCGCGACGTCGCGGAGCTGCGCCTCGCCTGCGAGAACCTGCGCTCCGGCTCGAACCTCCTGAGCCTCCACGTCATGCGCTACGTCATCACCGGCGACGAGGCAGAGCGCAACGCCTACTTCCGCGAAGCCCAGAAGGTCCGCCACCGCGAGGAGGCCTTCCGCATCCTCGCGCACGTGCGCGACTCCGCGTCCGTCGAGCACCACCTGCGGGACGCGATGACGCTCTCGCTGGAGCTCATGCAGATGGAATACCACGCCATGCGCCTGATGGTCGCGGACGACCAGTCGCTCGCAAGCGCGCCGCCGGAGATCCGCGACTTCCGCCTGACGGACGAGGAGCAGTGCGTGACGCTCGCCGAGCGCCAGCGCCGGGCACGACTGGAAATCCTCGGCGACGGCTACGTCGCCTTCAAGCTCCGCATCTACCACGCGCTCGACATGGCCCTCGCGCGCGTCATCTCCTACGCCGAGGCCCGCACCGTCCACGGCTGGGCGGAACTCATCGCCTTCAACGTAGCGGCCGGCGCCTGCCTCCTGGCGATCGGCTGGACGCTCGGCAGCCTGATGGCGACGCGCCGCCTGAAGGGTGCCGCATGAGGCGCACCACGTCCCTTCTCGCGGCGCTGGCCCTGCTCGCCGCGACCAACGCGGCGGCCGCCACGCGCGTGCGCACCGCCTACTACCTGGAGCCGGGCCTCTGCGAGCAGCGGGCGGACGGCTCGTTCGCCGGCGTCGTGGTCGACTACCTCGCGACGCTCGCCAAGCTGAACGACTGGGAGATCGAGCCGGTCTTCTGCTCCTACGACGAGGCCCTCGTCCGCCTCGCCCGGAACGAGATCGACCTCGTCGGCGGCGTCACCTCCACGCCCGCGCGCCGCAAGGCGTTCAGCTTTCCGTCCTATTCCACGGGCGACTATCGCCACACCCTCTACGTCCACCCCGAATCGACGCACGACCCGAACGACCTCAAGACGTGGGACGGCATCGAGATCGGCCTCGGCCAGGACGACCAGGCCCAGCGCATGCTGGAGAACTACCTGAAGGTCAACAACGTCGCCTACCGTCTGCGCCCCTACACGAACGGCGTCGCGGCAGCCCGGGCGTTCCGGCAGGGACAAGTCGAGGCCGTCTACACGCTCGGCACGGCGGAATTCCATTCCGCCAAGGCGCTCGCCGCGTTCCCGTCGCAGCCGACCTACTTCTGCGTGCCGAACGCCCGGCCCGACCTCCTCGCCCAACTCGAGAACGGCATCGTCCGCATGCAAAGCGAACAGCCGGACCTCGGCCTGCGCATCCGGAACCGCTACTTCCCCCTTCCTGTGCACGCCGACCCGGAGTTCACGCTGTCCGAACGCGCCTGGCTCGCCGCGCGGCGGGCGTCCGGCAAGCCCATCGTCGTCGATCTCACGCCGACCGTCCTCCCATTCAAGGGATGGGACGAAAAGGAGGACTGCCCGATCGGGTTCGTCTACAACGTCCTCAGCGACGTGGGCCGACGGACTGGACTCACGTTCACGTTCATCCGTCCGGACGACGAGGCGTCCGCGCGCGCACGCTTTCTCCACCGCAAGGTCGACTTCTGGGCGCCGCTCGGCGTGCCCGTGGACAACCTGCCCGGCTACGCAGGCGGCATCACCCTCTCGGCCCTGCCGCATATCCGCCTCACGCGCCACGGCCGACGCCCGCCCGACCTGGCCCACGCGCGTTTCGGCGTGCCGTCATGGGACACGCAGTGGCAGAACGACTACCGCAGCGGGGGCGCGACAAACCTCCTGCCGTATCGGCTTCTGCGCGACGCGCTGGGCGACCTGCTCGACGACCGCATCGACGCGGTCACCGTCTCCCTGCCGCGGGCGATCACGGTCTGCCAGAACCTCAACATCGTCAACCGGGTCGACTTCTCGCGCCCGGACGTGCGCCTCCCCTACATCCAGCGCGTCACGCTCGTGCCGACGGCGGACGTCGACGCGCGCCTCGTCTCGATCATCTCCAAGTGCCTCGACGCGCTCTCGCCCAGCGACGTCTCGGCCTTGACCTACTACGCCGTCACGGAATCGCTGACGCCCGCCCTGCTCTCCGACGAGCAATGGCTGGTGCTCGTGAGCATCCTCTCGCTTATCGCGCTCGCCACGCTCTCGGCCGCGTTCTTCGTCTTCCACCGCCGCCTCTCCCGCGCACTCGTCCTCGCCCGCGCCGGCGAACGGGCGCGCACGCAGTTCCTGGCGACGATGTCGCACGAGATCCGCACGCCGCTCAACGCCGTCATCGGCTTCTCCGAGTTCCTCCAGCAGCCCGATCTCTCGCCAACGGAGGCCCGGAACTACGCGCAGGGCGTCGCGCGGTCGGCCCACGTCCTTCTCGACCTCGTCAACGACGTCCTCGACATCTCCAAGCTCGAGGCGGGGAAGGTCGACATGCGGCAAGGCATCGCGGACTTCTCGCTCCTGGAGCGCGAATTCCTGACGATCTTCGCAGCCCGCATCCGCCAGCAGGGCCTGAAGTTCGTCTTCGACCTGCCGAAGGACTTCCCGCGTCTCCGCCTTTCGCCGCAGCACCTGCGCCAGCTTCTCCTTAACCTGATCGGGAACGCCGTCAAGTTCACGGAAAAGGGCGCCGTCACCTGCACCATCCGGCTCCACCCCGGCGCAGACCCCACGCGCGGCGACCTGGAGATCGCCGTCGCCGACACCGGCATCGGCATCGCGCCCGACCAGCTGGAGGCGATCTTCAACCCGTTCGTGCAGGACATCTCGACGCGCGGCGGCCGCGTCTACGAGGGGACGGGGCTCGGCCTCCCCATCGTCAAGCGCCTCGTCGAGTCGGCAGGAGGCACGGTGTCCGTCAAATCGAAGCCAGGCGAAGGCGCGACGTTCGTCCTGCGCATCCCGCGCGTGGAGCGCCTGTCGTCCGCCGAGGCGAAGGCCGTCGAAACGCCCGACGGCAGCCTGGCATTGCCGCAGTCCGTCCTGCTGGTGGACGACGTGCCGCTGAACCTGACGGTCCTCAAGACGCACCTGTCCCGACTGGGCCTCGCGAAGATCCGCACGGCCAGTTCCGGCCCGGACGCGCTCACGCGCTTCAACGAAGCTCCCGCCGACCTCGTGCTGACCGACCTGTGGATGCCGGAGATGAATGGCGCGGAACTCGCGTGCCGGCTGCGCGCCCTTCCGTCGTTCGCCGGACGCATCGTCGCCGTCACGGCTGACGTCCATTCGGACGAGACGTTCGACGCCACCGTCTTCGACGCCGTGATCACGAAGCCCGTCACGCGCGAAAAGCTCCGCACCGTTCTCACCGCCGCCCGCGCACCGTCGAATGGATCTACCCCCCCCCCCATCGGGGTCTGCCATGGCTTTCGCGGCTGACCGAGCCGTAGACGACTCCACGCCGACTTGTCTCCACGCCGGATAGCGACGTAGGCCGCGCGCGCCGTCAGGACGGCGTGGCAAACGCGGCAACCGCCGCCTCGACCGAATCGTAGATCTCGAAGACGCGGTAGGCTTTCGTGATGTCGAAGACGACGCGCGGATGCGCCTGAAGGCAGGCGATCTTCACGCTGCCGCCCTTCTCCGTCGCCTTCTGGAGGAACCGAACCAGGAGGCCCAGCCCCGAACTGTCGATGTGGATCATCTGGGAGAGATCAAGGACGACACGCGGCACTCGCTCCACCTGCGGCAGAACCAGTTCCTTCGCCTCGTCCACGCACGCCGCCACCAGACGGCCCTCGATTGCCACCATGAGGATTCCATCCGCCTCACTGACCTTGCATTCCATTTGCTCGTTCCTTTCCTGCAATGGGCCTCACCGGCCCGAAAGACCGTCTTTCCACGCCGATTCCGCGTCCGCCAGCCGCGTCGCGGCCTCCGGGAGACGCGCGGCATCGCCCGCAGCCCCCAGCTGCTCCAGCGCCAGCATCTGCGCGGCCATGTCCCGGTCGCCGACCGTCAGGGCCATGCCCTTGAGCGCGTGCGCCTTCGCGCGCACGGCCGCGAGATCACCTTGCCGCACGGCGTCGCGAAGCGGCGCAAGTCCGGCCTCGAAGTCTGCGCGATAGCGCGTGTCAATCTCGGCCAGCAACGCCTCGTCGTCGCCGAACTGCTCCACCAGCCAGTCTCGAATCTGCTGTTTCACGGTTGTCTCCTTTCGTGCGAGTCAAAATCCTTGCGCGCCCTCCCGCCGGCCTTCGCAACGCGGCTCAGTCGCCAGAGGAAGAGCGGATTGCCAAGGACGTAGCGCGCGAAGAGCCGCGTCGGCTCCTGCCGGAGACGGTAGACCCATTCGATACCGAGCCGCCGCATCCAGCGCGGCGCACGGGGAATGCGTCCCGACACGAAGTCGAAGAGCCCGCCGACCGCGAGGATTGCGCCGCACGGCAGCGCGTCGCGGTGCGCCGCGATCCATTTCTCCTGGAGCGGCACGCCCTTCGCGACGAGGAGGACGTCCGGCCGCGCCGCGCGGATGCGCGCGCACGCGGTCGCGTCGTCCACATAGCCGTCGCAACACCCCGCGATCTTCACCTGCGGCCAGTCGCGCGCGACGTTCACGGCCACGCGCGCGACGACCTCCGGCCGCGCCCCGTAGAAGAAGAGCGAAAAGCCCTCCCGCGCCGCCACGTCGCAGAGGCGCGGAAAGAGATCCGTCCCGTTCACGTTCTCCGGCACGGGAAAGCCGAGCCGCCGCCCCGCCAAACGCACCCCCGTGCCGTCCGGCCACACGCGCGTCGCGCCGCGCAGGATCGCGGCGTAGGCCGCGTCCCGCCAGGCGACGTTCAGGCAGTGCGCGTTCACGAAGGCGAAGAACGCAGGCCTCGCGGGGCGGGAGGCCGCCGCCGCGACCTGCCGAACGGCGTCAGCGAGCGTCGTGCAGTCGATCGGCACGCCGAAGACGGACGCCTTTGGCAGCGCCGCGAGCAGCCCCCGCGCACAGGCCGCCCACGTGAACGCCGCCGCCCGGCGCCGCCCCGCCTCCCGGCGCGCCGAATCCGGGTGCGCAAGGATCTTCTCCAGCGCGCGGGCGATGTCCGCCGGGTCGTCCGGGTCGAACAGCTCCGCCACCCCCTCGCCCAGCTCGCCGAGCGAGGACGTCCGCGAACAGGCGCAGGGGATTCCGGCCGACAGCGCCTCCAGAAGCGAGAGCCCGAATCCCTCGAAATGCGAGGGAAAGACGTAGGCCGCCGCGTCCGCCCAGTACGCCGGCAGATCCGCGTCCGGCACGAACCCCGCGAACCGAATGCGGTCGCGCGCCGGCGAGGCCGCGGCCGCCGCATGGACAGCTGCGGCGCCGTTCCAGTCGCCGCCGACGAAGACGAGCGGGTGGCGTTCGATGAGCGCGCGCGGCAGGCGCCCGTAGGCTTCGATGAGCCCGACGTGGTTCTTCCCCGGATGCTCGATCCGCGAGATGTAGAGGAGGGTTTGGGGGTTTGGAAGTTTGGATGTTTGGGCGTTTGGGAGTTGGGGTGGCGTGAAGCCATTGTAGACGACGGACAGCTTCGATTCGGGAATCTTCCAGAACTGCACGAGGTCGCGAGCCGTCGATTTCGAGATCGCGACGACGGCCGTCGCCCGCCGCACGAAGAACGGCAGCAGCCGCTTCACGTAGAACATGCGGAAGGCGTCGTACTTCGCCGCCACGTGATACTGCGAGAGGTCGTGGACGACGGCGACGGTCGGCACCGACAGCCACGCGAGGGCGCGCCGGTTCGCCGCCGGGAGGAGGCAGACATCCGGGCGCACCCGCCGCACGAGGAACGGCAGCGCGAAGAGGTGGTAGAGCATCGAGAAGAGCGCGCCGCGCCGGGGAACGACAAGCGCCCCCTCCGCCCACGCCTCTTCGGGCGGCGCGCCCTCGAAGACGCAGACGACCCGGTGGCCGTCCGCCCGCAGCGCGCGCACGACGTCCCGGATGTAGACCGAAATGCCGGACTTGCCGCCGTCGAAGGGAATGCACGGAACGAGAATCCTCATGACCGAATGCCCTTCAGAAACCGCGCCGTCGAGAAGCGCG
>ONTV01000106.1 GCA_900320855.1 uncultured Lentisphaerota bacterium
CGGCAGGCGTGCCATCGCGCGCCCGCGTTCCGTCAGCTGGCCGCGCGCGTCCCGCGCGCCGAGGAGCGCCAGCAGCATGTTCGCGAGACGCGGATGCATCGGCAGGCGCGCCATCGCGCGCCCGCGTTCCGTCAGCTGGCCGCGCGCGTCCCGCGCGCCGAGGAGCGTCAAAAGCCCGGCCGCCTGCTCCCACGCGCTCGCGGGCGGCGGCGTCAGCCACGGCAAGTCCGTCCGCCGCACGGCGCCCCACGCGGCGGACGTGAGGACGAGCGGGCAGAGGTCGGCGTCCAGGATCTCCGGCGGCATCTTCGCCGGACGCGACGCCTCGCCCGCCTCCGTCCAAAGCCGGTAGCAGACGCCCGCCTGCACGCGCCCGGCACGGCCGCGCCGCTGCTCGGCCCGGTCCTGGGTGAGCGGCAGCGTGACGAGCCCCGTCATCCCCGTGCCCGGCGAAAAGCGCGGCACGCGCATCAGGCCCGAATCGATGACCGTCGTGATGCCCTCGATCGTGAGGGAGGTCTCGGCGATGGACGTCGCGAGAATCACCTTCCGGCGCGCGCTCGGCGCGAAGACGCGATCCTGCTCCTCCTTCGGGAGACTGCCGTAGAGCGGCAGGAACTCCACCTGCCCCCTTTCAGATCTTCCCCCCTCCTCCCATTCGACCATTCGAACATTCGACCATTCGATTATTTTCCTGATCTCCCCTTCGCCCGGCAGGAAGCAGAGGACGTCGCCCGCCGTCTCGGCGAGCGCCTTGCCGATCGCCGTCGTCATCGGGAGGTCGCCCAGGTAGCGCGTCTCGACCGGGAACATCCGCCCTTCGGCGCGGATCGTCTCGGCGTCGCCGAGATGCCGGGCGACCGCGTCCGCGTCAAGCGTCGCGGACATGACGAGCAGGCGCAGGTCGGGCCGCAGGGCGCGCCGCACCTCCAGCGCAAGCGCAAAGGCGAGGTCGCAGGCAAGCGAGCGCTCATGGAACTCGTCGAAGACGACGAGGCCGACGTCCGTCAGCTCGGGATCGGCAAGGATGCGCTGCGCGAGCAGGCCCTCCGTCACGATCTCCAGCCGCGTCTTCGCGGACACCTTGCGCTCCAGCCGCACCTGATAGCCGACCGTCTCGCCGACGGCCTCGCCGCGCCGGCGCGCGATGTACGTCGCGCAGTTCCGCGCGGCCAAACGGCGCGGCTCGAGCACGACGACCTTCTTGCCCACGAGCCACGGCTCGTCCAGCAGGGCGGGCGGCACGCACGTCGTCTTGCCGCTCCCCGGCGGCGCCGTCAGGACGACGTCGCGGTTCGCCCGCAGCGCGGCGGCGATCTCGCCCAGCTTCGCCTCGACCGGAAACACGGCGGCTAGTCCAGGACCTTGACCGTCGGGCCCGCGCCGGAATAGGAGTCCAGCCCCGAACCAGCGCCCGCGTCCGCGTCATCTGCCGACGCGCGGACGGACTTGACCTTCGGGCGCTCGCCGAAGAGGACGGTGCCCAGGCGAAGCCAGGTCGCGCCTTCCTCGACGGCGACCTCGTAGTCGCCGCTCATGCCCATCGACAGGCGCGGCAGGACAAGCCCGAACCGCTTCTCCGTCGCGTCGCGCAGCTCGCGCAGACGGCGGAAGTAGGGCCGCGCGTCCTCCGGGTTCTCCGAGAACGGCGCCATCGTCATGAAGCCCTCGAACGTCACGCGCGGACACGCCTCCAGAATCGTGCGCACCGCACCGTCCACCTCGTCCAGGGGCATGCCCGTCTTCGACTTCTCGCCGGAGACGTTGACCTCCAGCAGGACGTGCGGCGACGCGCCGACCTCGTCGGCGACCGCGTTGAGGCGCGTCAGGAGCTTCGTCGAATCGACGGACTCAAAGAAGTCGAAGAGCGCGAGCGCGTGCCGGACCTTGTTGCCCTGGAGGTGCCCGATCAGATGCCAGCTCGGCCCCGAGACGGACGCGGGCTTCTTCCAGGCGGCCTCCTGCACCTTGTTCTCGCCGACGATCGAAAGGCCCGCGTCCCACGCCTCCTTCACGACCTCCGCGCCATGCGTCTTCGTGACCGCGACGATCTCGACGTCGGCAGGATCACGCTTCGCCCGCGCGCACGCGGCGGCGATCCGGCCGCGCACCCCTTCCAGAATCTCGTTCAGTTCACGCATGCTCTTCTTCTCCTTCCACTCCTCATTCATCGGCTCCGGGCGAAATGGGCGGCGACATCCGCGACGATGCGGTCTGTCAGCGCGCTGAGACACCAGTTCTGCATGAAGGCGAACGACGTCTCGGACGCAGCCGAAATCGAAAACAGCGGGAGGAGGCCAACGACGTTCGTCTCGTAGCGCTGGACGTAGTCGTTGTGGTAGACGAGCCGCCCCGTGCGGTTGTCGCGCACGCGCAGCTGCGCCGTCCAGCTCGCGGCGGCGTAGTCGCAGAGGAAGAGCGTCCCGACCTCCCAGGCCAGCTGGCGGAACGTGTCCGCGTCCGTCCCGACCGGGCCCGCGAACGCGACGTCGACCGTCCAGTCCGGCGTCGTCGCGCCAACGGAGAAGCCCGCGCGCTCGAAGGCGTCCTTCGCCCGCCGGAGATAGGCGTCCGTCTGCCGGGTCTGCGGCACGTAGGCGACCGCCGGAACCGTCTCGAAAGAGCCGGGGCAGACGTAGCGGCGCCCGCAGTGCCCCGGCACGTAGACCGTGCGGAACTCCTGGTATACCGCGTACTCGGTCAGCGTCGCCGCAAAGCCGTTGACGCCCAGCGTGACGTTCGTCCCCGCCGGCGCGGCCGCGACGGTGACCGAGGGATACGCCGTCTCGTTGAACGTCCAGCAGCCAGACGACAGGAGCAGCGCGAGAAACGCGAACAGGAGGAACGGGCTCGCACGTCGCATCAGTCGGCCTCCAGCTGGTAGTAGAGCTTCTGGATCGTGAGCGGGAAGAGGGGCGCCGCGCCCGACGCGAACGCGGGATGGGCCCGAAGCGCGTCCCGCAGGTCGGCGCGGCAGCAGGTGAAGGCGACGGGAAGTCCCATGCGGCGCGCGACGGCGTCCGCATACGGCAGGGAGTCGAGGACGGTCTGCGCCGTCGTCGCGGGCCCCAGGTTCGTGTTGTTCACGATTCCCGTGAACGGCAAATGGCACGCCGCCTCGATCTCGCGCAGGACTTCGACCGCATCGTCCGGCGTCTCCGTCAGGGGACGCGCGGCATTGACGACCGCAAGCATCGCGTAGTCGCCCTCGGCCCGGATGTCGTCCACATAGCGCCCCAGGGCCAGGGCGCCCCGGTCGTCGCCGCCGACGTCGATGACGACGCGCGTCGCGCGGTCGGCGACAAGGCCATACGTCTCCTTGGGCAAGGCGGGGAAATCGACGTTCGAGTTCGCGTAGTCGGAGACGACGAGGCCGATTTCCTCGGCCGCCAGCGCCGCCGCCGAATCCTTCGTGCGGAAGTAGGGGTTGACGATGTCGAGGTCGGCGATGACGCACGGCTTCACGGCCCGCGCGTAGTTGAGCGCGATGTTCGTCTTGCCGCTGCCGTAATGCCCGGCAAAGAGTGTGATACGCTTTCCGTCCATGGGCGCGGATTATACCATAAAAAATGCTATACTACGCGGACACCTGACGAACCATGACGAACGAACCGACGATCGCCTACCCCGAAGAGCTGCCCGTCTCCGCGCACCGCGCGGAGATCCTCGCGGCCGTGCGCGCGCATCCGGTCGTCGTCGTCTGCGGCGACACGGGCTCCGGCAAGACGACCCAGCTCCCCAAGATGATGCTCGAGCTCGGGCGCGGCGCGAAGGGCCGCCGCATCGCCGTCACCCAGCCGCGCCGCCTCGCCGCCGTAACGATGGCCGAGCGCGTCGCGGACGAGCTCAAGGCCCCCGTCGGCGGCCTCGTCGGCTACCGCCATCGCTACGCGCGGGCGCTCGGCCCGGAGACGCGCGTCGAGTTCCTGACGGACGGCGTCCTCCTCGCCGAGACGCGCGCCGACCCGCTCCTCCGGGCCTACGACACGATCATCGTGGACGAGGCGCACGAACGCTCCCTCAACGTCGATTTCCTCCTCGGCATCCTCACGCGCCTCCTCGCGCGCCGCCGCGACCTCAAGGTCGTCATCGCGTCCGCGACGATGGACACCGCGAAGTTCGCCGCGTTCTTCCACGCCCCCGTCGTGGACATCCCCGGCCGGCTCTTCCCGGTCGACGTCCGCTACCGTCCGCCGGCGGACGCGGACGACCTGCCCGCCGCCGTGGCCGCCGCCGTGCGCGAACTCCCCGACGAGGGCGACGTCCTCGTCTTCCTCCCCGGCGAGCGCGACATCCGCGAGACGCTCGCGCACCTCGAATCGTGCTTCGGCGCGCGATTCGACCTCATCCCCCTTCTCGCGTCGCTCCCCGCCGCCGAGCAGCGGCGCGCCTTCCGCCTCTCGTCCCGCCGCCGCATCGTCCTCGCGACGAACGTCGCCGAGACGTCCGTCACGATTCCCGGCATCCGCGCCGTCGTCGACACGGGCCTCGCGCGCATCTCGCGCTACGTCCACCGCACGCAAGTCCAGCGTCTCCAGATCGAGCCGATCTCGCAGGCCTCGGCGCGCCAGCGCGCAGGCCGCTGCGGCCGCCTCGGGCCTGGAACGTGCATTCGCCTCTATTCCGAGGAGGACTTCCTCCGCCGCGACGCCTACACCGCGCCCGAAGTCCTGCGCGCCTCGCTCGCGGGCGTCATCCTGACGATGCTCGACCTCCGCCTCGGCGACATCGACACGTTCCCGTTCGTCGATCCGCCCAAGCCCGCGATGGTGCGCGAAGGCCTGAAGGAACTGCTGGAGCTCGGCGCGATCAAGAGCGGCTACGCGCTCACCGACGTCGGCCGCCGCCTCGCGCGCATCCCGCTGGAGCCGCGCCTCGCGCGCATGCTCCTCGCGGCGAGCGACAACGCCGTCCTGCCGTTCGTCCTCCCGATCGTCGCGGCGCTGGCGTGCGACGACCCGCGCCGCCGCCCGATCGACGAACGCGAGAAGGCCGCGCAGGCCCATGCGAAATGGCGCGTCCCCGGGTCGGACTTCCTCTCGACGCGCGCGCTCTGGGACTGGTGGGCGCGCGAGACGGACGCCCTTTCCCAGTCGAAGGCGCGGCGGCTCGCCCAGGCGAACTACCTCTCCTGGCCGAAGCTCCGCGAGTGGCGCGACCTCACGCGCCAGCTCGAGACGCTCGGCAAGCGGATGGGACTTTCCTTCGCCGAGATTCCGCAGGGGCGGACGGAGAAGGAGCGGGACGTCTTCTACGCCGCCGTCCACATGGCGCTCCTGACGGGTCTCCTCGGCCGGCTCGGCCACTACCACGCCGAAGACCGCGAGTATCGCGGCGTGCACGCCCTGCGCTTCGCCCTGCATCCAAGCTCCGTCCTCTCCAAACGCCCCAAACACCCCAACGCCCAAACCCCCAAACATCCAAACACCCAAACCTCCAAACCCCCAAGCTCTCACACCTGCCCCGCCTGGATTGTCGCGGGCGAGCTCGTCGACACGGCGCGCCTCTTCGCGCGCACGGCGGCCGAGATCGATCCCGCCTGGATCGAGCCGGTCGCGAAAGACCTCTGCAAGCGCCATGTCCACTCGCTCCAGTGGGACGCGACGAGCGGCTTCGTGCGCGCGACCGAGCAGGTCACGCTCTACGGCCTCGTCATCGTCGAGGCGCGCCGCTGCGACTATGCGCGATTCAATCCGTCCGGCGCACGCGAAATCTTCTTCCGCCACGGGCTTCTCGGCGGCGAGTTTCCCCGTCCGCCGGCCGCCCTTCGCGAGACGCTGGCCTTCCTCAAGGCCCTCCGCGACTACGCCGAGAAGACGCGCCGCCCTGAGCTCTTCGACGAGCCGCGCCTCCTCGCCCACTTCGACGCCGCCGTCCCCGCCGACGTCACGAACGCCCCCGCGCTCGCGAAATGGCTCGCGCACACGACGCCGCAGGAACGCGCGGCTTTCGGCCTCGCGCGCGCGGACTGGTGGCCAAAGGAGGCGGACACGTCGCGCGACTTCCCCGACGTCCTCGTCCTCAAGGGCGCGAAGCTGCGCCTCTCCTACCGCAACGCGCCGGACGACCCCGAGACGGACGGCCTCACCTGCACGGTGCGGAAGCGCGACGCCGCCGCGCTCGCGCTCTGGCGGGCCGACTGGCTCGTGCCCGGCCTTCTCCGCCGCAAGGTCTCCTATCTTCTTCTCTCACTTCCGAACTCCCTCCAGCGCCTGCTGAAGCCGCTGGACGAAAGCCTTGCGATTCTCATGGATCTCCTCGGCGAGCCGAACGACACGCTGGAGCGGACGATTCGCCGCGCCGTGCGCGAACGCTGGGGCTTTCGCATCCCCGACGACACCTGGCGCACCGTCCGACTGCCGCCCTACCTCACGGCGCGCTTCGTCGTCCGTGACGACGCGGACGGCCATGTCCTCCTCGCGACGCGCGACAAGGCCGCCGCCGCCGCGCTCGGACAGGGCGAGGCAACGCGCTTCCTGCCGCCGTCGCCCGAGAAGACGCTCGCCGAGCGGCTGGCGGACAAGGTGCCCTTTTCGGGACGCGGCAAGCTGCCGCTCGACTTCGCGCATTACCTTCAGGAACGCGGCTGGACGGAAGCGGCGTTCAAGGCCGACGTGCGCGAAGGCGCGATCAAGGCGGCGCTCAACGACGCGCAGACGGACATCCGCTCGACCGAGGAGCTGCTGCGCGCCGAGGCCGAGATCCTGCGGCTCGTGCGCGAGACCGTCGCGACGATGCGCGCGCTCGACGCCCAGCTCGCGACGGGCGCCTATCCGGAGGCGACGACGGACGCCGTGCTGGAGGAACTGGCGTGGCTGACGTTCCGGGGTTTTCCGAAGACCGTGCCGCTCGACGTTCTCCGCCGCTATCCGCGCTATCTGAAGGCCATCGACGTGCGCCTCGCGCGCGCCAAGGTCTCGCCCGCCTCCGACCGCACGAAGGAGGCGCGCTTCGCGCCCTACTGGCAACGCTACCGCGACGCGCTCAAGGACCGCGAGAACACCGATCCCGCCGCGCTCGCGCGCTATCGCTGGCTGCTGGAGGAGTTCCGCCTCCAGCTCTTCGCCCCCGAACTCAAGACGTTCGAGAAGGTCAGCGACAAGCGCCTCGACGCCATCGCCCTCCGCCGAGACTAGCCCGACTTTCCACGTTCGCGAGCAAAACCCCAGCGGTTGCTGGGGTTTTGCTCTTAGGTCTTCACTACACAGTCGATTTCGCCGCGTCGGCAGCTTCGC
>ONTV01000123.1 GCA_900320855.1 uncultured Lentisphaerota bacterium
GGCGAGGTGCGTCGCCTCGCCGCGCGGCTCTGGGATTCGGCGCGCGCCAACGTCTTCCTTGGCGCGGGCGCGGCGGACGTCGCGGCGGCCCTCGCGGCGCTGGGCGTGAAGCCCGACGTCGCCGGCGGCGGCGCGCGGCTCAAGTGGCTGCACCGCCGCGTCGGAACGCTTGACCGCTATTTCCTCTGCTCGTCGGACGGCGAGTCTTATGCGGGCGAGATCTCCCTGCGCGCGGCCGGGAAGGCCGTCCGGGTCTACGACCCGACGTCCGACCGAACCTGTTCCCCCTTCTCCTCGTCGGTCTCCGGCGGACGCCGCCGGCTGCGGCTGGACCTCGCACGGGGACAGGCCCTCTTCGTCGAGACGGGCGACTTCGATGAGGCGCCGCCGCCCGCGCACGACGCCGCGTGGACGGGCTTCGCCGCGCGGACACTGGATGCGCCGTGGCGGCTCACGTTCGCGAAGGGCTGGGGATGCGACGAGGGCGTGACCGTCTCCGCGCTCAGGCCCTGGTGCGAACTGCCCGTCTCGGAGGAGGCGCGGGCCTATTCGGGGATGGTGCGCTACGAGACGACGTTCACGTTGCCGGACGGCCAGCCGCCGCACCTCTTCCTTGACCTCGGCGCGGTCGCGTCGATCGCCCGCGTGTGGCTCAACGGGCAGGATCTCGGCACGGTCTGGAGCGAGCCGCACGTCGTCGACGGCTCCGCCGCCGTCCGCGCGGGCGAAAACCGGCTGGCCATCGAGGTCACGTCGGCGTGGCGCAACCGCCTCGTCTACGACGCAGGCCTGCCACCGTGGCGGCGGAAGACGTGGACGACGCGGCAACCGTCGGGTGGCGCGCGGACGCCCTACGGCCTCCTGGGCCCGGTTCGATTGCTGCAGCCTTCTGCCGGCGCCCGCACCGACGCCTTTTAATCTCCACCAGAAAGATCTTTCACATGAAGAAACTGATGAAGAAAGCTCTTGTCGCTGTCGCGCTGGGCGTCGCGTGCCGCATGGACGCGAGGACGACGTTTGACGCGGCGGAGTCCGTCTGGCCGGCGGGTCTCGAAGCGGAGATGAACACGCTCATCGCCTTCCGCGCGCCCTTCGAGGCGAAGGCGGGGGAGACGCCCGTCCTGAAGATGGCGGCGTGGTATTCCTATCGGGTGACGCTCAACGGCGCGTTCGTGGGGTTCGGCCCGGCGCGCGGGCCGAAGGGGTTCTTCCGTCCCGACGAATGGGACCTCTCCAAGGCCGCGAAGCCGGGGCGCAACGAGCTGTGCGTCGAGGTGGCGGGCTACAACGTGCCGAACTTCTACCTGATGGAGCAACCGCCGTTCTTCAAGGCGGAGGTGGTGTGCGGCGGGGATGTGCGCGCCGCGACGAAGCGGACGGGCGGGGCCTTCGCCGCGACGCGCCTGCCGCGCGTCCAGAAGGTGCCGCGCTACTCCTTCCAGCGCACGTTCGCGGAGGCCTACCGCCTGCCCGCGCCCGCGCACCCGCCCGCCCTCGCGCTCGCCGCCGCGCCGGAGCCGACGCTCATCGAGCGCCGCGCCCCCTATCCGGACTTCGAGGTGAATCCGCGCATGACACCCGTCTCGTTCGCGCAGATCCGACTCGACGAGACGGCGCCTGTCCACACCAACCATGCGCTCAAGCTGCCGGGGACGTCGCCGGCTTCCAGCGGCTTCGGCTTCCCGCTCGCGGACCTCGAGCTCAACGTCTCCTTCCTCGCCCAGCGGCTCGTGAGCGCGAATCGGCGCCCGGCGACGGCGGCCGAGAAGGCGGCGACGGCCTTCCCGCTCGCGGCGGGCCAGTCGGCGGTCTTCGACAACGGGCTCAACGACTCCGGTTTCCCCGGCTTGCGCGTGGCGGTGAAGACGCCCGGCCGGCTCGTCATGCAGTTCGACGAGGTGCTGACCGCGAACGGCGAGGCGCACGGCGTTGGACGCGACAGGGGCTGTTGCAACGCGCTCGTGTGGGACTTCACGGAGGCGGGCGTCTATGAGGTGGACGCCTTCGAGCCCTACACGATGCGCTATGTGGAGCTGGACGTCGTTTCGGGCGAGATGACCGTCTCCGCGCCGCGCTTCCGCAGCTACAAGAACCCTACGGCGAAGCGCGCCCGATTTCGCGCGAGCGACCCCGCGCTCGTCGCGATCTTTGACGCGGCGCGCGAGACCTTCCGCCAGAACGCGGTGGACGTGTTCATGGACTGCCCGGGGCGCGAGCGCGCGGGCTGGAACTGCGACGCCTACTTCACGGCCCCCGTCTCGACGCTCCTCACGGGCGACTTCGCGCTGGAGCGCGTCTTCGAGGAGAATCTGGCGCTGCCGCCGGCGTTCGACGACATTCCCGACGGGGCGCTTCCGATGAGCTATCCGTCCGATCACCGCGACCGCGCCCACATCCCGAACTGGGCCATGTGGTTCGTGCTGGAGACGGATGAGTACCTGCGCCGCACGGGAGACCGCGAGACGGTGGAGGCGTTGCGCCCGCGCCTCGATAAGCTGGTGAAGTACCTGTGGGGCTTCCGCAACGGGGACGGCCTCCTCGAACGCCTGCCGGGCTGGATCTTTGTGGAGTGGAGCCGCGCGAACAAGCTTGTGCGGGACGTGAACTACCCCTCGAACATGACCTGGTCCGACACGCTTGACGCGATGGACCGCCTCTACGGGCGGCCCGACCTCGCCGCCGAGGCGGCGCGCGTGCGGGCGGAGGTGCGCCGCCAGAGCTGGACGGGCGCGTGGTTCTGCGACAACGCCGTCCGCCAGAAGGACGGCTCGCTCAAGCTCTCGGGCGAATGCACGGAGACGTGCCAGTACTACGCCTTCTTCCACCGGGTCGCGACGCCCGAGACGCATCCCGCGCTCTGGGAAACGCTGCTGGCGGACTTCGGCCCGAAGCGCTACGACCCCGCCGACCGCACGAAGCTGCTCAAGCACCCCGAGATCTGGCCCTCCAACGCCTTCATCGGCAACTACCTGCGCCTGAAGCTGCTGGAGCGCGCGGGGCGCGGGCGGCAGATCCTCGACGAGACGAAGGGCTACTTCACGTACATGGCGGAGCGGACGGGCACGCTGTGGGAACATGACCGGGCGAACGCGAGCTGCAACCATGGCTTCGCCTCCTACGCGGCGGTGCTGCTCGTCCACAGCGTCCTCGGCGTGGAGGTGGACCACCGGACGAAGACCGTGACGGCGCGCCCGACGGACGTCGACCTCGCCTTCTGCGGCGTCACTCTGCCCGTCCCCGGCGGCGAGATCGTCTACGACTGGACGGTGAAGGGCGGACGCCGAGAGGAGACGTTCGCGGCCCCGCCCGGCTGGCGCCTCGTCCATGCCCCTGCCGACTCCCGTTAGACGGGGATGGGCAGGTTTTGCTATAATGCCGAAACGTCATGCAAATGAAAACGAGCGTGCGTCTGCAGGGAGTCAAGGGAATCGTGGCGGTCGCGGGGCTGCTGCCGTTTGTTGCCGGTGCGGCGGTCGCCGCGTCGCCGCTGACGCTGGACTACGACGCGCCGGCGGCGACGTGGAACGAGGCGCTGCCGCTCGGCAACGGGCGGCTCGGCGCGATGGTCTTCGGCGGGCCGGGCGCGGAGCGCCTGCAGCTCAACGAGGACACGCTCTGGGACGGGCGCCCCGACTACATGCTGGAGCCGAGGATTCGTGGCATCCTCCCGGAGATCCGGCGGCTCGTCCTCGATGGAAAGGAGGCGGAGGCGGTTGACCTCCTCCGTCGGACAACGGACTGGAAGGTCTCGCGACGGAACACGTCCGAGGCGTACCAGACGCTCGGCTCGCTCGTCCTCCGGTTCGAGGGGCACGACCTGCCGTCGGCCTACCGCCGCTCGCTTTCGCTGGAGGAGGCGGTCGCCTTGTGCGAATACGCCGTCGGCGGCGCGACCTTCCGCCGCGAAGCGTTCACGTCGCTCGCGGATGACGTCGTCGTCGTGCGCCTCACGGCCGACCGCCCCGGCGCGCTCTCGTTCGCGGCGTTCTTCGAGAGCCCGTTCCAGCGCGACGCGAAGACGGCCGACGACGGGCGCGACGTCACCCTCGCCGGCCGCGCGGGCGTCTCCCACTACTCGTGGGGCGCAATCCGCTACTTCGCGCACCTGAAGGCCCTTGCGGACGGCGGCCGCGTCTCGGCCGACAACGGCGTCCTCGCCGTCGAGGGCGCGACGTCCGTCACGCTCCTCCTCTCGGCGGCGACGAGCTTCGTGGACTGGAAGGACGGCAGTTCCGGCGACGAGAAAGCGCGCTGCGAAGGAAAGCTCGCGCAGGCGCTCGCCCACGGCTACGGCGAACTCCGCGCGCGCCATGTCGCGGCCTACGGGAAGCAGTTCAACACGTGTCGGCTGGAGCTGCCCGACCCGACGCCCGGCGCGACCGTCCCCGCGCGCCTGAAGGCGTTCGGGGTGACGAAAGACCCGCACCTTGCCGCGCTCTACTTCGCGTTCGGCCGCTACCTGCTGATCGCGTCCTCGCAGCCCGGTACGCAGCCGCCGACCCTGCAGGGAATCTGGAACGAGTGGCGCGTCCCGCCGTGGATGTCGAGCTACACGGTCAACATCAACCTCCAGATGAACTACTGGCCTGCGGACGTCGCGAACCTCTCGCCGCTGGCCGAGCCGCTTCTCGCCCTGCTGGAGGACCTCTCCGTCTCCGGCGCGCGCACGGCGAAGGACATGTACGGCGCGCGCGGCTGGTGCTGTCACCACCACACGGACATCTGGCGCCTGACCGTGCCCGTGCACGGCGCGTACGGCCTTTGGCCGATGGGCGGCGCGTGGCTCTCGGCCCAGCTCTGGGAACACTGGCTCTTCACGCGCGACCGGGAATTCCTCGCGCGCGCCTATCCCGTTATGCGGGGCGCGGCCGAGTTCTTCCTCGACGTCCTCGTCGAGGACCCGAAGACCGGGTTCCTCGCGGTCGTCCCCGGCGTCTCCCCGGAGAACGCGCCCAAGGGGCGAAACGGCGTCAAGTGGACGCGCGGGGCGTCGATGGACGCGCAGATCCTGCGCGACCTCTTCGACGCGGTCTCCGCCGCCGCGCATGCGCTCGGCAGGGAGGCGGAGGACGCGGCGGCCCTCGCGGAGATCGCCTCGTGCCGTGCGCGCCTCGCGCCGCTCCAGGTCGGCAAGTGGGGCCAGCTCATGGAGTGGACGGAAGACCTCGACGACCCGGAGGACACGCACCGCCACATTTCGCACCTCTACGCGCTCTATCCGTCCGCCCAGATCACGCCGGAGACGCCGGCGCTTTTCGCGGCGGCGAAGAAGACGCTCGTCCACCGGGGCGACGTCTCGACGGGCTGGGGCATGGCGTGGCGCATCGCGTGGTGGGCGCGTCTTCTCGACGGCGACCATGCCCACCGGATCCTGGAGGGCCAGCTCTCGCCGACGTTCGCGACGCTCGGCGGCACGTACCGGGGCGGGACGTACCCGAACCTCATGGACGCGCACCCGCCGTTCCAGATCGACGGGAACCTCGGCTGCACGGCGGCGATCGCGGAGATGCTGCTGCAGAGCCACGAGCGGACGGCGGACGGGAAGGCCGTGCTGCGGCTGCTGCCGGCGCGGCCGTCGGCGTGGCCGGAGGGGCGCGTGACGGGGCTCCGCGCGCGCGGGGGCTACACGGTCGATCTCGCGTGGAAGGACGGGAAGCTGACGGAACGCCGCATCGCCGGCGGCGACCCGGACGGCTACGTCCTCCGCTGATGCCGCAGTCGCGCCTTCCCGTGTCTGTCTTTGCCGCGTAGAGCGGGAGAACGCGCGGCCGAAGGGTGCGATTTTAATTCGTTGAAGAATTGAGGCATCTCACGACGCGCTCCTGAGCCGTGCGATGATGGCGCAGACGCATGCGGCGTTGTTATCGCGGCGCCTGTCGGGCGGATAAGGGTCAGCAACTGTAAATTTCATGCGAAATTTTCGGGCATTGTCTAAGAGTGACGAAGGGCGGCTACCTCATTGGGACGTATGGCATGGAGGGCCCGCTGCGGTCGTTCGCCGCCGCCTTCCGGCAGCTGCCGGCCGTCGTGATGGCGGACGTGCCGGACTTTGAGGACGAGACCGTGAAGATTCGCGCGTGCATGTTCCGGGGGCGCCGCTACCTCTACGCCGTGAACACGTCCGACGTGCCGCGCACGGTGCGCTACGCCTT
>ONTV01000045.1 GCA_900320855.1 uncultured Lentisphaerota bacterium
GCCGCCGAACCAGCCCATGACCGCGCCGCGTTCGCGCGTGAGCGTTCCTTCGGACACCTTCACGCCGTCCCAGCCAAGGCGATCGACCGCCACAAGCGGCCCTTCTTCCGCCGCGCCGACAGCCAGCACCCATGCGCCCGCCGCCAACCCCATCATCGTTTTCATTGTCTTGCTCAACATGTTCTTTCTTCTACTTTGTGTTTCCATGAATGCTTTACCCTTATTATTCATTCTCCACCTTCACAAGCGAATTATCGCCCGACAGGAAGAAGCTTTTCAGCTCATACGGCTTCAGCGCGACGGTGAGCCCCTTCAGCCGCGCGCCAGTCGAGAGGTCCTCGCAGGACACGCGCGCGAAAAGCCCCTGCTGACGGAACGCCAGCTTCGCCTTCACGCTCTCGCCCGCCGTGTTCGCGAGATAGAGGTACGTGCCGTCCTTCGCCTTGAACTGGCGGACGACGAGCGCCGCCACGCCTGACGGCACGTCCGTGAACGGGACCTGCGGCAGCGCGCAGTAGGCTTTCGCGAACTCGCGCACGACGTCTTCGCTGCCGAGCGAGCCGAGCGGCTGCTGCCCGGTGTAGACGGACTGCGCATCGCCATACGCGACCGCGCGGACAAGCTCCTTCAGGAAGTGCCGTCCCCACGGCTTGATGTCGGCGTCCTGGAAGAAGCAGTCGTAGGCCTTCGGATCCAGCGTGTTCACGCGCGTCTCGAAATAGGAGCCGTTGCAGATGACGGACGCCACGGCTCCCGACCGCGCGCGGATCGTCTCCAGCTGACGCCGGTAGTTCGCCTCGCCCGACGGCAGCGCCGGGTAGCCCCTGAACAGCCGCCACCGCGCCTGCGTCACGCCCCGGCTGACGCCGAAGCCGAGATTCGGGATCTTCGCCAGCGCGTCGAAGTCGAGGCCGTTCTCGACATAGGCCTCCGCCGCGTCGGCGTCGTCCGCTTGGCCAAGCCCGATGATGAGCTTCATGTCGGGATTGGCCGCCCGCAGGAACGCGGCCAGTTCGGCGGCGAACGCCGTGACCTTGCTGGCCCGCCAGCGCAGCCAGGCGTCGCGGACGGCCGGCGTGTTCGTCGCCGTCAGGAAGTCGTAGCGCGCCCCGTAGCGCGACGCGCCCGCCAGGCGGCCGCAGGTCTTCTTCGGCAGGCGCGTGCGTGTCTCGCGCACGAACTGCGCCATCGTCCAGTCCTCGTAGCCGAGCTTCAGCGAGCGGAACGCGCCGAAGCTGCTGCGGAGCGGATACGACACCGCCATCACGCCGTTCGTCGCGTTTGCGCGGATGAGGTCGCCGACATACTCGAAGAATTTCGCCCGCGCCCACGGATGGATGAAGTTCGCCTGCTGGGCGCCGTTGAGGTAGATGTCGGGCGAACGCCCCTCGAAGTCGTACGAGAGCGCGCCGCGCCGGTCCATCTCCGTCTCGGACAGGTGAAACCACTGGGCCTGCGGCAGGCCGCCGAGCTGGATGGTCGCGTCAACCCCGATGCCGTTCGCGCCCAGCGTGCGGATCATGTGGCCGATCTCGCCCTCGCGGTACGGGAACATTCCGTTGCCCTCCGACCCCTCGACCGGGCCGTAGGTGTACGTGTAGCGCGCGATCGAGTAGTTCAGGGCGTTCTGCCCCGTGTACTTCAGGTAGCGCACGAGCTCCGGCAGGACGGCCGCCGTCGACGAGCCGACCGTGTCGACGTTCAGGTTGTTGTAGAACGTCTGGTCTTCGTCCGAATGGCCGAAACGGCGCGGCGCATACCCCTTCGGCGTGCGCACCGCCAGCATGGGCAGCGGCTCGACGAGCGCAGAGAGACGAATCTGCGCAACCGCCGCCGGAAAGTTCGTGATCATCGTCCGCGCCTCGAAGAGCATGTTCGTCGCCGCGAAGAACACGAGATAGCGCTGCGTTTGCATCCGCCCCGTGTTCGGATATTCCGCCCCCGCCTGAATGCCGCCCTGCAGCCGGTCGCGGATGTTCGTGCCGTAGCCGTTCGTCGGCTTGTAGAGGTAGAGGCCCATCGAGCGCGGCTTGTCGTCCGGCCAGTCGACCTCCAGCAGCAGCGGCTTGCCGACCCAGCGAGGCGCGAGGCCAATGACGCAACTCATGCGGTCGCCGTTGTCCGCCCCCGCCTCCAGGTATGTCCCGGCGGCGGACGTCGCCGTCCGCGCCTCGCCTTTCCGCAGCGGCATGTCCGACGGCTGCGCGAACGTCCGCGACCAGAGGCATTCGCCCGTCTGCCACGCCGCGTCCGACGGCGGCACGTCGGCAAGGCGCCGCACGGGCGCCGCGCTGAAGGTCAGCGTCCGCTGATAGGGCGACGCGCCGCCAAGCCCCGGCACGGACACGCGCGCGACGAGCACGTAGTCGCCCGCCTCCGGCAGGACGAGCGGCCGCGTCGCGAGGTCGCGCGTCGCGTCCACGCGCAGGCCGGCGAGCCGCGTCACGCCGTTCGAGACGGGCTCCGTCCAGCGGCGCGTCACCTTGGCCGGAGATTTCGGGTCCTTGCATTCGTGGCGGCAGCGGCGGACTTCAAGCTCGATGTCGGCCGTGCCCGTCACGTTCGTCGCCGCCTCGACGGGATTCGGCAGCGTGAACGTGCCGCCCGGCGCGATCTTCGCCGTCACGCGCACGGGCTCGCCGAACGGGAAGACGGACTCCTCGAAGACGAGGTCGAACGGCATGCGCGCACGGTAGGCGGCCACGATCTCGCGATTCGGCACTTCGCGCCGGTAGACGCGAAAGTCCTCGACCGCCGGCGCGAGCCGCCGGTTCGTCCCCGTCCGGAAGCGGACGGTGCGCGCCTGCCCGAGGTCGTTGCCAAACATCAGCCATGAGAACCGCTCGCCGGCCGTGAAGCCGGTGTTGTAGGGAAGGCCGTTCACGAAGAAGCGCGCCTGCCCCGTCGGATGCCACGCGAAGGCCAGGTGAACCCAGTCGCCGTCGCCGTTGGCGCGCGGCGTGCGCCGCACGAAGTCGAGCGCCTTGCCGCTCTCCGTGCGCACCTTGAACGTCGCCCACGGCACGGACAGCCCCGTCGAGAGCACGACGCCGTTCGTCGCGTCAAGGAAGTCGCAGACGTGCCCGTTCACGTCCCGGCGCACCCAGAACATGACGGCGCCGGCCTCGCCGCTCAGCGGCGCGTCCAGCGCGTAGATGCGGTTCGTCGCGCGCTCTTCGGGCGTCGCGGACGGCACGGACAGCACCGGCCGCTCCAGCGGCTTCCAGGTGGCCGTCGGCAGATCAGAGACCGTCAAGTCCGAGATCTCGACGTCCTCGTTCCAGGAGTAGAAGGACACGTGCGAGAACGGCCCGAGCGCCTTCGGCTCCATCATGACGCGCCGTCCGTCGATCGAGACGGCGAAGCCATGTTCCGTGAAGTCGAATTCGATTCGGTAGGGATGCGGCGACGCGCTCGGCGGCGCGGTGAACTTCGGCTTCTGGTCCACGCCGGACGAGCGCAGGAGCAGCGTCCCGCGCGGCGAGGTAAAGTCGAGCCAGAACCCCGAGCCGTCTGCCCGGAACGTCGCGGTGTTCCCCGCCGCGTCGCGTCCCGAGATTCCCCAGTGATGGCCTCGCGCGCCGGGACGTGACCCGTGCTGCCGCGCGACGAGCGAAAGGCGGAACCGCTTGCCCGTGCAGTCGGGCAACCCCTTGAGGCTGTTGATGCCGCCGTACATGCCCTTCGACCGGACCGACCGCCCGTCCGAGCTGACGACCCAGGCCTTCCGGAGATTCGGAGCGATGTCCGCCGCCGTCCGAAAGTCGACGGTCCCGCCCGACGCCGCAGCCGACGCCACCACAAAAAGAATTCCACACAAGATTCTCATTTTACTTTTCTCCCTCACACCAATGGATCGTAGCGCGTCCAGTTTGACGCAATGGGCACGCCCGGCGTTCCGAACGTGTTGTACGGCGTCACGACGGCGCGCGCCTGCCACCGGAACGGCACAAGCGACCGCGCAAAAGCACAGCGATTCACCGCGACATCCTGCCCTTCCGGCAACAGCGCGCCGACCGAATAGACACGCTTTTCCTGCGCGACACGCGCGACGTCCGCCGTCCTGACCTCCAGCCGCACGCTGAAGTCGAGCGCACGCGCCGCCGACGCCGAGCCGTGCAGTGGCGGAAACGTCACATCCAGCCACGCGCCCTTCTCCGTCTTCCGCTCGGTGACGCAGGGCCGCACGTCCGTCGGGAAGCGCGGCGGCGGACACGTTGCGCGGCGACTCTCGATCGCGTAGGGCCGGCCGCGCGCAATCGGCCACGGCAGGACCCAGTCCGGCCCCAACGCCGCGCCGAGCCGGAAGTCGCGACGCCGAATGACGATCTCATCGTCGTAGACCTCGACAATCATCCCCTGCTTCGGCAAGTCCGTGTTCACGCAGCCGACGGCCTCCCGGTCGCCCGACCAGCCGAAGTTGTCCCGCCCCGGCAACGCGCTCGCCATCGCCCCGCTCGGACACGTGGACGACCCGATGGACGTGAACGCGCCCTGCCAAATCGAGCGCTCGTCCGTCAGCGTGAAATGCGAATGCCCCGAAAAGGCGATGCAGTTCGGAAACGCAGCCAGCCAAGGCGTCGCCAGTCCCGCGTCGTCCGTGCCCCAGCCCTCGATCACGCCGTCCGTCAGCCCCGCGTAGCACGTGCCCTGCGGATGGTTGTGCTGGACGAAGAAGAACGGCTTCGCGCCGGCGAGTTCGCGCCCGTGCGCGCGGAAGAAGTCCGGCAAGGGGTCTTTCTCCTTCAGCATCCGGCTGTGCCAGTGGTTCAGCACGAACGTGTAGCCCTTGACTTCCTTCAGGACGACTGGCGCAAACGGCTCGCCGAACAGTTCCGGCCACATCTTCGCGCGGTTGAAGACGTAGCTTTCCGTCACCGTCGCGGGATCGGGCGTCGCGTTCACCTTCGGCCATTCGGGACGGTGGTAGAACCAACCGTCGACATCGTGGTTGCCCGTGATAAACAGGCGCTCGACAGGCTCGCCATCCGACCGCTGCCCCTTCGGGAAGACCTCGTTCCAGACGTCCGCAACGACTTTCAGCTCCGCAAAGACGCCTTTGAAGCCGAGGTCGCCAGCGATGACGACACCGTCCACCCGTTCGGCGTCAAACGTCCGCAAGGCCGCGCGAAACCAGTTCGACCGCTCGTGCGACGGCACGTGGATGTCGGAGATGACGCCCAGCTTCAGGCGCAGCGCCGCGCGACGTGTCGCGCCCCGCAGGGAAAAAGGCAACGTGCCAACAGCGGCCAGCGCGCCCAGCGAAAACATCCGCCGCGTCATTTCGCCCCCTCCGCCTTCACGTCGATCCGGAACCCGAAGACCGGTAGCCCGTCGTCCGCACGGTAGAAGTTCGGCGCCGGATGGAAGCTCGTGTAGGCGTACTGCACCGCCGTCGGCGCGGCGACCTCCGGCGACGCGACGCGCACCGTCGCGTCCGGCCGCAGCTCGGCCTCGGCCCAGAACCAGCGGCCCGCTGCGTCCTTCAGCGCCCACAGCCGCTCGCCGAACGCGCCGCCGCGCGCCGTCAGCCCCGCGCCCGTGTCGCGGAACGAGACGACCACGGCCGCGCCGTCGCGCACCGCCGCCTTCACGCGCGGTCCCGGACGCGCCGCCGCGTCGCCGTAGGCCACGCGCAGCGCCTCGTGCGAAAGCCGCTCGCCGACGGTCCGCTTGTCCTTCGGATGGATGTCGGAGTGCTCGCCGACGTCGAACGTGCAGGCGACGCCCGTGTGCGGACAGTCGAGAAAGTCGCTCTGCATCTGGCGGAACGCGGCGTAGCCGACGACCTTCCAGCCCTCCGTCTTCCAGTCGGCGTTCAGGTCAAACGACTTCCAGAAGTCGTCCGGCAGCGGATGCTGCGGGTTGTGGCGGTAGTAGGACGAAAGCGCCGTCAGGCAGAACGGCAGTGCCTCGTCGCGCCACGCGTCGCGCCAACCGTCGATCAGCTCCTTCTGGAGCTTCCGGTAGCGTTCGGCGTCGCCCGCGTCGGATTCGCCCTGGTACCAGATGACACCTTTCACGTTCAGCGCCGTCACAGGCGCGAGCATGGCGTTCCAGTACGCGCCGGACGCGGGCAGCCACGACGCGATCGCGCTCCCGCCCCAGTTCGCGTGGACAAGACCGATCGGCACTTTCCGCCCGTCTTCGCGCAGGACGCGCCGCAGGCTGTCGGCGAAGTAGAACCCGACGGCGGACGTGTTCGCGACGGCCTCCGTCGACGTGAGCGGACGCCACGCGGGCCGTCCCGAGAGTGTGCGGCACGGCCCTTCGGCGCAGGCCGCGTTCGCGACGCGCAGCAGCCGGATGCCATCGTCTCGGTAGGATGCCGCGATTTTGTCGCCGTCCTTCAGGCGCGTGTAGGGCCGCGCCGGATCCCAGACGGGGAACTCCATGTTGCTCTGTCCCGTCGCGAGCCATACATCGCCGACGAGGATGTCGGTGAAGACGAACTGCGGCCCGCGGCTCGGCTGTGTCGCAAACGTCATCGTGTACGGCCCGCCGGCCCGTTCCGCCGGAAACTCGAGCGTCCATTCGCCGCTGGCCGACGCCTTCGCCAGGACCTTGACGCCATGGAAGTTTCCTTCGACGTCCGCGCCCGCCGGCGCCGTACCCGTCACGCGAATCGGCTTGCCGCGCTGCACGACCATGTGGCTGCCGTAGACATTGCGCACCGTAAACGGGATGCCATCCGCTTTCTTCGCCGTGTCTCCGTGCCTCCGTGCGGCCCCCTCGGACACGCATTGGCGCAGCCGCACGGGGCCGATTAGGCCGGACGGCAGGTAGGGGTGGCCCGCGTTCGGCCCCGCCAGAACCCAACGCCCGAGCGACTTGCCGTTGCCGCGCGCCTCGTAGACGAGCGCATTGAGCCATGTCGTGGTCACGCGCACCTCCAGCTCGTTCTGTCCCGCCTTCACGGCCGATGCCGGAATCCGGCAGGCGTTCGGCGCCGTCCAGAGCGTCGCGACCGGCGTGCCGTTCACGGAGACCTCGGCCACCGTCTCGACGCGGCCGAGATCCAGGTCCAGCGCGTGCGGTTCGCGGCAGTCGAAGGTCGCCCGATAGACGCACGTGCCCGAAAAGCCGCGCACCTCCTCCGGCACGTTCGGCAGTTCCGCGAGCGACTTCAGCTCCTTCAGCGCGAACGGCTCGCACGTCACGCCGTGGCCGGACGGAAACGCCACCGTCCAGTCCGACAGGGCAACGGACGGCCCGTCCGCCGCGTCCGACGCGGCCTCAGTCGTTCCCTTGGGCGGCTTCGCGTCGCCCAACAGCACGAAGCACGACTCGTTGGCCGCGAGGCGCAACGCAATCTCCGTCCGCCCACCGGCTTCGCGTGCCGCGACGGCGCGCACTGTGCCTGAAACGGGATCGTAGACGCGCGGCTTCCCCGTCGCGGCGAACGTCACACGCCCGTCGAACGGCGTGTCCGCCTGTCGGGGGCAGACGAAGAAGACCGCCCCGCTTCCGACAGCCCGCTTCAGCCACAGGACATCCCCCTCGACCGTCCGGCCGGCGGCACGGCACGCCTCCGACAGCGCATCCGCATCGCCGCGCACGATCCGCGCGCCCGCCCGCTCCAATTCGGCGAACCGCTTCGCCGTCGCGGGCAGAACCGTCACGCAGTCCGGCACGTAGATGAACCGCCAGGAGGCCCCTTCGGACGTGACGAGCCGTCCGTCCCGAACCGACAGCCGTTCCTTAAGGGCGTCTTGATTGAGGAGGTCAAAGGACAGGCCGTCCCGGCAGGACGCGGCCTCGCCGTCCGGCCGCGCGTCCAGGCCGTCGCCGAGGTACCAGAGAAAGTCGCTCGCGGGCGCGCCCGCCTCCAAGAGCGCGTTGCACCGCGTCAGATAGGCGGAGAAATGCCGCATCTGCGGCCACCACGTCTGCGTGCGCAGGAACGGCGAGCCGATGCCCTGTCCGAAGCTGGTGCCGGGACGCCGCTCCGCGCCCTTCGCGTACGGATTGTGCGTGTAGGTGTGGAAGACGAGATGCGTCACGCCGCGCGCGAGGTGTTCGTCGGCGATGCGCTTGAAGAGGCGGGGCGACTCGTTCCAGCTCAGCTCGAAGCTCGTGAACGCCTCTGCCGCGACGCGCCGCTTGCCGTACAGGTGCGCCGCCGAGACGCACGGACGCACCGGCTTGTTCTGCCAGCTGCCGACGTAGCCGTCGTCACGATGCGGATACCAGAACTCGCACATCGGCGTGTCGGCCCACTTCCAGTAGCGCAGGATGTCGCCCGGTAGGACGTCACCGAACGCCGTCTCATACTGGCAGGCGAGGCCGCGTTCCTTCGCCAGCTCCGCCATCCGCTGGTAGAAATTGCGCTCGATCAGCGTCGAGACGGCGTCGCGCCAGTCGCGGAGAAAGTTCCGCGTCGCCTCGCCGCCGTCGATCACGTAGCCGAAGAGCGCGGGCAGGCGGCGGCGCACGTCGTAGCCCTTCAGGTCGCGGAAATAGTCTTCCATCCGCCACGTCCAGTCGGGCCGCCACGCCTCCCAGCTGTCGAGCAGGATGCCGTCCATCCCGACGGACGCAAGCGGACCGTCCAGCAGCCGCCCGATATAGCCCCTGAAGTTCGCCTCGATGCCGCGCGGATCGAGCTTGTCGCACTCCCAGCCCGTCGCGCAGTCGGGCGCCGGGCCGTTCTCGAACCCCGAATTGACGTGACCGACGCGCAGCAGCGTCCAGTCGCCCGGCGGCAGCGCGCCCGTGAAGACGCCGTTGGCCGTCTCGGCCGTCACGTCCCGAATCGCGTCAAGCGCAACGACGTCCCGCGCCGAAAGCGTGTCTGCGCCGCGCACGAGCGCGCGCAGGGAACTTCCCGCAAAGGCCTCCCAGTTGTCGAGACGCGCCCCTGCGCAGAAACGCACGAAATCGAGATGCACGGGATGCGCCCCCGAGAACGCGAGCCGAAGCCGCCGCGTCGGACAGGGACGGAGCGCGACGCTTTGCAGTCCTTCCGTCGGCAGGTATTCCTCCCAGTTTCCGCGCGGAATGTCACGGTCGGCGACGGTCGCCCACGTGCCGTCCGCCCGTTCGGCGGACACGACAAGACGCAAGTCCGGCTCGCACACCCAGGCCTGCTGCGCCATGCGGGCGACGGACGGCAGCACGAGGGTGCGCACCGTGACGGGGCGGTCGAAGTCGAAGTCGAGCGTCTGCGGCGTCGCGGCCGGCGCGGGGTCGAGAATGCGCAGCGACGTCAGCGGATTGCGCGGCACCAGCTCCCCCTCGGTGTCGCCCGCGATTGTCGGAAACGCCAGCACGGCGACGTCATGGTAGTCGCGCGCCTTCGGATGCGGCATGTCGGGACGCTTCAACGTGACGGCGCGCGCCTGTCCGTCAGCTTTCACGTGTGTCGCCGCGGCGACGAGCCGCCGCTGGGCCGTCTCGTCCGTGATCCACGGCCCGCCCGCCATCGACCAGCCGGGACAGTTCTGCGTCTTGAACGTGAGGCCGAGCCGACGACATTCGCGCGCGGCATGGGCCACGAGATCGTCCCACGCCGCGCTCAGGCAGGGAATCTGCCGATCTTCCAGCCCCGGCCACGGCGTGACACCCGAATGGCCTCCGCCATGAAAGAACTGGATGCCCGAAAGGCCCGCGTCCCTGATGGCCTCCAAGTCGGCGGTCAACCCCTCTTTCGACGCATTTCCGCCAATGATATGAAACCACGTCTCGGGGCCTGTCCCCACGGATTGGGGGGCCTGTCCCCACAAAACAAGGGGGTCTGTCCCCGTAAAGACGAAAATCAGAACAGCGAGAAAAGATTGGATCTTCATTCAAAATCCTCTAATTTCCATTCGTCATGCCATTTGATCGCCGGCTTGTCGCCAGAAAAGTCGATCGGCAGCCAGACGTAGCGGGCCTTGCACGTTTCGGCATCGCCGCCGAAGTTCTTCCAGAACGACTGGCAGTCCGCGTCAGCCCCACGTCCGCTCGTCGCCTTGTCGAAGGCGTTGCTGACGGTCGCGTACGTGTTCGTGTCGTCCGGCAGCCAGCGGTCGCCAAGCGCGATGTAGAGGTCCTTCTTGTCCGGAACCTTGAAGACGGACGAGATCTGCGACCGAAACGACGTCTCTGACCGATCCGTCGGATGCAGGTTGCCCAAGTCCGTCCACGGGCCATGGAACGTGTCCGCCACCGCGACGCGGGACGGATTCGGCCAGTAGCCCGTCGTGCCTGACGTCACAAGATAGTGGAAGCCGTTCCGCCGGAAGTAGGCCGGCGCCTCGCGCGTGAACGGCGGACGCTTCAGCGGAAAGTGCGTCGAATAGTAGCCCGTCACGTCCGTGTAGTCGTCCGTCAGGTCGGCGCAGACGAGTTCGCTGTGCACGCGCTCAAAGTAGTAGTATGCCTTGCCGTCGTCCGCCATGACGAGGTCGAAGTCGCCGGCGCTCATACCGCAGGGCCGTAACCCGTCCCGCACCTTCCGCCACGGGCCGCGAATCGACGAGGCCGTGTAGACGGCCTCGACCTGCACGGCCGCGTGCGGCGGCTGCATGAGCTTCAGCCAGCAGACGAACGTCCGCGTCCGTTCGTTGAAGAGGATGTGCGGACGGTCCATCATCGTCTTCGGGTTGAGCGGCGAAAGCGGATCGTCCGGCTCCGGCGGCAGAATCAGCCCTTCGTCTTTCCAGTTGTAGAGGTCGGTCGACGAATAGGCGCGAACGCCCCAATGCCAGACGCCGTTCTTGCCGTCCGTGCGCTCCTTGTTCTCGCCATACCACCAGTAGCGGCCATCAAGGCAGAGAATGGAGCCGCCGTGGGCGTGGATCAGCTTGCCGTCCGTGTCCAACCACGGCTGTCCAGGACGAAAGGAGTCGTAGACAACGGGGTCTGTCCCCACGGATTGGGGGGTCTGTCCCCAGGAATCGAGGGGGCCTGTCCCCACGAGGGGGACAGACAAAAGCGCGAGAAATGATTTGATTTGTCGCAAAATCATTCTAATTACGCCTTTTGGCTACTTACTTCACCAGAATCAGGAGGCCGAGTTCCGCATTCTCCAGACACTCGAAGCACCCCATGTCCGGCAACGCCGCCGCGTCTACCGCGAGCGGCTTGCCGCCACGACCGACGACACGCGGATTCCCCGCGAGATCGGTCGCGTCCGCCGTCATCCAGCCGAACGCCTTGCCCGTGTCGCGGCAGGGTGAACGGCGCTTCAGCCGCCAGTCGTTCTGATTCGGATCGATGAAGCGCGGATTCGCGTCGATGGACTTCCCGTCCGCATCCTGTCCAAGCAGGTCAAACGGCGTACCGTCGTCGAACTTCAGCGCGGCCGCGCCCTGAACGCAGCTATTCATGAGCGTCGCGTACGTCGGCAGCATATCCGCCGTGATCGTCTTGAGCCAGCGGAAGTTGTCGTTGCCGCGTGAATTGGAGATTTGCCCGCCCTGATTGTACGCGACGATGCAGTTGGCCAGCGTGAACGCGGCCGTGGCGTTCAGGTAGACGCCGGGACAGCGATTCGAGACGACGGTCACGTTCTCGAAGACGGAGCCGTCCAGATTCAGCGGCGTCGCGTTGTCCGCATACAGGCAGTTGCGCCAACGCGCGCTTAAGTAATTGGCGGACGTGCAGGCGTTGTTCGTGAAGACGCAGCTCTCCACGAGAGATTCCGCCGTGTTGCCGTCGCCGACGAGGCTGTCGGACGTGTTGTTGCGGAAGACACAGCCCATCACGCGCACGGGATTCCCTCCGTCCAGCAGCGCACGATGGCCTGAACCGTTGCCGTCGAAGATGCAGTTCGTGAAGACCGAATACTTCGCCGCCTCGACCGCCGCCCCGCGACGCGCGCTCGACCCGGACCCGCCGGTCGATGTCGTCCAGTTTCCCGTGAAGCGGCAGTTTTCCGTCCAGACGCTGCACCGCGTCGCCGAAAGCGCACCGCCATTGGCGTTGCCGTCAGCCCGCACGGCCTCGTTCCCCACGAATGCGCAATCGACGAACGCGCACGCGCCCGAACGGTCTGCGGCAAAGGCCGACAGCGGGGCATCCGCCGTCAGCGCGACGGCCCCGCCCTGACCGGCCTTGCAGGCCTCGAAACGGCAGCGCGTGAACAGCGGCGCACGGTTCGACAAGTTGACCTTCACGAAGACCGCGCCGCCCTCGCCGCTGTTGCCATCCGCCGACAGCGCAAAGCAGTTCGTGAAGATGCAATCGGAAAGACCTGCCGTCGGGTTGGTGATGTACGCGCCGCCGCCCTGATCCGCGGCAAAGCCGTTGCGGATCGTCAGGCCGCAGAGGCCGCTCCCCGCATTCGACAGCTCGAACACGCGATGCCCCGCCGTGCGGTCTTCCGCCGTCGCGCCACCGTCGAGGATGACACGATCCGGCGCCAACGCCCCGTTCTCGTCCTCGCCGCGCACCGAGACGCCCGCCGGTACGGTGATCGTCGCGGACGTCTTGTACACGCCGGGACGAATCCGCACGACGCATCCCGCCGTCGCGGCGGACACGGCCGTCGCCACGTCGTTCGCCGCCGTCTCCCACGTGTCGTAGGGCGCGGCTGGCGTGTTGCCCGCCGTGCCTTCAGGGCACACGAGAACCTGGCGCGTCGCAACGAGAAAGACCGTCTGGATTTCGCCGTCCGTCTCGACTTCGATGCGGTAGCTGCCGCTTCCCGCCTCCTCCGGGAACGCGAAATCGTCCGCCGAAACCGTACGGACCGCCGTCGGAACCGTCAGCGCGGGAATGCGCCCGCCGTAGCTTCCGCTCACGCAGTTCTGTCCATTGAACAGCTCCAGGCCGATCTGAATGGGCTTTTCGGATGACGCGCCGACGATCTGGCTGTCCGCGTCCAGCGCCAGCGTCCCGACCAGTCCGTTGCCGGGACGGTAAAGCGTCACGTCCGACTGCTTGTCGACGATGCGCTCGTTAAAGCCGACGCCCAAAACGATCTTCGCGCCGCCATGCAGCGTCGTCTTCTGCGGCGCGTTGCCGCCGACTTTCGTGACCAGCGTGCCGCCTTCCTGGACTTCCAGCGACGCGCCCGCGCCGAACGCGAAGTCCTCCGCCAGCCGCACCGTCGCGTTCAAGAGAACCTCCAGACCTCCGCAGGCGAGCGTCATTCCATGAAGCGTCGCGCCGCTTGCCGCCCCTGCGCGGTTGCCGAAGGAGAGGACTCCTGGCCCGGTGACAGACGCCGAAAACGCGCGCTCGACCTTGCCCCAGTCAATTAGGCCACCGCCCTCGCCGACGCGGATTCCGCGACCGCCGGCATTGAAGGCGAACTGGTACGCCGAGACGACGCGCAATCCGCCGCCACGCCGCAGGACAACGGCATCGGCGCGCGCCGCATCCGCCCGGCCAAGGAAGTTCGTCGGCATAAGCTTCGTCGAATTCCACTCCGCCGAGAGCAGGACGTTCGTGCCATCGACCGTCAACTGACCCAAATAGTCCGCGAACGCCGCATGGCTGTCAGTCAGCGTCCGAAACGCCATCACGTCCGGCGAGGCGGGCGCGCCGTCGTTGACGCGGAACAGGAGGCCACGGTCGGTTGCGCCCACGATGTCCAAGTCCAGCTGCCACTTCTGCGTCCCCGAAGCCTCGAACACGAACGGCGCGGCGACCGCCGAGAGAACCTGAGCCTTCCCCTTGAAGTTCGAATAGTTGCTGCCCGTCGAGAAACGGACACCGCCCACGACACAGCGCAAGTCGCCGATCGTGAGCGGTCGCAGGTTGTACGCGAACAGCCAGCCCGCGTCACCCGTCTCTGCGTTGCCGAGCGTCAGGGAGCGGCCGGAAAACGCGAGCTCGCCGTAGTTGGCAGAGGCAATGATCCCCCCCCCCCCCCCCCACCCCCCCCCCCCCCCCCCCCCACCACCTGAAGGGCGACAAGATAGTCCTTGCCCGCCGACGGCGCTTCGCCGTCCGACCAGTTCGCGCCCAGCACGAACGAGTTCTGCCCGACCGCCGAACTCGTGTCCGGCGAGACGAGGTGGACATACTCCTGTCCATTGACCGTTGCGGCATTCGCCGCGCCAAGCGAGACGTTCGCGCCCAACAGCGCGAGCCCACCGAGGTGCTTGATTTTGGACGTATTCATCTTGTGGTTTCCTTTATGACGTGTGCTTTATTATACACTAAAAACTTAGACTTAGGTTGGTTCTCATTTTATCCGCGAGACGTTCTTGTATTTTGAGCGCTTGCGCCAAACGAACCGCTCGCCCCAGACCGGGTAGATCGCCGTGCCCGCCGCCGTCGCGCGCGCGGCCTCCTCCTCGCAGGCCGCCCAGTCCCAGCGGCCGGGGCCGAAGCCGTGGCTCATCTCCTGCGCGTGCGAGACGACGAGCAGGTCGGGCTTCAGCACCGACGCGGTCTTCTCCGCGTTGTGCCCGTCGAACGGCCAGACGTGGCAGATCACGACGTCGACGGGCGCGAAATGCGCGAGCTGCGCGCCGTCCCAGCCGTCGCCCGCGTGCAGGAGCGTGACGGCCTCCGGCCCGCGTCCGCACGTCACCTTGTAGGGCGTCATGGATTCCGTCCAGTAGGCGTTGTGGTCCGTCACGCCCGTCTCGACCGTGCAGTCGCCGAACGTGTACGTCTTCGGGCTGCGCGCGTTCCACGGCGAGTACATGAACGACGAAACGACGGGCTTGCCGTTCGCGAAGCCGCCCTTCCTCTGCATCGCGCGCAGTACGCGCTCGGAGGCGTGGTCGCCGTGGTTGTGCGTGACGAGCGCGAAGTCGAGGATCTCCGCGAGTTCGGCGTCGCGCGGCCCGCTCAGGTCGATGCCGAAGACCGTGCCGCCCGGCGTTTTCACGACGTGCCCCATGTCGTAGTAGTACCAGACGGCGACCGTTCCTTTCGCCACCTTCGTCACGGGCACCTCCGCGAGGATCCGGTCGACCGCCGCGTCGATGACCGCGAGCGCGGGCGCCTTCGCGAACAGCGCCGCGCTCCGGTCGCCGCGCACGGCCTTGCCGAAGTCGTCGCCCGACGTCATGTCGATCGCGCGCTGGACGACGGCCATGTCCGCGCGGCGTTTCGCATTATTCCGTTCATACACGTCGCCCGCCCAGATGCGCCGCGCCGCCGCAAGCGCGTCGGCGACCGCGACCGGCTCTTTCGCGACGACGGGACGCGCCTCCGGCTTGCCGAGCGCGAACATCAGCCCGCCCATGCCGTTGCGGAGCGTGACCGTCAGCACATGCCGCCCCGCCGTCACGGGGAACTTCGCCGTCTTGTTCCAGTAGCCGTACTCGCTCGTGCCGTTGCCGCCGCTGCCCGTCGAGAAGACGGCCTTCCCGTCGAGCGCGAGATCGTAGAACCAGTCGCCCGAAAGCCCCGCCACGACCTCGCCGTCGGACGGCGCCTCGAACGTGCCCGTCATCACGACCTCGTTGCGCTGGCGCGGGTCGAAGCCGGGGAACGTCCAGCCGCCCCGGAAGCGGTGGAAGCCGCAGCGGTGCTCGCCGACGACAAGTTCATGCGGCGCACCGTTCACGGTCGCCGACCAGTCCGCAATCACGAGATCGCGCGGCGCGCCCCCCGCCGGGGTGAAGAGGCAGGTGCGCGTCGGCGCGGCGGACAGCGTCGCGAGGGGAAAGACAAAGGGCAGCAGAAAGCCAAGGGCTGCCGACAGCGGGGTGACTGAATGTTCCATACTTACTCCTCGTGATGAAAACAGACATTCGACGTAATGTTGGTTATTATATCAAACGCCGTCTGCGTTTATGCGCACGGCGCACTTCAATTTTCCGCACGCTTCTGCTATACTGTGCGACATGGAAAAGGACTGCCTGAAGATGCTCGTCAGCCTTGACGTCCGCCACACGGCCTCGCGCCAGATGATCGGCGGCATCATGCGCTTCGCCGCGACACACCCCGCGTGGGAAGTCCAGTTCGCGCAGATGCACCCGTCCGACCAGTCGCTCGCCGACTTCGCCGACTGGCGGCCCGACGCCCTCATTGCGGACGCCTCCTGCCGAACCCTGCCGCGCGAGATGCGCACGCACCTCGCGCGCGTGGCCGCCGTTTACGTCAACACCCCTCCCCCCATCGGGGGGAAGTCGCGAACGGCCGTCGCAACGCTTCGTCCCGACGAGCGTGCGCTTGCGACGGCCGCCGCCGAGCTTCTCCTGCGGCGGAAGCCCGCGTCCCTCGCCTTTGTCGGCACGGGCGGTGACGAAAGATGGTGCGAGGCGCGCGAACGGTTCTTCCGCGCCTACCTGAAAGACCGGGGGCATACCCTGCACGTCTTGACTCCGCCGGACAACGCCAGCTGGCGGGAGCAGGAGGCCGCGCTCGCCGCCAGGCTGCGCGACCTGCCCAAGCCCTGTGCCATCTGGGCCGCCTACGACCAGCGCGCCAAGCAAGTCCTCGACGCCTGTCGGCTCGCCGGGATCGCCGTGCCCGGACAGGTTCTCGTCCTCGGCGTGGACAACGAGACCGTCATCTGCGAACACACCACGCCCTCGCTTTCGTCCGTCGCGCCCGACTTCGCGTCAGGCGGCTACCTCGCCGCCGCATTCTGCGACACGGCGGCCAATTCGAGCCCTCATCCGACGCCACGCGTCACGCACCTCCGGTTCGGTCTGCTCGGCGTCATCGAGCGCCTCTCGACCGCCGACACGAACGGGACGGTACGCCGCGTCGCCGAGGCACGCGAGTTCATCCGGAGGAACGCCACCGCCGACATCGGCGTCCCCGACGTCGCCGCCGCCCTGCGCGTTTCGCGGCGTCTCCTCGAAAAGAGCTTCCACGACGCCACGGGCCGGACAGTCCTCGACTTCATCCAGGACGCGCGCTTCGAGCGCGTCACGCGGATGCTCCGCGAGACCGAGACGCCCATCGGCGCCATCAGCCGCTTCTGCGGCTTCCGCTCGTCCACGCACCTGATGACGCTCTTCCGGCAGCGCTACGGCATGACGATGACCGCCTACCGCAAGCAGTAGCCGCGTCCCGCGAAACGCGCGGCACAAACGGCATCGAGGGCGGCTACCTTTTCCGGCAGAACGGCTGGTGGTATCTTTTCGGCTCGACGACAGCCAACGGGGAATCTCCCTCTTATGCGGGCAACCGGAAATCAATAAATCCAAGAGATCCGGCATAAAGATGAAGACGGCCACTTGAGGCCGCCGAGGGGATATGGTATAGTACGAATCATTCGGTGGTAATGCGTTTTGCATGAGGCTATATGACACAGACATTGGTACAAGTTCGAATTGACCGGAAGTTGAAAGAGCAAACCGCGTCAATTTATGAGGCCATCGGCGTGGATTTGCCAACGGCCATCCGCATGTTCTTCAAGAAAAGCGTCATGGTCGGCGGCCTGCCGATGCGGGCAAAGGTCGAGTCCGCAAATGCCGAAGAGCCGTTGATGGATGAAATCAACGACTTCATCTCGTCCGTTCGCAAGAATCGGCAGCCTGTCGGGCAAAACGCATGATCTGGGCGGTCATTGACACGAAAATCACATCGTCGCCTCTGGCGAGCTGGCAGAGCCGGCGGATCAAATGAAGAATCCCAAGA
>ONTV01000184.1 GCA_900320855.1 uncultured Lentisphaerota bacterium
CACGAGAGCGCCAGCGTCGGCATGTACACCATCGCCGCCATCGCAGGCGCGGACACCGCCAGTCCGAGGATGAGGATGTCAAGCCGGATCGTCCCGATCCGATGCGCCAGCCGGTCGGACGCGCGCGCCCCCGCCGCAATGCCGAGGAAGCTGCCGACGTAGAACCAGAAGACGCCGTGGAACGCCGCCGCGCCCGGCGCGAGGGAGAAGCCGCCCTGCTCGGCGCCCGACTGGAGGAAGAGCGGCATGAAGGTGCGGAAGCAGTTCGAGCCGAAGACCAGCATGCCGAACGCGAACGTGAGGAGGAGCGCCGTCGGCTTCGACACCATCGCGAGGCACGCCTCCTTGAAGCTCGCCCGCTCGAACTCGCCCGCCCGATGGTGCTGCAGCAGCGGCGGCGTGTCGCGCAGGAAGAGGCAGAGGACAACCGTCCAGGCGACGCCGAGCGCGCCGAAGCCCCAGAAGGCGTAGCGCCAGCCGTCCGCCGCCGACCCGCCGAGCCACCCCGCGAGCACGCTCGCGAGGATGACGCCGAAGTAGAGCCCCGTCTGGTAGACCGAGAGCGCCGTCGAGCGCGTCTCGTGGTGGTGCTGGGCGATGAGCGAGCTCGCGGACGCCGGAATCATGCACTGCCCGACGCCGTTCAGGAGCCCGTACATGAGCAGCATGCCGACGAAGCCGCCCACGAAGCCCGTGGCCAGGACGCTCGCCGAAAAGGACAGCGCGCCAACGACCAGCACCCACTTCCGGCGGAGCATGTCCGCCGCGATGCCCGCGAACGGCACGACCAGTGCGTAGGAAAAGAGGAAGGCCGTGCGCGTGAACCCCCACTCGGCGTCGCTCGTCCCCGGCAGCGATGCCTTGATCTGGGGCAGCGACGCGTTGAAGATCTGGCGCGTCGCGTGCATCAGGAAGTACGTGACCGTCAGGAGCGCCAGAAGGCGCCACTTGTAGCTCGTGTCCTTTTCGGCGGGCATCGCGGGAGTCCTTCGGTCAGCGCACGAGGTGCATCTCGATGTTCAGGTTGCGGCAGAGCGCCGTCAGCTCCTCCGTGCGGTCGCCGTACATGAGTGCGTAGTGGTGCTCCCACCCGTTCTCCATGACCTCGCGGCGGACGGCCTCGCAGCCGGCGTCGAAGCGGATGTCCAGCGGCGTCCCGCGCACGAAGAGATCCGTGTCGAGGCCCGTGCCCGTGCAGACGAGCATGCGGAAGCCCGTGCCGTCGCGCGTCTCGCCGAGGCGCGCGAGCGTCACGCGGCCGGGCTTGAGCGGGAACTCGCCCGTGCAGCCCTTCACGCCGCCGCCTTCGACCGTCGCCGAGCAGTGAAGCTCCGGCTGGTAGCCCGGCTTGCAGAGCGCGCACGGCGCCGCGCCGCAGTGCCAGACCGTGCCGTGGTCGCCCTCGCAGATGATGAGGTCGCAGAAGAACGGCAGGTCGCCGGAGAGGATCTGCCCGATGCGCATCATCACCGCGCCGTAGACGTCGCCCTCGCACGCCGTGAGGTAGCCGTGGTTCGTGAGGTGGCCGAGGGTCGAGCAGACGGCGATGCCGTAGAACTCGTTGAGGATCACCTCCGGCCAGCAGCGCATCGCGAACGTGTCGACGAAGAACTTCTCCTTGAGCTTCATGACCGCCGCGATGAGGCGCGCCGACTTCTCCTTCTGGTCGCCGCGCGGGCCGTCCGTCGGATGCGTCTTCAAGTCGCCGTCGATGAGCGCCAGTCCCTTGGCGACCTCGTCGGCCGTCAGGTTCTGCGCCACCGTGAAGAGCTCGTGCTCGGTGATGATCTTCACCTCCGGGCCCAGCGTGCGGCGCAGCATCATCTCGTCGACGCAGCTCGTGAAGAAGCCCGGCACGCGCCCGCCGATGAGGCCAATGCGCATCCGCCCCAGGGCCTTCATCGCCTGCGCGACGCGGATCTGCTTCATGAGCTTCTCCTCCGCCTCCGGCGTGCCGGCCTGCGCGTGGACGTAGAAATACGGAATCCCCAGCCGCCACATGTGGTGGGCGTTCATGTTCGCCGCGCAGAACGAGTTGTTCTGCAACCGCCCGCCCGCCGGATCCGGCTCGGGCTGCGACCAGAGGAGAACCGGAACCTTCAGGCGCTGCGCGAACAGCGGCGGCACGACGCCCAGAGAGAACGTCAGGAAGTGCGCGACGATGAGGTCGGGACGATCCTTCTCCCACTGGTCGAGGACGTCAAGCGCCTCGCCTTCCAGCGCGAGCATGTGGTCGGGCGCGATGACCTCGACGTCCGGCAGCGTCTGGAGGAACTGAATCGCGTTCGCCCGCGCGGCCTCCAGCGTGTCGTTCGTCCAGTTGACCTTGGAAAGCGGCAGATAGCCGATCTTGAATGACATGATGTCTCTCCTTCGTGTTATGTGTTTCGTCTGGTTGTGTGTTTCGTCCGACTGAAAATCCCTCTCACCTCAACGATGATGAAGGGGATTATACTAAAACAGCTTTGAGAAAAGGATGAGAAGATGCGATTTAAAATGAGATGTTTTGAGATTTCCTAGCTTGAGGTGGAGAGCGGAGGGAAGTTGGAGGCTAAAGGTGGAGGTGGAGATTCAACCTCCAACCCACTCTCAACCTTCCAGCTTCCAGCCGTTCAGGTACGGCACGTCGAGCTTCGCGTTGAGGTCAGACGATGCGCCCGTGAAGACCTCCTTCACGGGATCCCACGTCACGCGCGAACGCCCCGCACGCGCGGCGTCGTCCGGCAGTACGCCGGATTGAACAGCTCGACCGACAGCCACGGATCGGCGCCAACCTCATCCAGCGTCTTGAAGAGGCTCTGCCGCGCCGCGCACCGAGGCGGGCGCCTTGAGGTGGCGGTCGGCGAAGTCCATGAACCGCTCCCAGTCGACCGGCATCAGGCGGTGCGGCCCCTCGTGGCAGTGGTAGCCCATGCGCTCCTCCACCCCGTAGGCCCGGTAGAGGTCGCGCGCCCGCCCGAGCCGCGCCCCGCCGCACCCCGAGCCGTTCGAGACCGCCATCGCGAAGCGCGCGTCCTGCGCCGCCGCCCGCCCGCCTCCCAAGCCGCAACCCGCGTCGCCGCCGCGTCTGAACAGCCAACGAGAAGCCCGGCACACAGAAAACAGAACAGCAACCCGGTTCGGGTTGCTGCCCTGTCTTGCTTGACGCCCATCATGCGTCGAGGG
>ONTV01000107.1 GCA_900320855.1 uncultured Lentisphaerota bacterium
CCGCGTCCCGCGTCCTCGGGGCGGCGCAGTGGCGCACCGTGCCACGCCGCCAGCGCACCTGCGCCTTCCGGCTCCCCGTGCGCGCGGGAGCCGTCCCTGCGCAGCGGCACCCAGTCATGGACTCGGGTAGTTTTGTTCACGGTTCCTGTGACTGACCCTCACCTGCGCATCCGCTCGATCTCATCCGCCCAGATGTCGTAGCCGGACGGGTTCGGGTGCAGGCGATCCCAGAAGAGCGCGGCGTTCAGCCGGCCCTCCGCATCCAGGAAGCGTGCGCCGATGTCGTGAAAGAAGACGTGCTGCCCGTCCGCCAGGCCCTTCAGCAGGCGGTTGTACGCGGTGATGCGGTCTGGCCAGAGACGCGGCGTCTCCTTTCCGCCGACGTCGCGCGGCAGGACGGCCAGCAGGTGAAGCCGCGCGTCCGGCTGCTTGATTCGGATCAGCGCGACGAGCTTCCGGACGGCGGCGAACACGTCCTCCGGCGCGGCGTTATCGCCGCCGAGGTTGTTCGTGCCGATCAGCACGAGGATGTCACGCGCACGATAGCCGTCTAACTCGCCCCAGAGGCACCGCCAGACGAGATTGCCAACCGTGTCGCCGTTGTAGCCGAGCGTCAAGACCGTCCGGGACTTCCGCAGCCGTTCCAGCGCGGGCTGTCCGTCCCAGCCCTGCGTGATGGAATCGCCGAGCAGCACCCAATCGACTTCTTTCCCGCGCAACGCGGCGATTTCACGCGCCTTTTCGTCGCGCCGCGCCCACCACCAGGCGTCGTCTTTCGGGAAGACGCGCAACGTGCGAGACTCCGTCGCGCCCTTCTCGAAGGCGACGCCTTCCGTATACGGCCCGCGCACAAACAGCGGCTCCTCGCCGTCCGGACGCGCCTCGCCGTCGAACCAGACGTTCGACACCGCGCACACGGCCGGACGCGCCGGCGTCTGCTCGGTCGCCGGGACTCCGTTGATCGTCACGCCCGAGAACCGCACGTTCCGCGTCAGGCGGGTCCGGTCGCCGCCCTTCACGAAGAACCGAAGCGGAATCGCCGCCCCCTCGAACGCGACCTGCGAAACTTCCACATTGGCGATGCGGCCCGGCTGGTCGGACTGCGTGTAGACGTTGACCACGGGCTGGATGCGCATCGTGGCCTCGGTTCGCCCGTGCGCGTCCGTACGGACGCGTACGTTCCGGAACACGACGTTCGAGATCGCCATGTCGTCGCCCGGCTCAATCAGCATCAGCGGGCGCACATAGCGGACGACATCGTTGTTCTCGAACCTGAAATCGGAAATGTGCGCGGCGCGCGACTCGTGCCCTAGGCAGACGATGCGCGCAAAGTCGCACCAGAAGACGGAGTTGCGCACGGCGAGGCGTTCGCAGTTCCCGTTTTCGCGCGTGATGCCCTTGACCGCCACGCAGTCGTCCTGCGTGCGGAAGAAGCAGTCGTCGATCAGGAGGTCGCGCGTGTTGGACGGGTCGATGCCGTCGTCGTTCGCGCACCGCGAGCCGCAGATCTTGACGTTGCGCAGCGTCACGCCGTCGCACCCCTCCGGGTACACCGTCCAGTGGTAGGAGCCGAGAATCGTCAGGTCCTCCAGCGTGACGTTCCGGCACTTGTAGAGATCGACGAAGGCGTACTGCGGCCCCTTGTTTCCCCGCGTCGACTCGAAGACGGACGCATCCAGGACGCCCCGTCCGCACAGGCGGATGTCCGAGCCTTCCGCGCGCACGGCCGCCTGCAGGACGGCCCCCTCCGCGAGATAGAGCGTCTCGCCCGTGCCGAGGCGCACGACGTCCCCCGGCACGCGGTGCAGACCCGCGCCAAAATACCTGACCTTCGGATCGCCCGCCGCCGGAACGTTCTTTTCGGGCGGATTCGCGAACACGAACAACGGGCCTGTGCGCCGCTCGTTCGGCTCGACGGTGAACTTGCACGGACGCAGCACCGTGACCGCCAGCCTCGACCGGCCCTGCCGCGTCAGGCGGACAGGCGCAGATTTAGGCTGTATCAGCACATTTGAAAGTTCGCGCCCGTCGCGCGCCTCGATGACGAGTTCCAGGCCGTCCTTCGCGTCCAGGTTCACGAACGCATACTCGTCGCGCGGATAGTCCGGCGAATTGTAGCGGGCGAACGCACGGCAGACGAAGGCGTCACGTCCATTGGCGGAGACCGCCCACAGCCCGCTGCGCAGGCTCTCCACGCCGTACGGCGCGCCGTTCGTCACGGCCTGATCCTCGTCCACGCCCGGCAGGCCACGCGCCCCATAGTCCGCGACGGCGCCGAACAGGCGGTAGTCTTTTCGGTAGGCGTTCGTGAAATCGGGCCGGCGGAAAACGCCGCGCGTCTCCAAGCCCGTCTCCTGCTGAAACTTCCTGAAAGCCTCCTCGCCCGCCCCAAACAGCCGGGGTTCTCCGCTCCTGCCCGTCCAGCGGCAGATGCGGTTTGCCACCCCATCCCAGTCGGACGGCAGCCAATAGAGGTTGCCGTCCAGCCTCGATTCCGCCGCGCCGACCAGGCGAATCGCGTCCGCTGTGCAGCGGTAGAAGACGTTGCTCGCGACAGACGCCGCGCCCGCCAGGACGAGGTGCGAGCCGCACGCTGACGCAGCCTTCTCGCGACCCCAGCCGAGGCCCGCCTCCACGCAGGTGTTGTACGCGAAACGGACATTCCTCGCGTTCTTGCCGCAGGCGAACGAGACGCCGCACTTCCAGACGACATTGTCCGTCAACTCGACGTCCGAGGCGCCCTTGACCGTCAGCGCCGCGTCCCGCGCCTGCCAGATGCGGTTGCGTTCCGCGCGACACGTCGTGGCGTCACCACCGAACACGATCCCGGACACGACATAGGAAATGTCGCAGTTGCGCACGGTCACGCGCGCAACGTCTGCGCCGCCGATCGCCGCCGCGCCGCCGTAGCGAAGGCTCAGGCCCTCGTACACGACGTCATGGCATCCCGTCTGGTCGATGATGGGACGCGCCACGACGAGCTCCGCCGCGCCGAAGTAATCGAACGGATTGCACCAGCTGCGAAGAACGACGCGACGTTGCGCCGCATCGTACCAGAACGTCAGGTGCCGGTTGAGGTCGGTCTCCCCTGCGACGACGCGGGCGACGTTGTCTTCGGACGTGCCCTCCTGGACGAGCCCCATCGCCGTGCCGAACACGCCGCGCACCTCCGACGCCAGGTCGCCCGCGCACGCCGGCCGGGTCTGCCACAGCTCCCACCGTCCGTCATGGTTGGCGGAAAGCCACCCGTCCCTGTCCGCCACGCGCACGCTGCACGACAGCTGCGGCTTCGCGCCCTCGCCGAAGAACGAATAGACGACCGGCGCGCCCAGACGCCCCGAACGCGGCTTCAATGTGCCGCGCCAGACGCCCCCGCGCCGGAACAGAACCTTGTCGCCCGGCCGGACGTCCCAGCCGTTGACCTCGTCCAGCGTCGTTTCCGGCTCGACGCGCCACGTCCGCGCATCCGCCGACAGAAACAGTCCGAGGCAAGCTCCCACAAGTGCAAAACGCATGATTGACATCGCGCCACCACCCCTTGACATTACCGAATGATGACGGCCATCCCCAAGCCCCGCAAGCGCAGGTCGATGTCTCCGTCGGTCTGGCCCTCGAACGTCTTGCCGTTCGTCACCTTCAGCTGCACGTGATCGCCGGACGTGTTGGCCAGCGTGCCGCGCCCGGCCAGTTCGCCAATCGTGCCCGACAGGCCATTCAGATCCAGCACCGTGCCCTCCGCGAACGAGATTCTCAGCCCGGGGTCGAACGGCTTCGTGCCGTGAATGACGGCGCCCTTCCATTTCTTCGCGAGAAAATCCTCGACGATCTTCCGTTCGGTCTCGCTCAGGATGCGGTCAAAGGACAGCATCTCGGCGATGTCGCCGTCGAAGCTGCGCGCGGCGACGTCGTTTTCGGCATAGTAGCCGCCGACGGACGGCGTGAACGTGGACACGCTTTTGCCGTTGTCGAAGCCATGCTCGAACGTCAAGACCTGCGTCACGTCCCTGATCAGCGGCTCTTTATCCAAATTGTGATGCTCGTCAAAGCGCACGCCGTCGATGTAGATGTAATTGCCCTGCGCGAACGTGTGGTTGCCGGACCTCCACGACCATGTTGCCGTGTTGTTCCACAGTTCGTAACGCTGGCCGACATCCGCCCAGTCCATGCCGAAAAGGCCGGTGCTTACGAAGAGATTGCGCGGCACATCAACGACAAACACCGTGCGGTTGACGGACGGTTCCGTCGCGACGAGCCGCTGGTTCTCGGTGCCGACAAACGAGACGACGTCCTTCCCCTCGAGCTTCCGCGTGCGCGTAGGCCCCGGCAGGCCGTGCGCCGTCGTGAACACCGTGCCGTCCTTTCCGCGCGAGACCCAGCGCGTCACCGTCCCGTTCTCGACGGTCAGCGTGTCCGAACGCGCGGCGTCCAGCCACCACGACAGGCCATCGCCCGCCAGCGGGTTGAAGAACCGCACCGTGCCCTCTTCGATCGCCAGGCCCTCGAGCGCGGCGCTTCCGACCTTCAGCGTACCCGCGCCGCGCTTGACGACCGTCAGCGCGCCCTCGCCGCTTTCGATCGTTCCCGCCACGTCATCCTCCTCCTCGACGGTGAACGACACGACGGCCGCGCGTCCGGCCAGCGCCGTGATCTTCGCGCCGACAGGCAGGACGAGCCGCCCGAGATCGTTGGAGACGCCGCCCAGGACCAGCGTCGATCCCGCCGCCAGCTTCGTTTCGCCGAACGCGACTTCGTTCGAGAAGACGAGCGTCGTGCCTTGGACTTCCAGCGTTCCCGTGCCCGTGAACACGTTGTCCGCCTCATAGGTGCCGCAATTCTCGAACGATAGCGTGCCGCCGCGCCACGTCCGGACTTCGCCCCGCCCCAGCGTACCCGAACCGCAGACACGGACGGTCGCGTTCGTGTGGATCTCGGTCGCACCCGCGTAGGTGTTGGCGGCCTTCAGCCAGAACTGTCCCGTGAACGGGAAGATCAGGGAGCCGCTGCCGTCGATCGGCTGGTTGAATATCGCGCCGTTCCACTGGTTATCCCCCAGGAACTGCACGTCGTTCTCGATCGTCACAGGCCCGTTGAACGGAATCCAGCCACTGCCGTTCGAGAAGAACGAAAGCATCTTCGCTTTGTCTGTATCAACCGTTTCCGTTTCGGGGCTCGTCCGTCCCCAGATGCCCGGACCAGTGAAATACACATGTCCCTCGAATGTCGTGTTCGGCACAACCGTCAGCTTCAGGCAGGCGCCGTATTCGGAATTCCCGCGCACATAGACATCCTGACCGACAGGCAGGATGTTGGCGTTGCCATCGCGAATGTCAACCACACAATCATCAATGTAAGTTGGGCCTGCCCAGTTCACGTTCGCGCGGGTCGGCCTGAAGTAGGCTTTTCTGGACGCGCTGCCGGCACGGCTGGCGAACGTCATGCCTTTCGCGCTCGTCAGCTTGGTTTTGCCGAAGTCCACATACATTTCCCTGTCGGCCGCCGTCGCCCAGATGACACCCTCCGCCGCGCCGAAGTCAATTTCGCCGCCCGCCGTCGCCGAAACGCGCTGACTGTAGCCTTCCGCCGACGGACACCGAACAATGACGCCGCCCGGATTCGTCCCGTCCCCGACCGTCAGCTTGACGCCGTCAGCCATTTCAAGTGACCCGCCGTCGATCGTCAGCGAGCGGACGCACTTGCTTTCCGTCAGCGTCGTGGCGCTCGTCAGACGGGCATTCGACGTTTCGCCGCCCGCCAGTCCGTCCGACTGCGTCACGGGCACGAGGCCGCGTCCCGTCGCATAGGACAAAAAGCTGAATTCGTTTTGCGCCGAGGTGGAAACGAGACCGCCGACGACGGTCGCCGGAAGCTGTTCGCCGTCCGCGAAACCCGCCGCCTCAATGCGCACGCTGTTGCCCAGCGCACCCAGTCCGTCGGGCGTCCGAAACGCCAGCGTGCCGCCTTGCGAGGACCTCTCGAGCGCCCCCAGACGAAGCGTCACCGACGAACCTTCCACTTCAATGTTCGCGTCGCCACCGTAGACGAGCGTGCCCTCGCGCGCGAGGTCTGCCGAGCCAGTGCCTCCCGTCGGGCGGTACGTGAGCCGCGCGGTCGAGAGTTCCAGATCGCCGTTCGTCAAAAACACGCCGCTCTTCTCCGTGAATTCTTGTACGCCGTCCGACACACGCGTTGCCGTCTCCGACGCCGCCGAGGCGCCTTCCACCGAAACGCCGTCCGACACTTCGCCGTAGAACGTCTGAGTCAACTCCGCCTCGGTCAGCGCGGGGACGCCCGCATTGGTCATCCACTGGAGGACACTGCGCGTCAGGGCGATCCATCCCGCGCGGCCGCCCACCTTGTCCCACGACATGTGGCTGATGAAGACGAGCGGCTTGCCGAGCTCCTGCGCCTGCTGGATCTGCGCGATGACTTGGTCGTAGGTCGCCCCTTCGTCAAAATAGAAGAAGCTCGGACGCTGCATCCACGGCACGAGTTCCGCCGGCGTGTCGTCGTTCGTCGCGTTCCAGAACCGCTCCTTCGGCATCACGCAGTCCGCGCCCGTGTAGCCGAATTCGCCGCCGTATACGGCCTTCACGCGGTTCGCGTCCACAAACGCCTCCCAGCCGCCGGGCTGGATCCACGTCTTCGGCGCGGGCAGATTGAAGACCGCGAAGTTCGCGCGCGTCGCGCGCGCCTGGATGCGCAGGACATCCGGCGCGGGCTGAATCGCGATCTGGTCGACGAGGACCATCTCCTCGTCCGCGAGGTCGAACGTCTGGTCGGTCTCGCCGTAGAACTCGCGCAGCTTGCGCCCGCCGTCCGACGCTACCGAAACGATGCCGAACAGCGCCGCCTTCGACGGAATCCAGACCTTCTTGGAGAACGTCAGCTGCGCGGCGACGGCCGCGTCATCGCAGTAAAGCACGCCGCCCGTGACACGTCCCGTGAAGCGGACGTTCTTCGCGTGCTCGAGATCGATCTCCGGCTTGAACCACACCTTCCGCGCGGACGCATCGGCGGAGCCGAACCAAGCCGCCCCCGGGTCCATGGCCGCACGCGCCGCCGCGTAGTCCGCCTCCTTCAGCCACTGCGCGACGTAGACGGCGTGCGCGGCGGTGTGATCCATGATCTCGAACCCGTCGTTCGACAGCTCCTTGAGGCAGGCGCCCTGCTCGTCCGAAAGGCCTCCGCTGACCACGGCAAACGAAC